>CANCJZ010000141.1 GCA_947378465.1 Flavobacteriaceae bacterium
CGCCGTCATTCTTATTATTGCCTACGTTATTCTTATTACTCTTACTGTAAACATTATACTTCCCGCCGTCATTCTTGTTATTGCCTACGTTATCCTTATTACTCCCGTCATAATTATCATTACTGCGATCGAAAAGGCGTTAACCATTATCAACAACTTAACAACTCCAACCTATTGCACACCATAACCACCCTGAACCTACAACCATAACAACCTATAACCTATAACTTCAACATACTATCACCTTGAACCTACAACCATAGCATCCTTTAACCTTCAACCCAAAAAAAATAAATCCTGTTTTTAAACAAAAAAGAATCGCGTCTTTAAATTAAGACGCGATTCCTCTTTCAAAATCAAACAAAACTATAATCAATTATTTTTTCATAAACATATTTGTATAATATTTTTTTCCTGTCGTTGGACTTACTGAAATAGATACTCCAAAATGGGTGTAATCTCCTTCTATGTTCGCTTTATGTCCCGCACTATTCAACCAAGCATTCAATGCTGATGACGGACTCACAAAGTTATAAGCTATATTCTCTCCTACTTTTGTTGCGCCTAACACCTCAATGATGTTTTCTGCTCTCTCATCAAAATAATCATGATTCACTACATTGTTGTCAATCATATACGTATTGTGCTCCTCTGATTTGTATGAAATATGGTTGACGATTTGTAATGTATTCAAACCAATCGATACTCTGTAATCATTAATCAATTGAGCTAACTGCAACTCATCTTGTGAATAATCGTATTTTGTTATTAATGTTTTATCAACAACTTCTTCATCTGATGTACTTTTTGTACATGAAATCATAGTGAATACCAATGCCATTGGCACAAACAATTTAAGTAGTTTTGCTTTCATAATAGTAGGTTAAGTTTTAAAAGATAGATGTGGGGCAAAAATCTTTTAGGTTAATTTTATTTGTTTTTTTTAAAGATAGATGTGGGGCAAAAATCTTTAGGTAATATGATAAGAACGTTTACTTTGTTTCTGTTATTCAATATTACAACTATATCGCTTAAGTGACAAATAAAATCGATGAAATACACTAAAATTATGTTTTAACAGGGTATTTTCCTACAACTACGACGAAAGTCGCGTGATTTTCCAGTTGTAATCCTCCTCCAATTGGTATCGAATTCGATCGTGTAGTCGATTAGGACGTCCTTGCCAAAACTCAACTTCTACCGGTCGCACAAGGTAACCACCCCAATTTGAAGGTCTAGGGATGTTTTTACCTGCATATTCTTCTTCTAGACGCTTCAAATTGCTTTCTAAATACTCTCTATTAGGAATTACTTCACTTTGTGCTGATGCAATAGCTCCTAATTTACTCCCGTCAGGTCGGGAATCAAAATAATTATCCGAAATAACCGCTTCTGTTTTCTCTGCGACTCCTTTAATAATAACTTGACGCTCCATACTCGTCCAAAAGAAAGAAAGACATATATTAGGATTTACTGCTATCGCTTTTCCTTTCTCAGAATTATAATTAGTATAAAATATAAAACCCTCTTCATTAAACTTTTTCAAAAGAACAACCCTTGATTTCGGAAATCCATCCAATCCTATTGTTGCAACAGTCATCGCGTTCACCTCATCGATTCCACCAAATTCTTCCGTTTCATAGAACCATCGATGGAATAAATTAATAGGGTCTTCTGGAATGTTCGTTTCTAATAGTTCATTTTTCTCGTACGATTTTCTATAATTACTTAGGTCTTTCATTTTATATATAATTGGAATCGCTAAATTACTAAGATTTTTAATAATCAACTATAACCTTATAGTGAATCGCTTGGAAATATTTGTCAAAACTTAGTAGTGATGGTTAGATTTGTTTTTCTAAATTTGTTTAAAAATATTTTATGAGAAAAATAGCAACACTCCTAGTAATCGTTTTAGCAAGCATATCTTGCACTAATGCACAGCAAAAACAATTTTCCAAAAAATCTTTATCCGAAAAACTAACCAATACCGAAGGTAAAGATGTATCCTTTGCAGACATCCTTAATAAATATAAAGGAAAAAAAGTCGTAATGGAAGTTTGGGCTTCTTGGTGCGGCGATTGCGTAAAAGCAATGCCTAAAGTAAAAGAACTTCAAGCAAACAATCCTGATGTCGTGTACCTATTTGTTTCTATGGATAAAGCTCTTGACAAATGGAAAGCCGGCATCGAAAAACACGAATTAAAAGGCGAACACTATTGGTGTAATGATCCCGAAGGAATGAAAGGTGCTTTTGGTAAAGCAATCGATTTGGATTGGATCCCTAGATACATAATAATAGATGCCACGGGGCAAGTTATACTTTACCGCGCTATTGAAACCGATTTTGAATTAATTAATACAACTTTAAAAAACTAATATAATGAGAAGAAATATTGTTGCAGGTAACTGGAAAATGAACAAAAATGCAGAGGAAACAGAAGATTTATTAAATGAATTAATTGACAAACTTCCTCACGATGTCGAAGCTCAAATTATTGTAGCGCCTACTTTTGTGAATTTATCTTCAGCCGCTGATCATTTAGAATTTACAAATATTACAGTAGCTGCTCAAAACATGCACCAAGCCGAAAGCGGTGCGTATACCGGTGAAATTTCAGCAAGTATGCTAACAAGTATAGGTGTACGAACTGTAATCTTAGGACACTCTGAGCGTCGTGCCTATTTCCACGAAACAGACGCTTTATTAGCCGCAAAAGTAGATACTGCTTTGAGCCACGATATGGAAGTCATCTTTTGCTTTGGAGAAGAATTAAAAGACCGTCAGAACAACCAACACTTTAATGTAGTTGAAAACCAATTACGCGACGGTTTATTCCACATCAGCAAAGCTTCTTGGGAACATATTGTTTTAGCTTACGAACCTGTTTGGGCTATTGGAACAGGAGAAACTGCCAGTCCGGAACAAGCACAGGAAATGCATCAATTCATTCGTGAAACCGTTCGTTCTGTTTTCGGAAGCGATGTAGCCGAAGACGTTTCTATCCTTTATGGAGGAAGTGTAAAACCAGATAATGCAAAAGAAATATTCTCTAAACCCGACGTTGATGGTGGTTTAATCGGAGGCGCAGCACTTAAAGCAGATGATTTCGTTGCGATTGTCAATGGTATTCGATAATCGATTTTATTTTTATAAAATAAAAAGCTCCCCAACATTTATTTTTTGGGGAGCTTTTTACTTTATTATAAATTAGAATAACTACATTATTTTTATTACTAATAACTGACAACTGTCTTCTACAAATTATTTTCTAAAAAAGAATGTAACTCTGGAACAATCATCTCAGGAGTAAGCTTTAAATACATCGCTCTCGGGTTCTTTTCAATCTCTTTATTTTGTTCATACGATAAATCCGAAATGGCGTTAGGTAAAAAGTCGAGCAAATGCACCGATTTGTGAAACTTTCCGTCTTCAAAGCTACTCCAATCATCTTTATTGATATAAGGTGAAAAAATAGTAAACGTTGGTTTATTCAAAGCTTTAGCAATATGAACCGTTCCGCCTTCATTGGAAACCAAAACCGCACATTGATTCATTAATACCGCAAAGTCGCGGATGCTTGGTGCATAAACATCCAAAATTATATTGGATTTATGTTGACACAATTCGTAAATTTTATCGGCTTCTTCTTTTTGATTTGGTGCATAATTAAACAACAAATAACAATCAAAAGTTTGAGCTATATAATCAACAATTTGAGCAATGTATTCATAAGGCATTGACTTTTGAGGAGTACTTCCCAAAACGCCCAACATTACTATCTTTTTATCTTGATATTTTTCAGAAACTTTAAATTGCTTTTCTTTTTCCGTTAGAAAAATCTTTGGCTCATAATTGATATCCTCAAAAGTATCTACTTGTTTTAATAAATGAATTCGATCCTCAATAGCCTTACCACAAATATTGGTTTTTTTATCTAAAATGGCCACCGGATGGGTGTAATAACCTAAATTCCCAATCTTTTTACGACTTTTATGTCCCACAGTTTGTCGAGCTCCACCAAATTTACAAATCAAACGACTCTGCAATTTTGAGTAAGGATCAAAAATAATATCATAATGTTCTTTACGAACTTGTCCAATCATTTTACGCAAATTGCCAAACTTCTTAAGTTCTTTTTCATTGATGGAAATGATTTTATCAATATTAGGATTGTTTTGAATCACCCCATGTGTAAAATCATAAGCCATTAAATGAATCTCACTATCGGGATATTTTGCCTTATAATTATTGGCAATAACCGAACTAATAAGCACATCGCCTATTCGCTTGTTTTGAATGATTAATATTTTCTTCATAAAAGTATTTCTTGGTGCAAAGTACTATTTTTTATACTTTTAAACCAAAATATTATTCAACACAGTGAAGATAATCATTAATCCCAAATACATTGCTCAAGAAAAAGCTATACTTCAACTGGTTAATAGCTTTTTTGACGAAGGCGATCTAATTGTTGAGGGCTCTCGAAATACCATCAAATCAAATAGATTAGGTGAAGAAAAGGTAAATATTAAGTTTTTTCAAAAACCGGGATTATTCAAATCAATAATATATTCTTTTTTTAGAAGTACCAAAGCGAAACGCTCCTACGACTATGCAAACTATTTACTAATTCACAACATCCCTACGCCATTCCCTATTGCTTATATAGAGGAACGAAGCGCTTTAGGCTTATTAGGCAATAGTTATTATATTTCACAACAAATTGACTACGACTTTACCATCAGAGAGCTCATACACGACCCTTTGTTCCCTGAACGTGATACAATAGTGGAACAGTTCACAGCTTTTACGTTTAAAATGCACGAAGCTCAAGTAAACTTTCTAGATCATTCTCCAGGAAACACCTTAATCGTAAACAAAGGAGGGGGCAACTATGATTTTTATCTAATTGATTTGAATCGAATGAAGTTTGAATCATTATCCATCGCGCAACGTATGGACAATTTCAAAAAGATGTGGTTGTCCAAACAAATGATAAAAGTTGTGGCTAAAAAATATGCTAATCTTTCCAATCAACCGGAAGAAAATATCTATCCCATTTTAATGGAAAAGTCAATCGCCTTTAAACGTAAAATCGCTAAAAAGAAGTATTTAAAGAGAAAAATAGGTAGAAAAGCATAATAAAAAAAGCAACATACGATCAATATGCTGCTTTTTTATATTTATTTAAAATTAAACGGCTACGTCGTATTCTCTTAACGCATTGTTTAATGATGTTTTCAAATCTGTTGAGGGCTTGCGTTTTCCAATGATTAAAGCACAAGGAACTTGATATTCCCCTGCTCCAAACTTTTTAGTATAACTTCCTGGAATCACAACTGAACGTGCCGGCACTACTCCTTTATATTCAACTGGCGCTTCACCCGTAACATCAATAATTTTAGTAGACGCGGTCAAACAAACATTAGCACCAAGAACCGCTTCTTTTTCAACGCGGACTCCTTCCACTACTATACAACGAGAACCAATAAATGCGCCGTCTTCAATAATCACTGGAGCTGCTTGTAAGGGTTCCAAAACCCCGCCAATTCCAACACCACCTGATAAATGTACGTCTTTACCGATTTGAGCACAACTTCCTACAGTCGCCCAGGTATCCACCATAGTCCCTTCATCCACATAAGCACCAATATTCACATAACTTGGCATAAGTATCACTCCTTTTGAAATATAAGCTCCGTGACGTGCCACTGCATGAGGCACCACTCTAATTCCTTTTTCGGCATAACCTCTTTTCAATGGAATTTTATCGTGAAATTCGAAAATCCCAACTTCAAAAGTTTCCATCTTTTGAATTGGGAAATACATAACTACAGCCTTCTTCACCCATTCATTCACTTGCCAACCGTCTGCAACTGGTTCTGCCACTCTAAGGGTTCCAGCATCTAAAAGATCTATAACCTTTCTAATAGCAGTGGGTGTAGTTTCTTCTTGTAATAAAGCACGATCTTCCCATGCTTTTTCTATTATTGATTGTAAATCTCTCATTTTTAGTAAATCTTTGATTTTATTTTTATAAAGAAAAAATAGTATTTCTTTCTTCAAACTTAAGGAAAACATTTGTCGTGTACAATCGCTATTTGCTTTTTTCCTGATCAATCAAATCGCTCAAATGCAAACGCAAAGCATTGACAGAAATGCTGATTTCCCAAAACGAAATCCCCAAGGAAATAAGCAAACAAAGCAAACTTGATCCAAACAAATAAATCCCAAAAGTAGGCATTTGAATAAACAATAACATCATTGCAAAAACGGAAAGAAACAAACTTAATACTCCAAACATTTGCATATAACGAATTAAGGTCAAACGAAGGTTTAAGTTTTTGATTTCTAATAAAGTCTTTGAACTCTCTTTCTCTTCATAATTTTGCTTTAAGCCTCGAACGATTTGAGCAATTGTTAAAAAACGATTCGTATAAGCCAACAAAATCAATGAAGTTGCTGAAAACAATAAAGCGGGAGTTTCAATTGAAAGATTCATATTATTGCTTGATTATTTTATAATGTGAAACAGCAGTATCATTCTTAGCTTCTACAAAATAAAGCCCATTGGATTGATTGCTTAAATCCAAAATCTCAGTGGAAAATTCATTATAATGTGATGTCTTCACTAGTTTCCCCAACACATCATAAACATTCAATTGCAATTGATTCAATACTGTATTAGATGCAATTGCATACACTCCATTCGAAGGATTAGGAACGATTGCTATTAAATCAGAAGAAGAATGATTGTTTTGAGTTGCCAATGCCCCACCTGCTAATTGAAAGATGTAAGCAAAAGCTTGATAATATTGATTTGCCACATTCAAGTCGTGAACAATCAATGTATTTTCATCATTTTTAGTTTCAGCAGCAGTACTCCAATTGTGCGAACCCACTAATACTAATGGATCCGAAGCACTATTAAAATTATCAACTACCATAAATTTGTGATGCATAATTCCTGCTCCCGAGTAAACTATTGCTCTACTTGCACCTAATTCGGTTTGCAAATTAGTAATTTGATTCCCAGATGGATTTTGACTATCCACTACTATATTTATATTGGTAATTCCTGAAATAAATTTATTGTTGATTGCTGTGTTGATATCCGAACGAGTGATGTCCATTGCAGCTACTTCAATATCAGAATTTGCGGTATTAATTGCCGCAATAATCTGAGCATTTGTACCATCACTTGGACTGAAATAACTATCTATATTTTTGCCACCAATCACATAATGATGAGGTGTATTATCGGTTTTGTAGGGTCCGAATTTAGATAAAGTGGTATTTGGTGCTAAAGTACTTCCACCCCACATTTCTTCGAATTCTATTTTGTAACCCTGAGCTAAAGCTTGATCTTGCACTGTAATCACACTATTCAAGTCGGGGCCATCTATTTGAGCAACGGTCCAATTGGTGGAACCTGCCCACACTACGGGTACATTAGGATCGGCATTATCAGCATCAAATATCACAAATTTATTATGCATAATACCATAAGCAGAAGTCGTCGGACTTGGCAAAGTTGGAATATTACTATTTAGCAAAGGAATCATTTGGCTCGTAGTACTTCCATCATAAATCACTCTAATCCGGACCCCTCTAGTATACGCAGCATTAATTGCTCCTGCAATTCCAGTAGTAGCCGATGGAGAGGATGAACTGTAAATAGCAATATCCATCGTACTTACACACGCATTAATATAAGTAATCAATCGATCATCCAAGGTATTGGACAAGTTAACTGCATTTTGAATTTGACTATAAGACGTATCTACAGGATGATTAAAAAACACATTGATAGCACCCGTTGATAATGATTTTGAAGCAATATAAGCAGTATGAGTTGTAGTCATTTTATTCGCAGGCAAATCATAATTCAACTGAATAATTTGAGCTGGAGCTACATTATTAAGCACAAATTTAGAGGTGTCATTCGTTGGAATAAACGCAACTGCTTTATGTGAAGTTACATTATAAGCTTGAAGGTTTGACGGACTACTTTTTGTTTTATCAAACTGAATTTCAATTTTATTTGTTCCTACAAAAT
>CANCJZ010000142.1 GCA_947378465.1 Flavobacteriaceae bacterium
GGTTTGTATTTTTTCAGGTGAAAATCGCAAGGCCGCATAAGGAATCTTCATTTCAACAGCCCAACCATAATCAGTGATTTTGGCGTGACTGGCCCAAATGGCATTCCAAGTGTAATCTTCCCCATTGGTTTCGGTATATACACAGTCGCCTTGCACTCCCGCCGCACTTGTAAAGAATCGGAAATCTTGTTGTCCGTCATTGAATCCATTCAAAAAGACTGCAAAAGAATCGGCAGTGGCAAAGTCGTCTCGGGTGGTAAGTTCTTTAGGGATTTTGTTCGGCTCGGGATCGTAAAGTTTGGCCGCAACATAGATGGCTTCGTGGGAGTATACTATTCGAACTTCCGTTCGTTTTTCATAGGGAATGGGTTTGCCGTTATCGGGAGCAATCATCACAAAGTCGGTGGCGACTTCGGCAGTTTTCCACGCTTCTTCATCAAATTCCCCGTCCAGAACAATTCGTTCCGAAGTGAACTGCGTCTTTAATCTCTTCTTGGGATTTTGAGCAAATCCACTAAAAGGAATTAATAGTGTGAGGAGGAATACTATGTAGCGTGTATAAGTCATTTAGGCTCTCGGTTACTGGACAAATATAAATTGTTTAAAGGAATAACGCAATTCTAATTTGAATAGTATTTGTCGGAAATTTTTGATTTTGGAATGGAATTAGACTTTAAATTGTATCGAAGTTTAGAATATAAATCAGCATCCAAACAGTAGATATCTTCTCTAAACTGCAATATATCATGGTTTTCCCATGCGGTCCAATACCATTGATAAATAAAAATGTCTTCCGAAATAGTGATGGAAATCGTTTTTAATTCGGGTTTAGGAAGATCTAATTTTTTGAATACTAATTTAGGGTTTTTGGCTAATAATTTTAATCTTCGTGCTTCAATAGCTGCAATTTCCTTTTGTTGTAATTTGAAATAATGGTTGATGTTCGTCGTGTCTTGGAGTTTTTTACTATTCCATAACTCGGCATCGTTCAAAAGATATTCAGCCATTTCCAGAGGTTTTTCCAAACGAACACAACCAGAACTCAAGGAACGATTGGTGAAGCCAAAATAATTTCGATGGTTGGTGTCGTGTAGGTATACCGAAAAGTTATTAGGGAAGTTTATTTTCATTACCCCTAAAGAGTTGTTTCTTCCGGGTTTTTGAACGTATTTATAATTGTTGGCTTCGTCGATAGTCCAGTCCTTAGGATCGATTTCATTGTTTTTGAAATCAAATATTTGCAAACCTTTCTTTTTGAAAACTCTTCGGTCCTTCTCCGCTTCGGGATAGATATCTTCTTTTAAAATGGTTGGCGGAACTGTCCAATTGGGATTCAGAATAACATTTGAAATTTTAGAGGTGAGTATAGGTGTTTTTCGTGTGTCTTTACCAACTACGATTCGTTGATGTTGTAAGGTGTCGTTGTTTTTTACGGCGACCAAATTGTAATCTGGGATGTTGATTAAAAGGTAATGGTTTTCAAAATCGTGAGGCAGCCACCGCCAGCGTTCCATATTGGCAATGACTTGTTCAATCCTTTGGTTTCTGGAATAGTTTAAGGCATCAATGGTACTTCGCGCAATGATTGCATCGGCTTTAAGGCCGTGTCGCGCTTGGAATATTTTGATAGCTTCTTGCGTTTTTTTATCGTAAACGGTATTGGGGACGCTGTCCTTTTGTTTTAAATCACCCCAGTAGGCCAATCTTTTTTTGATGATGGGCATATAGTTGCTTTTGCAATAAGGGACTAATTTTAATTGCAAATTGACCAAGCCTATGGATTCTTCAGGATAGGAACGCAATAATTGTAATGCGCGTTTGAGCTTTTTATAAATAGGATGCTGTGGCTTGCAGTGTTCGATCACAATGGCCAAGCTATCCTTGGAGAGGCCTTTGTTTAATAAGGAGTTAACGTCTATTTTTTTGGTTTTCAAATCCCAATCTTTGTATAACAACCGGGGGTTTAACTTTCCTTTTGACAAATGACTGATGTATTTTTGAGCTGATATGGTCAACAACAAATCATAGCGCACTACAATAGAATCCGCTAATGAACTGAATTGTTGTTCCCAGTTTTTTAGTTTGTAATAATTGTAATCGGTGGTTTGCAAACCGTCTTCCTCTGCTTTGGAAATTTCCTCAATCAAAGTTTCCCGTTGGCTTTTGTTTGTCCAAACGGTTTGATATTGGTTCTCTTTATAGAATTGTGAAAGTAGCGTATTGTTGTAAGTGTTGATTAGCAAACTATCAATGGTGATTTCTTTGGTACTAAAACTTGGGAATATACTGCGATGGAAATGTATAGAAGTAAAGCCTTGGATACCAAAGCTGATAAGGATTAAAAGGAATAGAGACGTGTAGAGTTTCTTCATTTAATGTTTTTTATATTCTTTTACCATCAAGTAATGCGTGCCTACATCAGGAATGTCAAAAGCTTCCCCTTTTTTTTCAAAACCCAATTTCTCATAAAAGGCGACTGCCGTTTGTCGAGCATTGAACCAAAGGAGTGTTGCCTCCTTCAATTGGATATAATTTTCAGTATACTTTACTAATTGTTCGCCTAATCCTTTTCTTTGAAATGCTTCTATAACCGCCATTCCTCGGAGCTGATATTGTACAGCATTATTAAAGAAACTGTTGTTGTTTTTAAAAATAGAAGCAACTCCAATACATTCTTGCGGATCAAAAAGGCCAAAATGAACCGTTGTCGCATCATCATCTCCTTCAAAAAAACAACTTTCAATAGGTTTCCCTTGTCTCAAAACGCGATGTCGGACCGGAAAAGTTTCTTTAAAATGGATTTCTTGAATTTTCATTTAAAATAATTAGTCTACAAAGTAAATGATAACAAATTAATAATAAAACTTTTAAGCGTATTCATTTTTGTAAAACCTTTTCTACATTAAAAAAAAGTAAAAAAAAATTTGCATTGAAGAAAAGTAATTCTATATATTTGCACTCACAAAAGCGGAAGTAGCTCAGTTGGTAGAGCTCCAGCCTTCCAAGCTGGTTGTCGCGAGTTCGAGCCTCGTCTTCCGCTCCAAAAAAAACCTCAAGCATTGCTTGAGGTTTTTTGTGTTTTATAATTATTCTAAAAAATTCAAATTCGTATCGCTTTCTATTTCTTGCGGTATTTTATTTTGTAAAAAGAGACGTGCGGTTAGGGCTCCTTTTAATACAATATCATTTCCTTGAACTTCTAGCCAACTTCCTTCTCGTAAACCCAAAACCGGAGTGCTATTAAAAGCATGGAATTCTTTGATTCGTGTTTCTCTCGTTTCTCCCATGTGTGTTGATTGAGGTTCAGGATCCAAATAATGAGGATTCAAATTAAAAGGAATGGCTCCCAAGGTGTTAAAACTTGGCGGATAGATTATAGGCATATCATTCGTAGTTTGCATACTTAGCCCTGTAATGTTACTTCCTGCGCTTGAACCCAAATACGGAGTGCCTTTGTCGATCGCTTGTTTCAAAGCTTCAATAACTTGGTTGTGGTACAATTGTGTTACTAACAGGAATGTGTTGCCTCCACCTGTAAATAGTGCTTCAGCATTTAGTATTGCTTCAATAGGATTGTCAAATTGATGGATACCAATAACTTTTTTGTTTATTTTTGAAAAAGCAAGGGCTACCTTTTCGGTGTATTCATCGTGTGTAATTCCTCCAGGACGCGCATAAGGAATAAAAAGAATGGTAGAGCAGTTTTCAAAATGTTTGTTCAACACTGGGAAAAGATACTCCATATAGTCGCCTCCGTGAAGGGTTGAGGTACTGGCGATAATTAGTTTTTTCATTTTAATGTGGTTTACGACGTAAAAATAAAGCTTAATATTTAAATTAACATAAAATTAGTATTCCATTAGGTAATTTTTTGGAGGGCAATAAAATATCTTTACCAAATGTTAATATAACCAAACGATTGATGGCTAACCTTTTTAAATTAGTATTGATTCTATTTCTTGTCAGTAATTATGGCTTGGCGCAAACTACAGTTGAGGCAAATATACTCAAGGGTAAAATATTAGCAGATACCAGTGACTTGGATGGGATTTATATTTTCAATGCTTCTACTAAAAATGCAGTACTATCCGATCAAGAAGGTTATTTCCAAATCAAAGCTACAGTAGGTGATACCTTAATGATCTCGGCAGTACAATTCAAAGGAGTCAAAGTAGGATTGAAAAAAGAAGATTTTGGGCCTAATTTGTTTTTTGTAAAAATGCAAACCATCATGCGACAATTGGATGAAGTTAAAGTGATGCAATACAAAAACATTAATTCTATTTCCTTGGGGATAGTTTCCAAAAATGTTAAAACCTACACACCAGCGGAACGGAAAGTATATACCGCTACGAATGGCGTAGATAAAATATTCAATATGTTCAGTGGTAGAACTAAGATGTTAAAGGAGGAAGCGGGAATTGAGAAAAAAGAATTTCTACTCGATAAGATTTCACGTTTGTATGACGATAGTTTTTTTAAAGATAAACTCAAGATACCGGAAATTAATATCAAAGGATTTCAATATTATATAATCGAAGACAAAGATTTTGTCGATGCTTTAAATTCAAAAAACAAAACATTGGCAACTTTCCTAATGGGAGAATTAGCAGTGCAATACCTTGAATTGTTAAACCAAAAGTAGTATGGTGAAAATTACTTTTTTAGTATTGTTTTTTTCTTTTGTGGCCTATGGGCAAGAGGAGAGGGTGTTGAACGGAAAAGTAATTGCCAATACGGTCGATTTAGAGGGAATAGTAGTGGCTAATTTGAATCACAATCAAAGCGTGCTGACTTCAAGTGAGGGGTATTTTTCGATTCCTGCCAAAGTGGGTGACTCCTTGTCCTTTTCCTCCGTCCAATTGATCGCATTAAAGGTTATGGTTAGTAAAGAAGATATTGCGGCCAATTATATTTTGGTCAAAATGCAAACCCTTACCAGAGAGTTAAAAGAAGTCCGAATTGAAGAGGATAAAAAAATCAATACTGTAGCCATGGGTATTGTTCCTAAAGATGTGAAAACCTTTACACCCTCGGAACGAAAGTTAAACACGGCAAGTAATCCTTATGCTCGTGTTGGATTAGGATTGGGAATTGGCGGTTTTGCTTCTGGTTTGGATCCTTTACTGAACAAGATTTCGGGAAGAACAAAAATGCTGAAGAAGGAAGTAGTAGTTGAACAAAAAGAGATGATGATTCATAAACTCGAGATGCTCTTTGATGAAAAATTTTATGTCGAACAATTAAAAATTTCCCAAGATTATATTAAAGGATTTCAATATTATGTGGTAGAAGATGCTACTTTTGCCAATGCAATTAATTCTAAAAATAAAACCCTTTGTGTTTTTTTAATCACACAATTAGCCGTAGATTTCAATAAACTTATATCTGATGAAAAATAAAATCGCTGTACTTGCTTTTCTTTCCCTTTTCCAAATGGCTTTCTCTCAAAAAGAGGGAAGAAAACCATTTCATGGGCAAGTGATGAACGACTCTATTAAAGTGGAACATGTAGTAGTGTTTAATGCAAATTCGAAAACAGGTGTGTTGATCAATAAAGAAGGTGGTTTTGATTTGAATGTAAAAGAAAAAGACACATTGGTGTTTTCAAGTATGCAATTCAAAACTAAAAAAGTAGTCTTGACAGCAAAACAAATTAAGGATCAACCCTTGATTGTTGCCTTAGATTTATACGTGTATCAATTGGATGAAGTGCATATTGATACTAAACCAAATCCTATTAAAGGATCTACTCAAGTTATAGTCGACAAGCAATATACTGCGGACGATAAATCATCGCCAGCAGTGAAAAATGTATATGATGGGCAAACTCAAAACGGAATTGACTTTGTTCGTTTGTATAAAGATGTTATGAAGTCATTAAAATCAAAGAATCCTTCAAAAATAAGTTTTATGTCAGATGAAGATTTCACTCGATTAGTGATGCAGAAAGTGCATTATAGTTTCTTTACAGATGATTTGAATTTGAAAGAGGATCAAGTAAGATTGTTTTTGGTATACTGTGAAAATGATCCTGAAGCTCAAAAAATATTGAATAACCAGTCGGATTTTGAGTTAATGGACTTTTTGATTTCAAAGAAAAACGAATTCCAAAAGCTGATTAACAAATAAATGAAAAGGATTAAAATACCATTTTTGATACTGTTTGTTGCGGTGAGCTTGATGAGTTTTGGAGTCCACAAGTTTTACACAGCCATTTATCAGATCGAATTCGCACCCAAAAAGAAAATGCTTCAAATTACAGCGCGTATTTTCTATGACGATTTGAATGAAGCGCTTGAAGCCAAATACCACAAAAAAACATTTGTCGGGACAGAAAAAGAAACTGCAGAGGATGTTGTTTTGCTAAAAAAATATTTGTCTGAGAAATTCCTAATTAAAGTCAATGGTCAAGCGAAAGCAATGGATCTTCACAGTAAAGAAGTGGAAGATAATGTGCTGATTTGCTATTTGACTATTAAGGGAATTTCTAAAGTAAAGACCTTGGATGTGGAGAATTCCATTATTATGGAAAAACATTCCGAGCAACAAAATATTATCCAAGCCAATTTTAACGGACAAAAGCAAAGTCTGTTGTTAACTTCCGACAATTTTAAAGGAATGTTAAAATAAATTTATTCCAATACGGCTTCTCAAAAAAAACAATTACTTTTATCACCTTAAATATTTTAGGTATGAAATGTATTGCTTCCATTATTAATGTTTTAGTTTTGTTTTTCTCTATTGGGCTTGTGGCTCAAGAAGCTTCAAAAGCAAATACTCAAAGCGAGAGAAATCCAGATAAATTCAAACAAATGTACGACTTGTTGGCTACGCCAAATATGTATCGTACGGCTTCTGGAGCTCCCGGTCCTGAATACTATCAACAACAAGCAGATTATAAAATTGATGTGGAGTTGGATGATAAAAACGCTAAACTTTTTGGTTCCGAAACCATTACTTATACCAATAATGCTAAAGAAGCTTTAGACTATTTATGGGTACAGTTGGATCAAAACCAACAATCGCGTAAGTCCCTTTCTCCTTTAGTGAATGCCGATAAAACGGATCCAGCAATGTCTGTGACTTCTTTTTCTAGAAAATATTTGGAAGAACACTTCGATGGAGGTTTCAATATCGAATATGTCAAAGATGCCTTGGGAAAACCAATGCAGTATTCCATCAATCAAACGATGATGCGTGTGGAGTTACCTAAAGTGTTAAAACATGGAGAGAAAATTTCCTTCTCTATTAAATGGTGGTATAACATTAACAATTATCTACTAGATGGTGGACGTTCTGGTTACGAACATTTTGACAAAGATGGTAATAACTTATACGTTATAGCACAGTTTTACCCGCGTATGGCTGTGTATAACGATGTTGAAGGATGGCAAAACCAACAATTTTGGGGAGCAGGTGAGTTTGCACTTCCTTTTGGAAATTTTGAAGTGAACATTACTGTTCCTGCCGATCATATGTTAGAAGCTACTGGGAATTTGTTAAATAGAGCAGAAGTGTTTACACCTTCACAATTGGCTCGATATGCTCAAGCGGAAAAATCGTTTGACAAACCAGTAATTATAGTAACGCAAGCAGAAGCAGAAGCAGCTGAAAAAGGCTTTTCTGACAAGAAAAAAACATGGAAATTCAAAGCTGAAAATGTTCGCGATTTCGGGATTTCAACTTCTCGAAAGTTTATTTACGATGCAATGGCCGTTAAAGTAGGTGAAAAAACAACTATGGCAATTTCTCTTTATCCTAAAGAAGGAAATCCATTGTGGGAACAATATTCAACAAGAATTATTGCACATACTTTAAAAAGTTATTCGAGTTATACTTTTGATTATCCTTATCCGAAAGCAATTTCAATCAACGCAAGAGATCAAGGAATGGAATACCCAATGATTTGTTGGAATTATGGTCGTCCAGATGCAGAAGGAAAATATACTGACCAAACTAAATACGGAATGTTAGGCGTAATTTGTCACGAAGTAGGACATAATTTCTTTCCAATGAT
>CANCJZ010000143.1 GCA_947378465.1 Flavobacteriaceae bacterium
AAGCCCTTTTTGGAGCTGCATATAAGTAGCAAAATAAATGATTATAATAAAGAAGTCCCGTAGGGACGACATATATTAAAAGCTATAATTACGATAGAAATTCACGTCTCGAACCCTTGCAGGGTTTTAAACCCTGCAAGGGTTGGGAAAAATAAAAATATAATAATCATAAATCGGTCAACATTAATCAAGGAAGTTCATAAATAGAATAGAAGGTAGAGGAAAGAAGCACAAGATATTGCGGAATTTGAAAAGCCCTTTTTGGAGTAGCATATAAGTAGCAAAATAAATGATTATAATAAAGAAGTCCCGTAGGGACGACATATATTAAAAGCTATAATTACTATAAAAATTCACGTCTCGAACCCTTGCAGGGTTTAAAACCCTGCAAGGGTTGGGGAAAATAAAAATATAATAATCATAAATCGGTCAACATTGATCAAGGAAGTTCATAAATAGAATAGAAGTGAGAGGAAAGAAGCAAGAAGCAAGATGAAAGATATTGTGTTTAGTATACGAATAACCTATCAATGCCCACAATTTATAACTATAACCTGCTACCTAAAACAACAACAACTTACAACCTATAAAAAACAACCTACAACCTAAAATATACGCAACACAACAAATAAACAATAAATGAAAGAATTAAGTGTAAACCATTTATTAGGAATAAAACATCTGGTCAAAGAGGACATCGATTTGATTTTTGAAACAGCTGATCATTTTAAAGAAGTCATCAACCGACCGATTAAAAAAGTACCTTCATTACGTGATATCACTATTGCAAATATCTTTTTTGAAAACAGTACCCGAACCAAATTGTCCTTTGAGTTGGCTCAAAAACGACTTTCGGCCGATGTAATTAGCTTCTCAGCAGCTCAATCCTCCGTTAAAAAAGGGGAAACCTTAATCGATACCGTCAATAATATATTATCAATGAAAGTCGATATGGTGGTGATGCGTCATTCGAGTCCTGGTGCGGCCTACTTTTTGTCGCAAAATGTCAAAGCGAGTATTGTCAATGCTGGGGATGGAGCACATGAACATCCTACGCAAGCCTTATTGGATAGTTTTTCGATTCGCGAAAAGCTGGGTGAGGTAGCTGGTAAAAAAATAGTCATTGTGGGAGATATTTTGCATTCCCGTGTAGCGTTGTCGAATATTTATGCCTTGCAAATGCAAGGTGCCGAAGTAAAGGTATGCGGTCCCAAAACCCTAATTCCTAAATACATTGAAAGTTTGGGTGTTACTGTGGAACCAAACCTGCGCAAAGCGCTTGAATGGTGTGATGTCGCCAATATGTTACGCGTTCAAAACGAACGTATGGATGTGAATTACTTTCCATCAACCCGTGAATACGCTCAGCAGTATGGGGTTGACAAAGCTTTATTGGATTCCTTGAATAAGGAAATCGTGATTATGCACCCAGGGCCTATCAACCGTGGTGTGGAAATCACTTCGGATGTAGCCGATTCGCAACAATCAGTAATCTTGGATCAGGTGGAGAACGGAGTAGCGGTGCGAATGGCTGTGATTTATCTGTTGGCATCTAAAATTAAGCAGTAAGGAGTAGTGTTTTTTATTTTTTTAAAATAAAAAACAGACCGCTGAATACCGTAGGCTATATATTTTTATAAAAATATAAAGCCATCACCACAGCATAAGATTGTAAAAGGAACATTTGAAGTTAGTGTAGCTGATTATACGGATGTCGCTTACTCAAATCCATCCTATTAAAATAAAATAGGGCTTAGTATCAAAACCAATAAAATTAATTAAATTAGCACTTGCTTACGGAAAAGAAATAAATAAAGAATGCCATGAAAGTAGAACATAAAGGACATACCACCATCATCAAAGATACTCAGGGAGAGGTGCAATCATTTCTTCAAAAGCTTACTGCGGAACATCATAGTTTTGCGGGACAAAATTTGATTCTGGACTTAACACACGATAAAAATCTTACTTTAAATGACGTGATCACTTTTGCGGATTTGTCGAAAACACACCGTAAAGGGAAAAAATCGTTGGTGATTGCTGTAGAGAATATTGATTTTAATAAAGTTCCTGCCAAACTTATCGCAGTGCCTTCCGTTCAAGAAGCCCACGATATTATTGAAATGGAAGAAATTGAAAGAGATTTAGGATTTTAATCACAGCAAATAATGAAATTAAATAGCAAAACCATCTTATACATTTACGTTGTGGTATTATTTGTCCTGACTTTTCTCCTGACGAGAAATGTCATCAAAGGATTAAAAACAATGGAATTTGATTACCTCAAGTTGGCCATTAATGTAGGCCTATTAGCCTATGTCATCATTAAAGTGGTGAAATTAGGCAAAATCGAAAACGAGAAAAAAGAATAATTTACTTTGAAATTAACCGTATTAGGTTGCTATGCTGCAACGCCTCGAACGCTTTCCAATCCTACATCACAAGTTTTAGAAATCAAGAATAAGTTGTTTCTAATTGATTGTGCCGAAGGAACACAAGTACAATTGCGCAAAAGCAAACTCAAGTTTTCTCGCATCAATCACATCTTTATTTCCCATTTGCACGGCGATCATTTCTATGGATTGATAGGATTAATTTCCACCTTTATGTTGCTCAATCGCGAAAGTGATTTAACCGTTTACGGTCCGAAGGGGATTAAAGAGATTATCTTATTGCAACTTAGAGCATCGGGTTCCTTTACAGGATACAATTTGTATTTTCACGAATTGGAATCTAAAGAATCAGAAATCATTTTTGAAGATGAACAAGTGATTGTCACAACCA
Organism: Flavobacteriaceae bacterium; assembly: GCA_947378465.1. Taxonomy (GTDB): domain Bacteria; phylum Bacteroidota; class Bacteroidia; order Flavobacteriales; family Flavobacteriaceae; genus Flavobacterium. Next base: position 2,785 of record CANCJZ010000143.1, read on the forward strand.
TCCCTTTAAGTCATAGAGTGTATACGAATGGTTTCCTTTTTCAAGAAAAAAATAAAGAACGCAAACTCAACATTGAGCGCATTGAAGCGTATCAAATCGATAAATTGTATTTTAATAAAATAAAATACGGAGGTGACATCACATTAGACGATGGACGTGTGATTCCTAATGCCGAATTGAGTTTTGATCCTCAAACCGCTAAATCCTATGCTTTTTGTAGTGATACTTTGTACGACGAAAGCATCATTCCTATTATTCAAAACGTGGATTTACTGTACCACGAAAGTACTTTTTTAGAAAGTGAAAGTCATTTGTCTGAAAAAACAATGCACTCTACAGCCAAACAAGCCGCAACCATTGCGCAAAAAGCCAATGTAAAACAATTGCTGTTAGGACACTATTCTACTCGTTATGGGAATATTGAGTTGTTTCGTGAAGAAGCAGCTATCATCTTTCCTAATGTAGCATTGGCAGATGACGGAAAAGAATTCGAAATCTAGTTGGCTTCTTAATCAGAATCTATTACTTTTGCGCTGTATTTCGGTTGTTGCTTTGCTCTTTGCAGAGTAACATTAAAAGGGAATCAAGTAAAGAATGTAGAAAAACCAGAGTGTTGGTTTGAAATTCGTTTTCATTTCTATGTTTTATAATCTTGAGCTGTACCCGCAACTGTAAGCTATAAAGCTTGTTGTTATTCTTCATACCACTGTTTGAAATCACTCAAATGGGAAGGTCCAACAACAAGACGCAAGCCAGGAGACCTGCCTTTATACATTGAGTATCAAACTTTCGGGAAAAAAGGTTTGGGTATGGGTAATTCTATGCTTTTCTCCCATTTATTGGAAACATTTTTAATTTAAAAAATGAACAAAAGAATCCTTCACATAAGTGCATTAATGCTACTTATGACTTCTGCTGCTTTGTCGCAGGAGAAAGAATCATCTAAAGTAAACGTATTAGATGAGGTTGTAATCTCTGACACTAAATTTGCGCAAAGCAAAGAAAAGTCAGGAAAAGTAATCACCAAAATCACTCAGGACGACTTGCAGAAAAAGTCAGGTCAAAATGTTGCTCAAGTATTGAGTACCGCAGTAGGAGTGGAAATCAATCGGCTAATGGAAAGAACCTCGGGTACTATATTCGTGGGGGTAAAAATCGTCAGGTGCTCATCTTGATTGATGGGATTCCTATTACCGATGCTTCGGGAATCAGCTTGGAATACGATTTGCGATTGATTCCAGTGGATCAAGTGGAGTCGATTGAAATTATGAAAGGAGCTTCCAGTACTTTATACGGTACCGGAGCAGCCTCAGGAATTATCAACATTACGCTTAAAAAAGGCGCTAAAAAAGGAATTAACGGAACGGCTTATGTTAACATAGGCTCTAATAACACTGCCAACAATTCCAAAGTCAATGGGCAAGACTTTAATCAGGGGCTTTCATTGACCGCTCGAACAGAGAAGTTTAATTTTTATACCGGTTTTAATAGTACCGAAACAGGAGGGATGTCGCAAGTGGCCGCACCAGATCCTAGTTTGAATTATGAAAACGATCATTTTTCTCGTTTGAATTATATCACTAAAGTAGGGGTGGCAATTACCAAAAAATTAAAGCTGGATGGTTTTGCGAATTATGACAAAATCAAAAATGACTATGATTTTCCTTATGATAACACTGGATTCAACGATACAGATAAGAATAAAACGTCCACAGAGCAATTCCGATTTGGTTTTGTGCCTAAATACAAATATGCTAAGGGTGAAATGGTGTTGAATTCGAGTTTTACCCGAATCCAAAGATCTTATGATGAATTAAATACTTGGACGAGTGCTATGGAAAACTCATTGTACAAGTCGCGAAGTGTGCTTTTGGATGGATATAACAAATATACTTTTAATCCTAAATTCTTCTTAGTAACAGGAGTAAATTATCAATTTCACGATATGGCAACCTTGACGCCATATGATGCGATTACTAGAAATGATACGAAGTTCAATATGATCGATCCGTATTTTACAGGTGTGTATTCGGCTGATTCGGGTTTGAATTTCAATATTGGAGCTCGTTATAATATGCACAGCCAGTATGGGAATCAAGGGGTGTTCAATATTAATCCTTCATATAATTTTAAAACAAGAATTCCATTAAAATTGATTGCTTCCTACAGTACCGCCTATATTACACCAAGTTTGTACCAATTATACTCTCAATATGGGAATATAAATTTGAAACCAGAGGACAACTCCACGATAGAAGCAGGATTTGAAACACAATTATTGAATAAAAAACTGACTTGGAATGTTGTTTTATTCGATCGTGAAGAGAATAACTCTATAGGATTCAGTCCAAATAATAAATACATTAACATTGATGGAAAGAATAAAGCAAGAGGAATTGAATCCGAATTGAGCTTTGCAATCACTTCTAAAGTAAAAATCAATGGGAACTATGCCTTTACTCAGGTGGATAATGCAATAAATAAATTAATCCCTAAACATAAAGGGAATGCCAATATTGATGTTCAATTTACTAAAAGATTTCTATTCAATGCGAGTTATCAATATGTAAATGGTCGCAGCGATTCTTTCTTTGATGGAAATACCTATGCTGTACAATATGTTAGTTTGCATTCGTATCAATTGGTCAATGCTTTGCTTAAATATGATTTAGTGAAGAATCGAATGACGGTTTTTGGAACGGTTACGAATATCTTTAATGAGAACTTTGTGGAAAATATTGGGTATTCAACGAGAGGTAGAAACTTCAAATTAGGGGTGAATATTATTTTGTAAAATGTTAAGCACCTAATACCCTTTCAACCCTAAATCCATAATACCAACTAATACCTTATAATAAGCGCCTTCAAAGTGATGTACTTTGAAGGCGTTTTTTTAGTATTGTAAAAAATGTTTTTTATCTTGTAACAAATAAAATACTGCTTCGTCTTTACCTTATAAGCAGCATTCAAAACATTCTTTAATGAACCAAAACGAATTCATATCGATTATCAATCCTTTTAAAGACAAACTCTTTCGTTTGGCAAAAAGATTGTTGGTAAGTACTGAGGAAGCGGAAGACGCGACTCAGGAAGTTTTGGTAAAACTTTGGAATAAAAATGATACGCTTAGCCAATTGAATAGTGTTGAGGCAATGGCCATGACCATGACTAAGAATTACTGTCTCGATCAATTGAAATCAAAAAGGGCTTCTAATTTGTCGATTGTACACAGCAATTATACCGATAGAGAAGCAAGCTTACAAACCAAAGTCGAAGATCGCGACTCATGGTCCTGGGTGGAACGCATTATGGAACAACTTCCAGAGCAACAAAAGCTGATCGTTCAAATGAGAGACATTGAGCAATATGAATTTGAAGAGATCGCCAAAATATTAGATATGAATGAAACGGCTATTCGAGTAGCCCTTTCAAGAGCAAGAAAAACGATAAGAGAATACATGACCAATACACACAATTATGGGATCAAATAATATAGAACAATTACTAGAGAAATATTTCGAAGGAGCAACTACTATTAATGAAGAAAAACTATTGAAAGATTACTTTTCTTCTGCTAATGTAGCTCCTCACTTACAACAATATCAAGCAATGTTTGGGTATTTTACTCAAGCACAAACAGAAGAATATTCTAAAAATATATTGCCAAATGCAGTTGCAAAAACAAACAAAACCATTTGGTGGTCCGTGGCTGCTTCTTTAGTGTTAATGTTTGGAATTGGAATTGCAATTCAAAATCTTCCTCAAAAAGAAAAAGTGTCTGGTGAATACGGAACTTGTGATAATCCAGAAGTTGCCCTTCAAGAAACACAAAAGGCACTTGATCTAGTGTCAGAACATTTAAATGTAGGAATCAAAAGTGTTAGTTATATAAATGAGTATGAAAACTCAAAAAGACAAATTTTAAAATAATCAAAAAACAACAGAAATCATGAAAAAAGTAATTCTAATCACCTTGTTAATTGTAGCGTCAAACAGCTTTGCGCAATCAGTTTTTGACAAATTCGACAATCAAGACGATATTACTACGGTAATCGTTAACAAAAAGATGTTCTCTCTTTTGAGTAAAGTAAACCCAACGGATAAAGATTCGAAACAATACATCGAGCTTATTAAAAAACTGGACAATCTAAAAGTATTTGTTACCAGCAGTGACAAGAAGGCTGATGATATGAAAGCAACAGCTGATAAATACATCAAGAGCTCAGGTCTTGATGAGTTAATGCGAATCAATAATAAAGGTAAAAATGTAAAAATCTTTGTCAAATCAGGTGCGAATGATTCTCAAATAAAAGAGTTGTTGATGTTTATTGAAGGATCAGGTAAAGAGGAAAGTGTATTAATGTCACTTACTGGAAATTTTAATCTTGACGAACTTTCAGCGTTAACCGATAAAATGAACCTTCCAGGGGGAGACGAACTTAAAAAGGCAGGTAAATCCAAAAAATAAACAGCGATGAAATATCTTATTTATATAATAATCGCAGCAAGTCTTTTGTTGTTGAGTTGTGATAATAAACCCAGCTTACAAAAGTACTTTGTAGAAAATCAGGACAATCCTAATTTTATCTCCTTCGATTTGTCATCGTCATTATTAAATGTAGACAAAGCCAAGCTAACTGATAAACAAAAGAAAGCCTTGGAGTCATTTAGTAAAATCAATGTTCTTGCTTTTAAAGTGAATAAACAGAACAGAGCCGAATACGAATCCCGAAAATCGGAATTGGATCAGGTGTTTAAAGATAAAAAGTATCAAGAGCTTATTAAAGTAGGTTCAGGTAAGGATGCTGCTTCTATAAGTTTTACTGGAAATGAAGATCATATTGATGAATTTATTCTTTATGGTAATAAAACAGAAAATGGTTTTGCAGTTTTGAGAGTTTTAGGGAAAGATATGAATCCTGATAATTTGTTGACGATGTTGTCTGTTCTAAAAGAATCAAAAATTAATATGGAACAACTCAAACCATTGGAAGGTTTGTTGAAGTAAAGCAAAAGAGAAAAGGCTATTGTCAATCCTGGTTACCTAATGAACAGTTATCAGAAAACAAACCACACCATATATTATATATTAAAGTTAAGCCTACCTATATATAGGTAGGCTTAATTGTATCCATAAAGTACCAATTAATAAAAGAAAAGCTGGGTTAATAAATACGACACCTATATATATA
>CANCJZ010000144.1 GCA_947378465.1 Flavobacteriaceae bacterium
CCCATCATAATGGCATTAGCAGCAGAAGAACAAGCAGTACTAATTGTAGTGACTAAGCCTTTTAATCCTATATAATTAGCTGTAGAATGTGTAGTATCACCGGCATCTTGAGTGTTGATGTATTTTCTACATGTTTCATCCTCAAAATACTGATAATAATAACGCTCTGTCATATCCATCCCTCCTACACTAGTAGCAGAGATTAAACCAGTTCTATATTCATTTACATCCTTAATCTGAGCATTTTCAAGAGCTTCCTTAGTGGCAATTGTAGCCAATAAAGCCGTTCTTGAAAAATTATTATCAGAGGATATATTTAAGCGTTGCTCTAATTGTTTATTTGTCAATTTAATTTCACCAACTTTAATAACTTCTTTATGAATAGTATCAATATTTTGAATATCAGTAATACCCATTTTACCAGAAATTAAGGCATTGTAATTTTCTTCAACTGAATTTCCAATTGAAGAAATAATTCCCATTCCAGTAATAGCAACTTTTATAGACATTTATATTAATTATTTTTTTCTGTTAGCTTCAATATAAGCCGCCATAGTATTGATTGACTGGAATATATTTTTCCCTTCTTTAGGATCTGTTAATTTGATACCATAATCTTTATCTAATAGAACAATAAGTTCTAAAGCATCAATTGAATCTAGACCTAAGCCATCACCAAAAAGAACATCATTATCATTAATCTCTTCAACTGAGATATCTTCAAGATTTAAAACTTCAATAATTTTCGCTTTTAATTCTGCTTTTAGTGCTTCCATAATTATTTGTTGTATAGTGTATTTATATTTAATTCGTTATGTAATATTTCACCTTGTTTATCAACCAAATATACAAATGATTTATAATTTTCTTGGTAAAGTTCAACCCATCCGCAAAGTATTTTATTTGCTTTATCAGATTCCATCAATTGATTACTATAATTTAATAAAAAATCAGAAGGGAAATATTCAAAAACAAAGAAAGCATTTTCCGATTTTAGCTGATGTTTGATGCAAATTTCCCCAACACAAATATTTGGTAGTGTATATACAAAAACGGCTGGACTAGGAAAAAATTGATCTTTATTTTGAATCGAGCTTTGATGTTTAATATCCGTATCTAAACTCGAAGAAGTGTTGGCAAAAACAATTGCAATATCATTTTCATGTTCAAGTACGCATTCCTTATTTAAAATGATCTCAGCTGTTAAAAATGCTAATTTACTCAAGCTATCCATTTTAAAAAATTTTGGATAATCAATATTAAAAAACTTGTAAGCGTTTTTTATGAACTCTGAAAAACTAACATCATTCATTTCAAATAGTTTAACACCATCTACAAAAACTGCGTTGTTTTCAATTTGGCAATATCTTGATATGTACGTTTCTGTTTTCAAATTAATTGATTTTTTCAAAGATTACTGCCGTATTACATCCTCCAAAACCAGAAGCTGTTTTTAAGAAAAATGAAATCTTCTTATCGGAATTTTCTTTTATAATATTTAACTTTTGAGTAGTTCCACATTCATTATAGCCTTTTGAGCTTAATAATAAATTATGGTTTGCACAATAGGCTGCGACAACTGTTTCTAATAAACCTGAAGCCCCTAAGGTATGTCCAAAAAAACCTTTAAAACTATTGACAGGGACATTTTCAAATGCCAAACGGTTAAATGCAACAGCTTCCATTTCATCATTATATAAAGTTGCAGTACCATGGGCAGATATATAATCAATAGCCTCTTCAGTAATATTAGCTTCTTTAAGAGCGCATTTAATACTCTTATATAGCCCCTCGCCAGTTCTAGAAGGGCCAGAAATGTGATTGGCATCATTTACGGCACCATCGCCAATAATCTTTATAGCGCCTTTACTAATAGTACTCTCATCAGAAGTGATATAAACCGCAGCCGCAGCTTCCCCTAAAGTTACCCCATTATGGTCCTTATCAAAGGGTTTACAAGGATTATCACTCATTGCTTGAAAGGAATTAAAACCAGAGAGAACAAAACTAGAAACTTCATCCCCTGCAACTAAAAAAGCATTATCATAAAGACCTGATTGAATCATTCTTTTAGCAACCGCAACAGATAAAACACCCGATACACAAGCATTAGATATTACAATTGGTTCTGTTAAGAACCCAAAATAATCTGCTATCTTTTTTGCTAAAGTAGACAAATGTGCTTGGTCAATAGAATTATTAGTATTTTCCAAAGCTGTAATATTACCTTTAGTGGTTGAAAGTATAAAGGCTGTTTTACTGGAAATATTTTGATGGTTAACAATTGGTTTTAAAGCCAATATCATCATTTTTTCAAGTCTTGAAAAATTTTGATTTTTTTCAATAACAGAAAAAGCAGTATCTAATTGATTGGAATCAATAGTAGCCGCAAAAAAAGGTGAATTTAATAAAGGTGAATTTTCATGATATTTAATCCCAGATATACCAAGAGATAGCGCTTTAAAATTTGATTCTAAATCAAATCCTAAAGGCGAAATGCAATTGGAATGTGTAATATAACAGTTTTTATTCCTCATTTAAACCTACTTTTTGTTTCCATTCCTCATAAAAAGGAGGGCAATTTAAATTTAAATCACCATTTTTATCCACAAACACTTGGACTGTTTCACCAATACAAGCGATTTCATTATTTACATCAAATATTTTGTATGTAAAAATCATTTTTGCTGCTGGAGTCTTTACTATAGTCGTTTCAATTCTGGCAACATCACCATAACGCAAGGACAATTTATGCTCGCAAACCGATTTTACAATTGGAGTAGTAAATCCATGTTTGTGCACATCTAAATAGGATATTCCATGATGACGACCAAAAGCTTCCCTTCCATCTTCAAAATAGGTTATATAGTATCCATGCCAAACAATACCAAGGGGATCAGTTTCATTAAAACGCACTCGAATCTCTTTAGAGATTGTTAATTCTGTAGCTTCGTTATACAGCTCTTTTCTTTTTATCATACAGAATTGCAATTGAAATGGTTAATATAAAAAACAAAAATAGAAAAATAATTTCAGGGAAAATATCAAGAAAACTACCGTTGCGCAAGAGTACATCATAAAAGGCATTTAAACCCCAATTCATAGGTGAAATATGAGCAACATACTGCATTACTTTAGGCATTGCAAACACGGGTACCCAAACGCCACCAATAGCGGCTAAAATCACAACAGATGTAGCGCCAAAAGGAGCTGATTGTTCTTGTGTTTTAGCTATAGTTCCTAACAAAATTCCAAAACCTATAGCGGCTAATCCTGAGAATAAGGCTACTATTAACAAGTACAACATTTTCCCAGAAACATCCAAAACTGGCAAGTCTAAAAAAGGAAATATATACACCCCAACAGCTACCATCAATAAAAACTGAATAATACAAATCAACAAATAAGTTGCTGTTTTACCTGCTATTAATATCGCATAAGGTACTGGATTAGTGATTAAACGAATTTGAGTTCCTTGGCTTTTCTCTTTAACAATATTAATAGAAAGAGGAACCACAATAAAAAAGATTGCAAATAATGACCAAGCAGGTACATTGTGTTGAACTGAATTAGGCAAAATTTCTTTATTATCAACAGTAGGTACAATCTCTTTGAAAGTAATAAAGCTTTTTTGATCAAAAACTGTTGCATCACTTTCTCCCAATTGGTCTTGAAAAGTTTTATAGATCGATTGCGTTTCAATCTTTGAAATCATTTTATCAATGGCACTTTTAACCGCTGTTTTGAATGTCATTTGCGTTGCAGGATCAAAATACAATCTGACCTCTTTTTGAGAAATAGCAATTGGTTTATTAATAATCGTTGAAGAGTCTACAACCCCAAAACCACTTAATATTTTATTTACATTTTGATTGACTTTAGTTTGTAAATCAGCACTTAATTTTTCAGGAATAATGATAGCTAATTGAAACTTTCCTTTAAAAACGGCATTTTTTGCAGAAGTTTCATTTAATTTAACTCCATCAATTTCTGAAACTATACTAAAAGAACCGCTTTGTCCTAAATTCTCTTTTACCGTTTTTGATATAGATCCATTATCATTATCTACAAGAAGAACTGGAATTTTATTATCCGAAAGCGACTTAAAAGTAGCATTTTGAATTAATGTAATCGTAATAATAAGAACTAAAGGCATTAGAAATAGAATTACTAGCCCACCGAAATCTCTTTGAAGTAAGAGCATTTCTTTTTTTACCGTCATCCAAAACTTATATAGCATCACGAAGTTCTTTACCAGTTAATGAAATAAAAACATCTTCTAAATTGTGTGCATCAGCAGTTTGTTCTATTAAAGAATTTGGAGTGCCTTGAGCATAAATTTTACCATGATCAATAATCGCAATTTCAGAACAAAAATCTTGAGCCTCAGACAAATGATGAGAGGTATAAATAATAGTAGTTCCTTTAGAATTAAGCTCTTTTAAATAATCAATAATAACATTTTTAGATTGAACATCTACCCCAACAGTGGGTTCATCGAGAAATAAAACTTTAGGTGAATGAAGAATCCCTGCTATTAAGTTAACACGTCTTTTCATCCCTCCAGAAAAAGTATCTATTTTTTTATTTGAAAATTTCAACAAACCAAGATAATCTAGAGCATCGTCAACTTTATTACTTAAATCATTAGCTTTTAAACCATACATACTTCCAAAATACATTAAATTCTCTTTTGCAGTTAATGTTGGATACAATGCATACTCTTGAGGAACAACGCCAATAATTTTTTTAATAGTATTAGCCTCTTTATCATAAGTCATTTTATCTATAGAAAAAGTACCTGAAGTAGGTTTTATCAAACCACAAAGCATAGAGAGCAATGTTGTTTTTCCAGCACCATTAGGCCCTAGTAAACCAAATATTTCATTTTCTTGAATAACCAAACTAAGGTCATTGACAGAAAAATCATCAGCCTCTTTATACTTTTTATAAAGCTTATTTATTTCTATAATTGAATTAGTCATTTATTGGATGGCCTTTTTTAATTTTTTGAAAAATGCTTCTTCTAAATCAGCAATATGAGACAATTCAGAAGATAAGCTATTGTAAACATCATTCTGATTACTTCTATTTTTATAAACTCTTGAGGCATTTACAGCAAAATCTCTCCATAAATCACCAATAGAAGTCATTTCAATAGATAATTCTTTAAGATGTTCATTTTTTAAAATCACAGAAGCTTCTTGCAAAAAGGCAGCATAAATAAATCGAAATCCGCCACCACCAGTACCTATTTCCTCTTGCATTCTCACCATTTGAGCAAGGTAATGATTTGCTATTTTGACTCCTCTTTTGGTAGGCCACTTCTTGATATGTTTTGCAACCACACGTATTGCTTTTACTCCAATCAAAGGAATAGGAGCCAGCATATCATTACACGTATTTTTAATTCCTTTTTTTATGGCTTTTTCCCAATCCATTTCTGTAGGTATATAAATTGGGTAATACATATGTCCTTTAGGAGCTAGAGGTCCTTTAGCAAAACGTACTTTTTCTAATTCTTGTTCCGTTAATACTGTTGTGGTTTCCATAACTGGATCACTAATTAGAAAAGTGCTCTCTGTTTTTCCATAAACTACCAAATTATGGGCATTGAAATGAAACCTATATTCGTCCGGAAAATAAGTTAAATTATAAACACCAACTTGTAAACCTGTTGGGATTTTGTTTTTTAGATTCTCTTCTAAGGCTTTTTGAGCTTGAAGAGAATTGGAGAATTTAACTCGTTTCACTTTGATTCCTAATCTTTTTGCTGCTTTATTAAATATAAAACCTGGCATAGGTCTATAACTAATTGCAGGCGCATGATTTACTTTTAAAAGAGGCAAATAAAAAAAGAATAAACCAGAACCAATTCCAAACACCATAGGTTCACTAATATTGATTCCTTGGTGTTTTAATAAGTTTGATGCTACTCCATTTTCACAATGGGCAGATTGATGATGAACAAAATTAGTATTCATTATTCTCCTTTATAGTTCTTAAGTTGCTCAATAGTGATGCTAAAAGCATCTGCATACTTTAATAATATTTTTTCATTTAATGTAGCAAAAACAGTAGGCTTAAAATGTCTTTTAATGCGCCATTGCCAAATTCCTACATAATCTGACAGCACCATTAAATCCATTTTATGCAATTCCATAAAATATACAATTGGACTATTAATACCTGCTTTTACATTTGCTTTTGCAATTTCAATACGTTCTTCAATATCTTGAATAGAATTCGTTAAAGCTATAGTTTTAGGCTCCCACCCTTCACTTAATACAGTGGAATAGTTTCCTTCTTTATCCGTTGCATAACACAATTCTCTTACGTTATTTTTTGAAAGATTACTTTTATCTTGAGGAACTTCTTCTAATTTCATTTTACTTTTTTTCTTGTATAAAAAGATTCATCTCTGCTTCAAAAATCAACTTTTCTTCTATAAAAATAGAACTACTCATAGTACAAATACTATATCCATCAGTATCAAAACGAGATACTAAAACTGAATTTGTATGGATAACATCACCAACTTTAGCTAAATCAAATACTTTTAGATTTTTTATACCACTAATAAAGCCTATAACCTCAACATCTGTTTTTACTCTTTGATTATCGTCTAAGAAAAAGGATTGACCCACAATAGACGAACAAGTCTGCGCTGCATTTTCTACTAAACCAATTTCAGAAAAAAGGTTCTCTTGAACGAAAATATTGTCCTTTTTTATTTCTAAAACAGTTTTAACCTCTTGAGCACTCAATTCCAAAATAAAATCCACCATTAACATCGGTGCCCGATGTGGTAAATAACTTTGAATATCAATCGCATTAGGATAATTTTGCATACTATTATTGACTAGCTAATACCGTTTTCATTTGACTACTAGCAATTTCTACATTGTCTATTTTGGAAGAAATCTCAACCAAAGTTACCCCCATAAACTCTTGGATAATATGAACAGTCGTTTGAATGTTTTCTCCTAATTTGGGCAAGCGCAAAATTTCAACTGTCTTAATCGAGCCAATATACCCTACTGGAGGCTGTTCTTTTTTTAAAAAATACTGAAAACCAGTATATAAAGCAACCGATTGTGCCATATGCTCAATCAAACCAGACTCTTGGAAGATATTATTTTCAACAAAAATATTTTCGTCAACTATTGTAAAACCTGAAATAATTTCACTTTCTGAAAATGACAATAGTTTGTCAATCATAACAAAAGGAATTTTTTGCGGAATCAATTCACCTACAAATTTTTTATCTGTAATTGGGAAAACAATTTGATTATTCATAATTAGCAAACAGTTAAATAAGCATAGGCATAAGAGAATCTTCCACTCTCAGGAACTGATAAAAGAACTTTATCCCCTTTTTTTAATTTGCCAGAATTCATTAATTCTTCTAACATTAAATATATTGAAGCAGCTCCTACATTCCCAACATCTTTTAAATTCATAAACCACTTCTCCATAGGGATATTCATACCTTTATCAATTAGAGCTTTATGGAGACCTTTTACAAAATAATGAGAAGATACATGAGGCAAGAAATAATCAATTTCGTCAGCGAGAACGTTATTTTTTTTCAATGCTAATTTCATACTTTCTGAACCTTTTTCAAGAATATGTTGATCTAAAAGTTTGACATCTTGTTTTATTGAAAAAACAGATTCGTTTAACCAATCACTAGATTTAAAATCACTCCACGATTTGATACTTCCATCCTCCATTTTATCTCCACCAGCATACATACAAGCATCAATTTCATAGGCATAAGAAAAAGCTTCCATCCATTCAATTCTTAATGAAAATGCTCCTCTTGGTTTATTCTCAATCAAAAATGCTCCTGCACCATCTGATAACATCCATCGTAAAAAGTCTTTTTTAAAGGCTATAATAGGTTGTTCTTCAATATTTTTAAGGTTTACTACCTCCGATTCATACTTATCAGCGATC
>CANCJZ010000145.1 GCA_947378465.1 Flavobacteriaceae bacterium
TCAAGAGCGAAATCACGATAGAAAGTTACGTCTCGAAACCTGACAGGTTTTAAAAACCTGTCAGGTTTGCTAAAAAACACAAAATATAGAAACAGTTTAAAATCGGTCAACACTAATCAGAGAAGTTCAGTGGGATATTGCAGAATACATATTGGCAGCAAAATGATTGAAGATAACAATGAGTTCCGTTGAGATGAATATATTAAGAGCTATAATCACGATAAATATTCACCTCTCGAAACCTGACAGGGTTTAAACCCTACGAGGGTTGGAAAAAAAACAATTAGAAATCGGTCAACACTAATCAGAGAAGTTCAGTGGGATATTGCAGAATACATATTAGTAGCAAAATGATTGAAGATAATAAGGAGCCCCGTAGTGACGGCATATATCAAGAACTAAATCACGATAGAAAGTTACGTCTCGAAACCTGACAGGTTTTAAAAACCTGTCAGGTTTACTAAAAAACACAAAATATAGAAACAGTTTAAAATCGGTCAACACTAATCAGAGAAGTTCAGTGGGATATTGCAGAATACATATTGGTAGCAAAATGATTGAAGATAACAATGAGTTCCGTTGAGATGAATATATTAAGAGCTATATTCACGATAGAAAGTTACGTCTCGAACCCTCGCAGGGTTGAAACCCTGCGAGGGTTGAAAAAAACCAATTAGAAAACGGTCAACACTAATTAGGGAAATTCATCGAGAATCAGAAAGAATTTTGTGAATTTAAAAAATTAGTAAATACTGACCACTGAGCACAAATGACTGAACACTGAACACTAAAAAAATTGTTGGAGAATCCAATGAATAAGAAGCAATTATTTACTTTTGGGGAAAAATTTTTCAAAATGAAAAAACAGTGTATTTCTCTTTTTTATAGTTTGTCAATCTTTGGTATGTTCTTTACCCTATTTGGATGTTCGTCTTCGCAAAAGATTGCGGCTTTGAAACCAGAACCTTCTATGAATGCACCAATAGTATATAAAAGCAATACTTCTTTTGTGAGTATGCCAATGGATGTGACTTTAGCAGAAATTGAAAAGCAATTGAATAAGGCGTTGAACGGATTGATTTTCGAAGATAATAATTTGGAAGATGACAAAACAGAAATGAAGATTTGGAAAACGGGTACTATCAAACTTATCGAAAAAGATGGAAAAATAGAAACGGTTTTGCCTCTTAAAATATGGGCTAAATTCAAGTATGGAACAGAGTTCATGGGATTGAATGACACTAAAGAAATCAATCTCGATGGAACGATCACCTTGCTTAGCGATGTGAAATTATCGAATTGGAAAATGAACACCACTTCGAAAATTGAAGATTTTCAATGGAATCAAAGCCCTACGATAGTGGTGGCAGGGAAAAATATTCCGATAACTTATATCATCAACCCTACACTTTCCTTATTTAAATCGAAAATAGCGAACAAGATAGATGATGCTATTGAAAAATCGTGCGACTTCAAACCGTATGTGTTGGATGTATTGGAAAAAATGAGTACACCATTTATTACTAGTGAGCAATATGAAACTTGGTTTAAAATGTCACCCATAGAAGTGTATACCACAGATGCGCTTTTGCAAAAAAGTAAAATTGCAATGAACTTGGGACTAAAATGCAATATGACAACTATGGTAGGACAACAACCAAAGGCAAATTTTGACCGAACTGCTATAAGTTTTAAACCGGTGACTTTTGTACCGGATAAAACGACTGCATCAATTGCAGCCATCTCTACTTACGAAAGCGCATCGCGAATTATTACAAAGAATTTTCAAGGAAAGGAATTTGCTTCTGGTACTCGTAAAATAGTAGTTCAAAAAGTAGATTTATGGGCTAAAGATGGTAAGATGATCATTGCCTTGGACATGACTGGGAGCTTGAACGGCACTATTTACCTTACGGGTATTCCCAATTATAATTCGGTAACGAAAGAAATCTATTTTGACCAAATGGATTATGTACTGAACACTAAAGGGCTATTGACAAAAACTGCCAATTGGTTGTTGCAAGGCGTCATATTAAGTAAAATACAAGCGAATTGTCGTTACTCCATCAAAGAGAATTTGGAGGAGGGGAAAAAGAATCTTTTACCTTATTTGAATAACTACTCTCCAATGAAAGGAGTGTTTATTAACGGGAGTTTGAATGACTTTGATTTTGAAAAAGTAGAAGTTACCGATACGGCTATTATTGCTTTTATCAATGCTACAGGCAAAATGAAAGTATCAATTGATGGGATGGATTAATCAAGCCATTAACATATTTAAAAAAGAAAGCCTAAATAATTTAGGCTTTCTTTTTGGTGTACATTCTATAGAGTACTATTCCTAATATCCCAACTAATACATAGGGAATAACCATAAGGTAGACAATTCCATCGTTAACGGCTTCGGCTTTATTTCCGCCATCTTCACTTTCCAAAGCGGCTCTACACATCGCGCATTGCGCTTGAGAAGCTAACGTAGTAAACAATAGTACTCCAAGAAGGAATAGTTTGTTTACTAAAACAGAGGAGATGGTAGTCTTATTTTGAATAAATAGCTTACTTAGCATAATAAGGGGAAATCATTAGGTAAACAACGACTCCTGTAACTGCTACATATAACCATAATGGGAACGCGATTTTGGCTATTTTTCTATGTCTGTCAAACTGCTCCGATAAAGCTCTAACATAAGAGAACAATACTAAAGGGATAATCGCTACTGAAAGGGCAATATGAGTAATCAAGATAAAGAAATACAAATAACGAATAGCACCTTCTCCTCCAAACTTAGTTTCCTCGGCAGTCATGTGATAGGCAATATACATTAATAGAAACACTAAAGAACAAGCAATAGCGGTGGTCATTAAACGTTCGTGCAATTTGCGGTTGCCATTTTTAATAGCCATAACTGCTGCAACTAATAACACCGCAGTAATTCCATTGATTGTTGCGTAAATTGGCGGTAAGAAATTAAGTGGGGTTACATTGATACCGTAATCTTTTAAACGAATGCTGAATAATAAGATTACTGCAACAGGGATTAATACAGAAACAAAAACAATGCTTTTTGTAAACTTTTTTTCGATTGAATTTTCCATTTATTCTTCTAATAATTTATTGATATCTTCTTTAATTTGTTGCACACCTTTTTTATCTAATCCATCGTAATAAGGAATAGGATTGTCTTGTGCATCTTTTCTACATCTAATTTTTCCATGTTTATCGATAAGAGCGAAAAGTCCTGAATGTTCAAAACCTCCGTTGGCTTTACTGTTTTCACCAGCATATAGATTAAAGCCTTTGTTGGCAATTTGATAAATATATTTTTTATCACCTGTTAAGAAATGCCAGTTCGGTGAATTAGCTCCAATCTTTTCGGCATGCGCTTTTAAAACTTCAGGAGTGTCATTTTCTGGATTAATAGAAATAGAAGCAATCCCAAAATTAGGATTTCCAAAGAAATCATTTTGAAGCCCTACCATATTTTTATTCATAATTGGGCAGATGGAAGGACAAGTAGTAAAGAAGAATTCAACGACATATACCTTACCAGCATAATTTGCATTCGAGATGGTTTTGTTGTTTTGATCTTTTAAAACAAAACTTGGTGCAGGACCCATTTCAAATAAGTCATTACCCTTTAATTTATCGACAATCTTAGGAATGGCATAAATACCAAATATTAAGATGATAAAAGAAAGACCGATATAAGATTTATTTTTCATATTAAATTTGTCTATAAGCATTATTTTGTTTGAGTGCCAAACGGTATTCGGCTAAGATGATACGAACATCATCCGTCATCTCATTATGGAGTTCGGAAACTAAAGAAGTATTGTAACCTTCGCGGTATTCGGCATCGTCTTTGTCGATTCTACCTTTACGTCCCCTTAGGTTTCTGTTTTTATCGATTATATAAGCAGTGGTAGTACCAAACTTGTCATCCAATTTACCTTGAAGCTTCATTTGACTGTAAAAGGCTTTAATCGCTTCAGGAGAGGCAAACACGAAATGCCAACCGGAAGTGTTGGAAATAGATTTTAATTTATCCATTATTAACTGCGCTTGCTTTTCAGTTCCTGTTGGAGCGATGAAAACCACTTGAAAATCCTTGAACTCTCTATAGCGATCGTATATTTTTTGATTAAGATTAAAATAGTTTCCTTTTTTAGAAAGTAAATCAGTACCAGTGAAACCGAGAATCGTGATTTTATTAGATAAAGTTAAAGGTTCATGCTCTAAGGTTTTCCAATCGGCGCCAATTTCAGGAATTGATTTCGTAATTACGGGAAGCTTAATAAAACTGTTAACGCCCGAGGCAAAAAAAAGATATGCTACAATAGGAAGTATAAATAAAGAGAAAAGGACAAGGTGCTTTTTCATGAGAAATAATTTGAAGTACAAAAATAAAAAAAGGTACGCAATGCGTACCCTTTTTTTTGAATTAATATAGTGTTAAAAATTCCACTTGATAGTAGCATTTTTAAATACCCCGAAAACATAGTGTCCTTCTACTAAAAGAATGAATACTAAATATAAAATTAAGAAAATTACAGTCCAAACAACAGCTCTTCGTAAAGCAGGAGTTTCGCCTTCCATGTGCATGAAAGCCCAAACAATAAAATATGCTTTAAAAACTGTTAGGATAATGAATATCCAATTCAACAAATTCATACCTACTAAATTTGTCATGTGCAAAGGCTCTGGCTTGATAATACCAAGAATAACCTCAAATATAGTAACTACTGAAAGTATAATGAAAACTTTCCAAATTCTATTTGTATTAGAAACGTGCTCGTGTGACATAATATATATTGATTTCTAAAATTAAACTAAGTAGAAGAATGTAAATACGAAAACCCATACTAAATCGACAAAGTGCCAATAAAGTCCAACTTTTTCAACCATTTCATATGTTCTTCTTTTTTCGTACGTTCCTAAAAGGATATTGATAAAGATAATGATATTGATAATTACTCCTGAGAATACGTGGAAACCGTGGAATCCTGTAATAAAGAAGAAGAAATCAGCGAACAATTTACTTCCGTACTCGTTGCGTTGTAAATTAGCTCCTTCTACTACTAAATGTGCATTTGCTAATCGAGCTAACGATTCTTCTCTTGTTAAAATTGATTTGTGTTTTGAATGAAATTTAAAATCATTCAATGTTGGGTGAAGTCCCTGAGCTTTCTCAGCAGTTTCTTTAGTTAAGATCACTTCAGTTCTCACTAAAATATTTGGGTGAGATTTGAAACCTTCCACTACCTCTTCTACAGTGTAAGTAGGCAAAGTAGCTTCTGATTCGAACCAAATTCCGTTACTAGCTTTGTGTTGTTCTCTTTCGTGAGGGATAGTAGCAGCAAAATCTTCTAATTTTACTCTTTTACCAGTATTATCAACAAACTGAAGAATACTTCCTCCTTTAGTTTCGATAGCACCATATTCACCAGAGATAAAGTTTTTCCACTCCCATGCTTGTGACCCCACGAAGATTAAACCTCCAATGATTGTCAAGAACATATAGAAAGCAACTTTCTGTTGTTTCATTTGATGACCTGCATCAACGGCAAGAACCATTGTTACAGATGAAAAAATCAAAATAAATGTCATTAATGCCACATAGTACATAGGTGCAGCAACACCGTGCATAAATGGGAAGTGAGTAAACACTTCGTCGGCTAATGGCCATGTTTCAATGAATTTAAATCTTGAAAAACCATAGGCAGCCAAAAAACCAGAAAAGGTTAATGCATCAGACATGATGAAAAACCACATCATTAATTTTCCGTAACTTGCTCCTAGTGGCTCATTTCCACCACCCCAAGTTTTACCTTCAGTAGTTGCAGTAGTAACTGTCGATCCCATAAAAAATTATTAGTTAAAAAGTTTTCAAATTTACATTTTTTTCTTATTTAAAGAAATATAAAAACAAAAACAAGTAAACCCACAAGAAGTCAAGAAAGTGCCAATACATTGCACCTAGCTCAATACCAAGGAATTGACTTGAATTGTACTTTTGTTTAAAATGATTATAAATTATTATTAAAAGTGAAATTAATCCGCCTGCAAGGTGCGCAAGATGCGCTAAAACAACCACATACAAAAAAGTAGAGGTGATATTACTTTGTGGTCCAGTAAAGAAATTTCCATCTAAAATCATCTGATGGAAGCCCTGAAACTGGAAAAAAACAAAGGCTAAACCCAATCCTAGGGTTGAAAACAACATCGTTGTAGTCAAAGAACGGTTATCTTTTTGAATTGCTTTCTTCGCTAAGAAGAACGTTATACTACATCCAATGATAATCGCCAAACTGATAAAGAAAGCGGTTGGCATATGAAAGTCTTTTGCCCAATCCCCTCTTTTTTTACTTACAATAAAAGCACTAGTAAGTCCAGCAAACATCATCGTCATACTTACCATTGCAAAAATCAACAACAATTTGTATGATCTTGCGGTACGTGCTTTATGCTCTTCTACGGTCATTGTTGCCATAATTATCTTAAAAATTTATCTACTATATATACTAATTGTAACAGGCTAATGTAAAATACGCTGGTCATCATTAACGCTCTTGCAGCCTTAGAAGTCCGTTCTTGATACAGCTTAACTGCATAGTACAACATCCAAAGGCCGAGCAAAAGTACAATAATTGCTGCATATACAGAAATTTTTAATTGCCCAGTATAGCCTAAACACGGTAATAGCGAAGCTAAAATCAACCAAACAGTATAAAGCATTGTTTGCAAAGCGGTTGCCTTATCTTTTTTTCCAGTTGGCAACATAAAAAAGCCTGCTTTTTCATAATCTTCAAATAAAAACCAACCGATTGCCCAAAAATGAGGGAACTGCCAGAAGAACTGAATCAAAAATAATGTGCCCGCTTCAATACCAAAATGGTCCGTTGCAGCTACCCATCCTAACATAAAAGGAATAGCTCCTGGAAAGGCACCCACAAAAACCGATAAAGGAGTTTTTGATTTTAAAGGGGTATATAAACTGGTGTACAGAAAAATAGAAATCGCACCAAACATGGCGCTTTTAGCATTAATCATATACAAAAGAGTTATTCCAACAACAGTAAGCAAACATGCAATAATTAAAGCGGTAGTAGTAGACATTCTACCCGCTGGAACAGGACGATTTTTGGTGCGATCCATCATTGCATCGAGATCTTTTTCGATTACTTGATTGAAAGCATTAGAAGCACCTACCATACAATAACCACCAACAGCCAGATAAATCAAAGTAACCCAACTAAAAGGATGATCGATATCAAATCCTAACAAATAGCCTGCAACAGATGAAAACACCACACTAACAGCTAAACCAGCTTTTGTGATTTCTTTAAAATCTTTATAAATAGATTTAAATGAAAGTGAATTATTTGAAGTTGCGTCCAATTTAATAAATGGTCTTTTTTTGTTGGCGCAAAAGTAGTTTATCAAAAAGGATTTGACAAAAAAAAGAAGTGTTAAATATTAAGACACAGGGTTGATTTTGATAAAATCAAAGAATTAGAATCAATAAATTAATATTTATGGATCGATTCAAGTGAAAATTCAAAAAAAACAACGTTCTAAAATAATAATTTCAAATCTCAAAGTACCATTAATAATCAAAATACCAATTAAAGATATCGCAACGCAATCCAAGAGAAAACCAAGTAGTATTTTCTTTAAAATAGACCGGTGTATCGGCCATTGGATTGAAATTTCGATAGATCAAACTTCCAAATAATTTTAAATTGGTTTGTGGGTTGATAACATAACCAGCTTGCATATCGGCGATAAACACATTGGCTTTATTACCTTGACCTATTACCACCCCTGTATCAGCGTATCGATTATCGTTGTACGACAAATAAATATTGCTACCATAATTAACGTTCGAATCCGCAAAATCAAGTCCACGAACGCCAACCGTTAATTTGGCATCGGCAAAATAACGACCGCGATG
>CANCJZ010000146.1 GCA_947378465.1 Flavobacteriaceae bacterium
TTTGTTGTTAAATATTTAAAAACAATCGGTATCATATTATGCAAAGTTGTTAAATTTGTAGCTATGAATGAGCTAAACTCTGAAAATAAATTAATCGAAGGGGAAGATTATTATCTTTCACCAGAGGGCTATAAAGTTTTCACTGAAAAATATCATCTCAAAAGAGGCTATTGTTGCAAAAGTGGTTGCCGCCATTGCCCTTATGGATTTGACAAAAAAACAGGAAACATCAAAAAGAAATAAACGACAAACTAAAATAAACAAATGACTTTTCAAGAACAAATACTAGAAGGAATTCCATCGGTTTTACCGAATCCTAAGCCTTATGAAATTGAAATCAATCACGCTCCAAAGCGTAAAGAAATTCTTTCTGTAGAAGAAACTAAGTTAGCATTAAAAAATGCGTTGCGCTACTTTGACCCAATTCATCACGAAACATTAATTCCAGAATTCAAGGAAGAACTTGAATTGTATGGAAGAATTTATATGTATCGCCTTCGCCCAGACTACCGTATGTATGCGCGCCCGATAGAAGAATATCCTGGGAAATGCGAACAAGCCAAAGCGATTATGTTAATGATCCAAAACAATTTGGATTATGCCGTAGCACAACATCCTCACGAATTAATTACGTATGGTGGTAACGGTGCCGTTTTTCAAAACTGGGCACAATACCGACTAACAATGAAATATTTGGCCGAAATGACTGAAGAACAAACTTTAGCTATGTATTCCGGCCATCCAATGGGCTTGTTCCCATCGCATAAAGATGCTCCAAGAGTGGTTGTTACTAACGGAATGGTGATTCCTAACTACTCTAAACCGGATGATTGGGAAAAAATGAATGCCTTAGGGGTTTCCCAATACGGACAGATGACCGCAGGAAGTTATATGTACATCGGTCCGCAAGGAATTGTACACGGAACAACGATTACGGTATTAAACGGATTTAGAAAAATAAAAAAATCACCTAAAGGAGGTTTGTTTGTAACTTCAGGTTTAGGTGGTATGTCTGGAGCGCAACCAAAAGCAGGAAATATTGCGGGTTGCGTTACCGTTTGTGCAGAAGTCAATCCTAAAATCACGCATATCCGCCACTCACAAGGGTGGATTAACGAAGTAGTTGAGAACATAGATGATTTAGTTCCTAGAGTAAAAACTGCTTTGGCCAATCAGGAAGTGGTTTCTATTGCTTATTTAGGAAATGTGGTAGACATTTGGGAGCGCTTTGATCAAGAAGGATTGCATATTGACTTAGGTTCAGACCAAACCTCCTTACACAATCCTTGGGCAGGAGGCTACTACCCTACTGGTTTCAGTTTCGAAGAATCAAATGAGATGATGGCCAACAATCCCGTGAAATTTAAAGAGGAAGTCCAAAAAACCTTACGCCGTCATGCGGCAGCCATCAATAAACACACGGCAAAAGGAACTTACTTTTTTGATTACGGAAATGCTTTCTTATTAGAAGCTTCTCGTGCAGGTGCTGAGATTATGGCTGCTAATGGTATTGATTTCAAATACCCTAGTTATGTTCAAGATATTATGGGACCTATGTGTTTTGACTACGGATTTGGTCCTTTCCGTTGGGTTTGTGCTTCAGGTAAACCAGAAGACCTAGCTAAAACGGATAAAATTGCTTGTGATGTATTGGAAGAGATGATGAAAAATTCACCTATTGAAATTCAACAACAGATGGCCGACAACATCCAATGGATTAAAGGTGCGCAAGAAAATAAATTGGTTGTAGGATCGCAAGCCCGAATCCTATATGCTGATGCCGAAGGAAGAATCAAAATTGCTGAAGCTTTCAATCAAGCGATCGCAAGAGGTGAAATTGGTTATGTCATATTGGGTCGTGATCACCACGATGTATCTGGAACGGATTCTCCTTATAGAGAAACTTCAAATATTTATGACGGTTCGCGTTTCACGGCAGATATGGCGATTCAAAATGTAATTGGCGATAGTTTTAGAGGTGCTACTTGGGTTTCCATCCACAATGGTGGTGGAGTTGGTTGGGGAGAAGTAATCAACGGAGGCTTTGGAATGGTTCTTGATGGAAGTAAAGACGCCTCAAGACGTTTGGAATCAATGCTTTTCTGGGATGTCAACAACGGAATCTCGAGAAGAAATTGGGCTAGAAATGAAGGAGCTATTTTTGCAATTAAAAGAGCAATGGAAACGCAACCTTTGTTAAAAGTTACCATCCCTAGTATAGTGAATGAAAATTTATTGTAAATTAGTACTATAAAAAACACTATATGAGGCATTACTGAGTTTGAAAATTAAAAAAATTAGATATGAAAACGATTAAATTTATCCCAGTACTCTTGCTCTTCTTGCTCGCATCCTGCAGCTCAGTGAGCGTTAACTCTGATTATGATTCTAAAGCTCCTTTTGGAACTTTTAAAACGTATGCTTTTAGTAAAAACGGCATTGATAAAGTTGAAATATCCGATTTAGATAAGAAACGAATTCTGTTTGCTATTGAAGAACAAATGACCGCCAAAGGTTTTACCAAAAGCGAAACCCCTGATGTAATCGTCAATTTCTTTACCCAAGAGAGAGAACAAGTGTCCTACGGATCATTTGGTTGGGGAATGGGAATGGGTTACGGCTACGGATGGGGCTACAGTCCAATGATGTGGGGTAACAATTATGCCAACCACTATGTAGTAGGAACACTTTATATCGACATAGTTGATGCTAAGAAAAAAGAATTGGTTTGGCAAGGCGTTGGAGAAGGCACACTTACTCAAGACATGCAACGAAAAGAAGCCCGAATCAAAGAATTTGTCACTAAGATATTTGTTCAATACCCTCCGGGTGAGAATAAGTAGTTGGCAGTGGTCAGTGGTCAGTGGTCAGTGGTCAGTGGTCAGTGGTCAGTTTATAAAATGTAAATAAAACAGTAAGCAGTGCCTCACATAATAAACAAAAAGGTCTGAGAGAATTTCTCAGACCTTTTTTGTATGTCATTAGTTTGTTCCTATTATTAATCGTTATTCATAAAACTCAATACAATTAATGTAAACTGATTTTGCATTCACTGAACACTCTGAACACTGAACACTGAATACTGTGAGCACTAATAACTCAACAGCTCCTCCATTTTTGCTTGAACTTTATCGGCATTTGGAATCATTGTTTGTTCTAAAGTACTGTTTAAAGGAATCGCTGGCATATTTTCAGAACCGATAACCATTACTGGCGCATCAAGGTGTTTAAAACATTTTTCTTGTATCAATCCCGCCAAACTTCTTGCAAATGAATTGTTTGTTGGTTCTTCTGTAACCACTAAACACTTTTTAGCTTTCTTCACTGATTTGATAATCGTTTCCTCATCTAAAGGATATAGGGTTCTTAAATCAACGATTTCTACTTGGTTTTTCATTTTAGCAGAAGCATTCAAAGCCCAATGTACTCCCATTCCATAAGTAATCACAGTAATGGTTTCGGCAGTTTCTTGCTCCCATATTTCTTGAACCACATTGGCTTTGCCAAACGGGAGGATATAATCTTCACTTGGCTCGTTAGTTCGCGCTTCATCGGTTCCTTTCACCTTACTCCAATACAATCCTTTGTGTTCTAAAATCACCACTGGATTGGGATCATAATAAGCGGCTTTCATTAGTCCTTTCAAATCGGCACCATTACTTGGATATGCAATTTTGATTCCTCGGATATTGGTCAGCACGCTTTCAACTGAAGAAGAATGGTACGGACCACCGCTTCCATAAGCTCCAATCGGCACGCGCAAGATCATACTTACCGGCCATTTTCCATTGGACAAATAGCAAGAACGACTTACTTCGGTAAACAACTGGTTCAATCCTGGCCAAATATAATCAGCAAATTGTACCTCAACAATAGGTTTTAAACCCACTGCCGACATCCCCACTGTTGACCCAACAATAAAAGCTTCTTGAATAGGGGTATTAAATACTCTATCGTCTCCAAATTTTTGCGCCAAGGTTGCTGCTTCTCTAAACACACCTCCTAAACGTCCTCCTACATCTTGACCGTACAACAAACACTCGGGGTGTTTTTTCATTAATTCTTCTACGGCGAATAAAGCGCAGTCTACCATCACCACCTTGTCTTCACGCTCTGGATTGCGCTCCCCTACCTCTTCCGTAATTGGAGTAGGCGCAAAATCATGGGTAAACAAATCTGCTGGTGTTGGATCAGCTGCTAATTGTGCTTTATCAAAGTCGGATTGTACTTTGGCAATAGCCTCTTTTTCTATCGTTTGAATCTCTTCATTAGTAAATCCAGCCGCTAGCATTTGCTGTTGCAATACTGGAAAAGGATCTCTGGATTGTGCTTCTTCTAAATCATCACGGTACCATTCCATACGCACCCCTGAAGTGTGGTGATTTAACAAAGGTACTTTTGCGTGCACTAAGAAAGGTCGGCGCTCTTCACGGATGGTTTTTATCACTTTTTGAACCGCAAGATAACTTTCGGTAAAATTAGCACCATCAATAGTAATGGCTTCTATACCGTGAAATCCTTTAGCGTATTCAAAAGCATTTTGTGCTCTGGTTTCTTTGGCATTGGCGGAAATATCCCAACCATTGTCCTGCACCAAATACAATATTGGCAATTGCTTTAAAGCAGCCATTTGAAAGGCCTCACTGATTTCGCCTTCCGTCACCGAGGCATCCCCAAGGGAACAAACAACAATCGGTTTGTCTTGAAGGTCGTCGGCAATTCCTGTATTTTCTTTATACCAAAATCCCATTGCGGCACCCGTAGCAGGAATGGCTTGCATTCCCGTTGCAGAGGATTGATGTGGGATTTTAGGTTTATCAACGTCTTTCAAACTCGGATGACAATAATAGGTACGCCCACCCGAAAAAGGATCGTCGGCCTTTGCCATCAACTGCAACATCAAATCATAGGGTTGCATTCCTATCCCTAACATCATCGCATCATCGCGGTAATAAGGAAAGGCATAATCTTGGGGCAATAAATGCATTGCCACCGCAATTTGAATAGCTTCGTGTCCACGTGAAGTTGCGTGTACATATTTGGAAACAATCTTAAAATTATCTTCGTATAAAGTCGCCATCGCTTTGGCTGTTGCCATCGTTGAAAAAGCGCTTTTAAGTGTTTGTTTTTCTATATTCATCATTTTTTTGGAACACCTGATAATGTTCGTCTCTATATTTATATTGTTTGTTGTGGATAATAATTCAACCATTTATTTTGCCTCAACAATCCAACCAAATTTATCCGCTTCGTCTTGCACTTTAATAGCATTCAATGTATCATTTACCATAACCGATACGGGATTGGCTTCTGGGAATTTAATGGACAAATCATTGTTTCCAATTTCTTCAATCATTGCAATTCCTACCGCTGTTCCTGTTCCAAAAGCCTCTTCTAAGGTTCCATTTTCAGATGCTTCGATGATTTCGGAAATCTTGATTGGTCTTTCAGTTACTTCAAAACCTTTGTCTCGCAACAAATCGATTACACTCATACGGGTAATTCCCGAAAGGATGGAACCGCTTAAGTCAGGGGTAATGAATTTGCCATCTATTTTAAAGAAGATGTTCATTGTTCCTACTTCTTGAATGTATTCAAAGTTATAAGGATCCAACCACAACACTTGGTCGTAGCCTTTAGCCTTTGCATATTCTGTTGGACGGATTGCCGCAGCGTAGTTTCCTGCTGCTTTGGCCTCACCTGTTCCACCATTTACGGCACGAACGTATTTGCGCTCCGCGTACAATTTGATTTTTCTACTAAAAAATGGTCCTGCCGGAGAAGCCATTACTATAAATTTAAAGCTGGTTGCAGCACGCATTCCAATAAATGCTTCATCAGCATACATAAAAGGACGCAAATACAAAGCGCTTCCTTCCTGAGTTGGAATCCATTCTTTTTCCAAAGCCGTGAATTGCTTAAGTGCTTCCACGAATAAATCTTCTGGAAACTCAGGCATCCCCATTCGGTTCGCACTAAAATTCATACGCTTGGCATTTTCATCTGGACGAAATAACAAGGGTGTTCCGTCTTTGCCAAGGGTGGCTTTCATTCCTTCAAAAATAGCTTGTCCATAATGCAATGCCATTGCAGCAGGATGCGTAGGTATTAAAGCTAAAGGTTCGATTCTTGGATTGTTCCAAGTCCCATTTTCATAATCACAAATAAACATGTGATCGGTAAATCGAGTCCCCATCACGATGTTGTGAAAATCAACCTCACTCGCTTGGGATTGCGCTACTTTGTTAATTTTTATCGATTGTGTCATTACTTCTTGCATTAGTTTATAAAGTTGTGTTTGAGTCAAATTGTTCTAAATAATCGCCTACTTTTCGCAAGAAAGATCCTCCTAAAAATCCATCCACCACTCTATGGTCGAAAGATAAAGAAAGGAACATCATACTGCGAATTGCGATTTCGTCTCCTTGAGCAGTGGTGATTACCTCAGGGCGTTTTTTGATAATTCCAAGTGCCAAGATGGCTACTTCGGGTTGGTTGATAATAGGCGTTCCCATCAAACTTCCAAAGGTACCCACATTGGAAATAGTAAAGGTACTTCCTTGAATTTCTTCGGGTTTTAGTTTATTATTTCGTGAGCTGTCCGCTAAATGATTGACCTCTTTAGCCAAGGCTACTAGATCTTTTTCATTGGCATTGCGCACCACTGGAACAATTAAATTCCCACTTGGCAAAGCCGTTGCCATCCCTACATTGATATCTTTATGAACGATGATGTTCTTTTCGTCCACTGAAACATTGATCAGCGGGTAGTCTTCGATAGCTTTGGCGACAGCCTGAACAAATATAGGTGTAAAGGTCAGCTTCTCGCCGTGTTTTTCTTGAAAAGCCTCTTTGTTTTGATTTCTCCAATGCACCACATTGGTCACATCTACTTCTATATAAGAAGTTACGTGAGGAGAGGTTTGTTTGGAATACACCATATGATCCGCAATCATCTTGCGCATACGATCCATTTCAACGATATGGTCTTTGCCTTCTACAAAATTGATTTTTGGTTTTGGATAAGTACTTGCCACCGCCACATTTTGAGCTACTGGTTTGCTTTGCAATGGATATTTTCTATTTTTTAAATAATAAAAAACATCGCTCTTTTGCAAACGCCCATCCGTTCCTGAACCAGGAATGGACTGCAATTCCTCAATAGATAAGTTTTCCTTCTGAGCAATGTTGATGATCAACGGAGAAATAAACGCATTGGGATTCGCTTTTTGTTTGAGTTCCTTTACCGGTTGTTTATCCGAAGCGGAATATGGATCGGCTTTGGTTGGTGTGCTTGCAGGAGCAGTGGTTGGCGCTGCCTTAGTTGTTGTAGCAGCCCCTTCAGAATTGATCAATGCCAATACCGTTCCTACGGCCACAACATCGTCTTTATGAAAGCGAATTTCAGTGACCACTCCCGAAACCGGAGACGGCACATCGCTATCCACTTTGTCTGTTGCTACTTCTAAAAGGGTTTCCTCTGCTTCCACATATTCGCCAACGCCTTTCAGCCAGCTGATGATGGTTGCTTCGGAAATACTCTCACCCATTTTGGGCATTTTAAACTCTATTATTGCCATTGTATTGTTATGGTAATTCAATATAATCTTTGTTGAACAAGGATTGTTATTGGTTTATTTATTTTTAAATTCTTCTAATGTTTTATAAAACGCTTCTTGCGTAGGGCGATCAGCAGGAATTTCCCGCAAAGGCTCCACTGCTTTTAAGGTTTCGTAACATTCTTTAGGCAACTGCTGGTATAAAGCCGTTCCCTTGGTTTTCCATGCAATCATCTCGTCAGAGATGTCTTTGATGATTGTTGCGGGATTGCCCACCACCATCTTCCTGTTGGGTATTTGAGTACCTGCTTTTACAAAACTCAAAGCCCCTACTATACAT
>CANCJZ010000147.1 GCA_947378465.1 Flavobacteriaceae bacterium
ACTGGTAAATAAAACCAAGTTGGATTTGGTGTTGTTGCCAAACAACCCATTGTTCCAGTACTCAAACCTTGATGGGTATTGGTAAATGGAACTCCCAATGAGCTGCACAATGAATTGGCTTGATTACAATTATGAGCCAAATTACAACCAGATAAACTTTGAAGCGCCATTGAATACAAATTATCACACTGCCCTACAATGCTTTCTACAATATATACAGTCGTTGTTGGTACAGTAACTGAAACTGAAAAAGCACTAGGATTAAGTATTGGATTAGTACCATTTTGAGCATCTGTTAAAGTACTGTAATAAATGATTGGATTTGTTGTATTGATTTGAGCACTAGCAACCGTTAAATCAAAAACCACTAATCCATCGTTATTGTCATCACATTGACTCATTGCCGTCAAACTTGTAGCAGTGGTATTGATTGTGCTTGAATTTACCGTAAACGATTTTATTTGAAATTGTTGCGTTACAATATTGGTTATTTTTGAATAAATCGTTTGCAATCCAGTCACACAGTAAGCTGTTGTATTGACAATTGCATTGGTGTTATTTTGAGCATCAGCCAAAGTTGGATAATAAAAAATTGTATAATCCGCAGGATTCAAATTTGCCATAATTAACGTACTGTTATTGGTAAAATCAAAACAATATTGGGCAAAATCTGAACATTCCGTTAAGTTAACAGGTGATCCTGAAGCAAAACAACTCGCCGTTGTAAATGTATAAAAATTGGACCAAGGGCTAACAATAGTATTTGTACAATTGGTTCGAATAAACACATAATATACTGTATCACAATTCAATCCTGTAATTTGGTAGGTATTGGTACTTACAGCAGTACCGGTTGTAGTCGCTGTAGGAGCCACTGCAATAGGAGATACATAAACTTCATAGGAACCCAAGTTGTTTGAAAACCAAGTCAATGTGGCTGAATTTTGAGTGATAGCAGTCACCGATGGGCCTATAGGAGCCGCACAAGATGTAGTGCTAAAATTAGCTACATTACTCCAATTACTAGTATCCGTTGCTGAGCAAACCGCTCTAACGTATACTGCATACATAGTACCTGCATTCAAACCAGTAACATTATATGAAGTAGTGGTAGTCATCACCCCTGCCGAACTAGCTGTTGGTCCCCCTAAGGTAACGGGCTGAACAATAACTTCCCATTGTGTAGCCGATCCCGCTTCAGTCCATCCAATAGTAGCGGCATTAAAATTAATATTTGTTGCTACTACAGAATATGGTTTTGGACAAGTGGGTGCTGGTGCACAAACTACATCAGCAATCCATCCTGGAGCATTTATTGAACTATCACTAATGAACACAAATGTCAAACAACCTGTTGGATTAGAAGCCGTGAATGGACCAGGGATGGTTGTTCCCCAATAGCCTCCTGATAGTCCTCCTGGCACATTACCACCTGCATTGGTACTCGACATTTGAGTTGCAGTAGCAGAATTTCCGTTGTAAACATACAATGCATCCCAATTGGATTCCGTATTGAACTGTGTAAAATTCACGGTAACAGCATCTGTTGGATTGTCGGGACAAATGGTGTATGTAACATTTGAATTGTTTACATAATTGGTGGTCATACCTCCATTGTCAATAAACTGACCTCCACAAGCTGGAGCCGGCACTATTGGTGGTGCAGTAGTAAATGCAATCATATTGGACCAAGCACTACTATTCGTAGCATCACAATTACTGCGTACAAACACATTATAAAGGGAATTTACAGATAATCCAGTTGCTTGATAAGAATTGGTAGTAACCACCGTTCCTGTACTTGTAGCGGTTGGATATTGCACATTGGAAGATTGAACGATGACTTCCCATTGGGAAGCTACATTGGAAGCATTCCAATTAATAGTAGCAGAGGATGTGGTGATTCCTGAAACTAAAATATTAGAAGGAACCGTACACGATGAAGTTGAAAAATAGACTGGACTTGACCAAGCACTAGTATCGGTATTTGAACAAATAGTACGTACATAAGCCACATAAGCCGTCGCTGGATTTAATCCGCTAACCGTATATGGATTTGTAGAACAAAGTACTCCTGATTGTGTAACCGAAGGGCTAGTACTAGTAGCAGGCAATACCAAAACTTCCCATTGAGAAACATTATTAATGTCCGTCCAATTGATTGTGGCAGAATTAAATGAAATTGGAGCAACATTCACAGCCGTTGGCTTCAAACAAGTAGGAGCTGGTCCACACGAAACATTTGCAATCCAACCTGAATAATTCACCGAGCTATCGCTTCGGAAACGAAAGGTCAAACTCCCGTCAGCACTGGAGGAAGTAAACGGACCAGGAACAGAAGTCCCCCAAAAAGCACCCGCCAATGCGCCCGGAACACTTGATGCGGGATTGGAACTAGCTATTTGTGGTGCATTGATAGAATTCCCATCAAACACATACAATCCGTCATAATTTGCCTCGGTATTAAATGTACTAAATGTTACCGTTACCAATTCCCCTGGATTTGTTGGATAAATGGTAACTGTATAATCCGTATTGTCTAAATAATTAGAATTCGGACCCGTAGGATCTGTAAAAACACCTCCACATACAGGAGCTGGAGCTTGTGCTACAGCCGAGGTAATAGAGGCGAAAAAGACCGTAAACACAGTTAATAGTAATAGTTTTTTCATATTTGTTTGGTTTATAGAATTCCAAATATAAGTTGATTTTTAATATCTTACAAATTTATTTTTAGGTATTAGGCAGTTTCAGGCATTAGGCATTAGGCATTAGGCATTAGGCAATAGGCAATAGGCATTAGGCATTAGGCATTAGGCAATAGGCTGTTGTCGATAATCAGTAGAGATTAGCAAACTTAAGTGGTGGTGGATAGGTGGTGTTTATTATTTGGAATTTGATATTTGGAATTTGATATTTGATATTTGGAATTTGGAATTTGGAATTTGGAATTTGATATTTGGAATTTGGAATTTGATATTTGGAAACTTAACAAAAAATATGATTATTTATTTCCAAAAAAATAACCCAACTATATTCAATACAGTTAGGTTAACTTTTAAAAAACGAGCAGCTTATTACCCTACTATCGACAACAGCCTTTTGCCTTTTGCCTTTTGCCTAATGCCTATTGCCTTTTGCCTTTTGCCTAATGCCTTTTGCCTAAAGCTAAGCCGTAATCGTTGCAATTACCACATCGCTCCAAGGACCTACATCGCCACGGGTGTTTTCCCAACGCAACCAATAGTAGACATTTTTGCCTGCTAAGTCCCCTGAAAATTGATGGGTGTGAGGAGAAGCGGTATCGGTAGTTAAATAACTAAGTTCGGAAGGATCCACTGCAGGGGCACCTATTTTATACCATATCTGACACCCTCTAACCCCCGCTGGTTTTCCTTGAGTACCATCTTCATCGGTATGTGAAATGGTGTGCTCCAATCTACGGCTAGTGTCTACTTGACAAATAGGTTTGGTAACAGGAGTTGGTGAAGGGGATCTAACAAATTCCTTTTTAGTAATATTTAAGGTATTTCTGTCTTCAACAGTCAAAACACTATTAGGAATATCATCGTATATTACACGTAACAAATTCATTATTTTTTCTCTAATAATATCTTTGTTCTGTACAATCGATTTTGTTCTGGTGTTTTTGTTTTGAGAATCCGGATAAACAGTATTCCAACTGTTTAACAAATCAGTTAGCGCTGTTAAATTCGCAGCTGAAATCGACAATCTAGCCCCATTTAGTATTAAATAAGCAATAGCTAATTGGAAATAAACATTTAAATCTGCTTCCTTACTAGGAAAAGGTTTTGAACTTGGCATAATCTTTAAATTTTAAATTAGTATTATTTTTAAGGTTCCATACTTTCTATTAAAAGTCACTTTGTTAAAAGGTTTTAATCATTTTATTTAATTAAAATTAATCAACTGATATTCTATCAATTAAAATACATTTGTTATTAATTCTTAGTTTTCGGTAGTACTACCGAGACTTTCGGTAGTACTACCAAGACTTCCGGTAGTAATACCGAGACTTCCGGTAGTAGTACCAAGACTTCTGGTAGTACTACCGAAAATCGGATTATTACTTTTTCTATACTGGTTATCCAATAATTAGAATGTTGTTTATTTCCCAAAAAAGAAATTAGAATTCCACTAACTTCCTAAACCCTAACCTAAGGGATCGACAGTGCTGTCAGAAGATATAACAACACTATCACTTCCCAAAGGGGTAAAAACCCGACAACAGTGCTAATTTTTTAATACTATTTAAAATAATAAGGAGAAATCAGCAACATTGTTTGCGATAAAATATGGATTAAAAGAACGTCTCGAAGTGAACCCCGAGGTGCGATTTATTTAAGTTTATTTTCTTTTTGAAAAAGTGTAACTTAGTGGAATCGAACAAGTCAAAATTAGGAGAATGAAAAACGATGTACAATACCCTAAATAGGGTATGTTTGGCAACTCAGACTTGAAGGAAATGAAAACGGAATTATGAAGTAAAAAGAATTGATTATGAGTTTTTTAGGTTACGATTTACAGTCTCAAAAGTGGTGTTTGATTACTAAAAAAAATGAACACTTAGATTTTTCCATAAGGTTGAATTTTGACAACCCTGCCTATAATTTCTTTATCTCGCAAGATTCCTATTTCTATATATACAATCATTTGAATAACACTATTGAATATACAAGCCCCAATATTTCGAAAGTTATTGGTGTTGAACCCGACTGTTTTACTCATTGGTATTTTTTATCTCACCTTCACAATTACTACCATCATCTGTATTTTATTTATGAAACATCTTCACAAAATAGCCTGTTGATTAATAATATTGCTGCATTCAAACAATTAAAATACAGCTATAATTTGAGTTTTAATAAAGACGATGGAACAACGATTGAAATATTCCATCAAGCACTTCCTTTTCAACTAGAATCTAGAGGGAGATTCCAACGCTCTTTAATCTACCATACGGTACTACATAATTTATATCAAAAAGATCAGTTGATTACTGAATTCATAGACCTGAATAATAATTTTCCCGAAAAAATAAACTTCCATTTGTCGCATCAAAGAACGCAAACGAATTTGATTTTGACCAAAAATGAAATACAAATTGTGTATTGGTTGGCCAATGGAATGACCAGCAGACAAATTGGATTCCAATTAAACCTCAGTGAACTCACGGTTCAAACCTATAGAAAAAAAATCCTAAAGAAAACCAATTGCCATTCTACCTCAGAGCTGATTGCCTTAGCAATTAAATTGAATTGGTTGTGATTTTTAGGTTGTTGTAGGTTGTTGTAGGTTGTTATAGGTTTTAGGTTGTTCTGGGTAGTCTTTAGGTTGTAGGTTCGTTGTGTATTTTATATAATTGATAATTGATAATTGATAATTGATAATTGATGATATAAAAAATGACTATAGAATCAATTTTAATAAAACATAAAACGCTGGCTCAATCTTTCTTTGGCACTTTGAAACTTTGAAACTTTGTAACTTTGGCACTTTGAAACTTTGAAACTTTGAAACTTTGGCACTTTGAAACTTTGAAACTTCTAAAAAACACTTTCCGAAACAATAAACCCACCTGTCCAAGCATTTTGAAAGTTAAAGCCTCCAGTAATGGCATCAACATTGACTATTTCGCCGGCAAAATACAGATCCTTTAACAATTTGCTTTCCATAGTTTTAAAATTGATTTCTTTCAAATCAATACCTCCTGCGGTAACAAATTCTTCCTTAAAAGTGCTTTTCCCATTAACTTGGTATTCGCCCGCGGTGAGTTGAAGCGCCAGACTTTGCAATTGTTTTTTGGATAAATCTGCCCATTTGGTTTCAGGGGAAATAGCAGCCGCCTCGACCAATTTTTCCCAAAGACGATTGGGGAAATCAAAGGGTGATTTCTTGGCTACTGTTTTTTTGGAATGTTCTAATTTGAGTTCTTTGAGTTGCTCTTCGGCCTCAGCGGTTGTAACCTCATTGAGCCAATTGACTTCAAGTGCAAACTGATAGTTTTTGTCAAACAATTCCCGCGCTCCCCAAGCCGACAGTCGCAATATTCCCGGGCCACTCATTCCCCAATGGGTGATTAATAGAGGCCCCGAAGCCGAAAGTTTGGAGTTTTTAACCTTAACCGAAGCCCATGCCGAAACCCCCATCAGGTCTTTGATGCGTTTGTCCTTGATGTTAAAAGTAAATAAGGAAGGAACGGGAGGCACTATACTATGACCTAAAGCCGTTAGCAACTCCCATATTTTGGGATTGCTCCCAGTGGTCAGTATTAGTTTTTGACAGGAAAAATTTCCTTGTGAGGTTTCCACCTTCCAATAGTCGTCACCTTGATAAAGGGATTGCACACTATGACTATTGAGAATGTCTATCCCGAGTTTTTGAGTTGCCTGTAAAAAGCAATCGATAATGGTTTGAGAAGAATTGGATTCGGGAAACATTCGCCCGTCCTCTTCTATCTTGAGTGCTACGCCGTGTTTTTCAAACCATTCGATCGTATCGCCCGAACAAAATTGATGAAAAGGACCACGGAGTTCTTTTTCCCCACGAGGGTAAAATTTGACCAAATCATTCGGAACAAAACAAGCGTGAGTTACATTACAACGTCCTCCCCCAGACACGCGCACTTTGGACAGCACTTCCTTCCCGCGTTCTAGGATCGCTACCTTGAGATGGGGATGTTTTTCTACTATATTAATAGCTGTAAAAAAACCAGCGGCACCACCACCTACAATTATAATGTCGTACTTTGAGTTCATAGTCTTTCGGGAAAATCGGAAATAATACCGTCTACGTTTAAATTTCGGACAAAGGTAAGGTCTTCTGGAGAATTAACCGTCCAAGTGTATATTTTAAATCCTTTTTGATGCATTAGCATTACATTTTCTGTCGTCAGCAATTTATAATAAGGATTAATGGAATGGGCATTAATGAGTTTGGCAAAGGCCAATGCTTTTTCCAAATCATCTTCTGTTAATACGCCGATAAGTATGTTGGAATTGTGGTTTTCAACCATTTTTAATACCTCCCAATCAAAGCTAGAGATATGAAAATGTTCATAGGTAAATGCTTTGACAGCAATCTGTTTTTCAATCAATGCAACTACTTGCTCCGTCGCTTCAACAGCTTTGATTTCGATATTGACAAATACGCTGCCCGGAATCATTGCCAATACTTGCTCCAAACTGGGAATCCCTAAATGCTGCAATTGTGCCGCTGTAAAATCATTCACCTGTCCTTGTTGGTTGGTCGTGCGATCCACACGAGCATCGTGAAGCACCACCACTACTCCATCACTACTCAAATGCACATCCAACTCAATCCCATCCACCCCTAATTCAAGGGCTTTGTGAAAGGAAGGAAGGGTGTTTTCGAGTAGATGACCTTTGGCGCCGCGGTGGCCTATTTTGAGCATAGAGAAGTATTAAGATTTAAGTATTAAGATTTAAGTATTAAGACTTGGGTGGTAAATAATATAGAGATGTATTAAGATTTAAGTATTAAGTATTAAGATTTGGGTGGTAAATAATATAGAGATGTATTAAGATTTAAGTATTAAGACTTGGGTGGTAAATAATTAAAGGAGTAATTAAATATTAAAAAAAATAAAGACATAGTTAATAAAAAAATCTTTAATCTCTATACTAATCGGCATAATCTCTATTCTCACTAACCGCAATATCTTGCTTCTTTCTTCTTTCTTCTTTCGTCTATTCTCTATACTTGATAATAGAATTCGTCCTCCTCACCGCTTCTTCCTCTTTATAATCGAGCCAAGCTTGTCCTTTGCGTTGGCGCATCCAATTGTCGTAATAACGGATTAGGGCAACATTAAGAAATCCTTTGAAGAGATTGGATGGTCGGCC
>CANCJZ010000148.1 GCA_947378465.1 Flavobacteriaceae bacterium
AAACTATAATTGTGGTTTTAGTTTTGAATTAACCAATTTTTGAAATCAAAAAAGTTTTGCGGAGCTACGCCGTGTCCTACAGGATATTCTTTATAGACTAAAGCTACTCCTAATTCTTTTACCGCTACTTCTGATTTTCGTGCCCAATCAATTGGAATTACTTGATCGACTGTTCCGTGAGAAGCGAAGATTTTTAAATTAGAGAAATCATTATTTTCAAATCCATCGATAGCAATTTCTTTATTTAAATAACCACTCATAGCTACTACACGTTGTACTTTTGCTGGATAGGAGAGTGCTACACCATAACTTAAGATGCTTCCTTGACTGAATCCAATTAACGTAATATTATTCGCGTCAATAGGCAATTCGGCAATTAATTCCTCAATAAATAAAGCAATTACATCTCTTGATTTTTGTGCTTCATCAATATCAGAAAATTTATTTTCATCTGCATCAAAATTAATAGCATACCAGGCGTAACTCCCATATCCTAATGAATAAGGGGCACGTGCGGATATAATATAATATTCATCGGGAAGCTCAGAAGCAAATGAAAATAAATCTTCTTCATTACTTCCATATCCATGAAGCAATAGCAATAATGGATTTTTATCTTTTTTTATTTTAGGCTCTCTAACTAAATAGGTAAGTGTCATTTGTAAAGGAGGAATTAAAAGGTTTTAAACCATTTTTGAAATAATTTTCCAACAAGTGGTAAAGGGGTCATTTCGCCTCTTGCTGCTGTAAAGATGCCGTACATAGTCAATACCGAAACGCCAATCCACATAGGAGCCGCAATCATTATGTTTTCAAAATGGCTGATGGTTAAACCTAAAGTTATGAAGGTTAAAGTCAATCCTAATCCTTGGCGAATGTGGAAGGAAGCAAATGAATTTTTATTTTCAGAATTCATAGAGATGGCAATCAATACGCCCACAATCAAGATATAACTTGTAATGGCTGCGGATTTGCCTTCTTTTATAGTATCACTCATAATGTTTCTATTTTGAAATAGGTAATAATAAAAAATATCGGGAATAATCCCGATATTTCAATAGTATAAATGAAGAATTATTCTTCGTCGTCGTCGTCAAAGTTGTCAGAAGTTTCATAATCTTCGTCATCGTCGTCGTCATCTCCGTCGTCCTTTCCTCCTTTGTCTTTTAATAAGTCTTCTTCTTCCTCGTCATCATTAGGAATGTCATCGTCGTCCAAATCAAGACCTTTAACTGGAGCAATTGGTTCAATTACTGCATCAAAATCATCATCTTCGTCAAATTTCTCCATACGGCTTGCTAATTTAGTGCTCACCTTTACCAAATAAATGGTATCTTCAGTACGAACTTCTACAGCTTCAACAAGTTCATTTTGTGCGTTTCTAAAACGGATGATATCGGTATCATCATATCCGTCGGGAAATTTCTCCACTAACAAGTTTAAGATATCTCCTGTTAGCTTTGCATAATCAACAATAACTCTTTTCATAAAATGGTATTATAAATCTAATAAATAAGCAAAAATTAATGGGGCAACAATTGTTGCATCGGATTCAATAATAAATTTCGGAGTGTGAATGTCTAATTTACCCCAAGTGATTTTCTCATTTGGAACTGCTCCCGAATAAGAACCATAACTTGTAGTAGAATCAGAGATTTGACAGAAATAACTCCAGAAAGGAATGTCGTGCATTTCCATATCTTGATATAACATTGGAACAACACAAATTGGAAAATCTCCTGCGATTCCTCCACCAATTTGGAAAAAACCAACTCCTTTACCACCAGAGTTTTTAGGGTACCAATCCGCTAACCACATCATATATTCAATACCACTTTTCATCGTGGTAGGTTTGAATTCGCCTTTAATACAATACGAAGCAAAGATATTCCCCATAGTACTGTCTTCCCATCCAGGAACTACAATTGGCAAATTCTTTTCAGCGGCTGCAATCATCCACGAATCTTTAGGGTCAATTTCGTAGTATTGCTCTAAAACACCTGAATTCAACATTTGGTACATAAATTCGTGTGGAAAATAACGCTCTCCAGACTTGTCTGCTTTGTTCCAAATATCAAATAAATGCGATTGTAATCTTCTGAAAGCTTCTTCTTCAGGGATACAAGTATCGGTAACTCTATTGTAATGATTTTCTAATAAATCCCATTCTTCCTGAGGGCTTAAATCACGGTAGTTAGGAACTCTTTTATAAGAATTATGAGCAACTAGATTCATAATGTCTTCCTCTAAGTTAGCACCAGTACACGAAATAATATGAACCTTGTCTTGACGAATCATTTCCGCCAATGATTTTCCTAATTCTGCTGTACTCATCGCTCCTGCTAAAGTAATCATCATTTTGCCATTTTCAAGCAGATGTTGTTCATATCCTTTGGCAGCATCAACTAAAGCAGCTGAATTAAAATGCAGGTAATTTTTTTCAATAAACTGACTTATTGGACCTTTACTCATAGTGTTTGTTATTGTTTGTTCAATGTTGTTTGGAGTTCAAAGAAAAACTTTTTTTTTAAAACTGCAAACAGATTTAATGTTAATTAATCTTCTTTTTTTGTGTATCCTAAAATTCTCAAAACATCATCAGCCGTTTGTTGTTCAGAGAATACTTCAGTAGCCAAGATGCCATTTTCATCTCGATCAATCAAAATGTGTTTGGGCTGTGGAATCAAGCAGTGGTGTAATCCACCAAAACCACCAATAGTTTCTTGATAAGCACCCGTATTAAAGAATCCTAAGTATAAAGGTTTTTCTTTATTGTATTTAGGCAAATAAATGGCATGCATATTCTGCTCTGAGTTGTAGTAATCGTCGCTATCGCAAGTCATTCCTCCTAAAAGAACTCTTTCATACGATTCATTCCAACGGTTGATGGC
The DNA here is from genome assembly GCA_947378465.1 of Flavobacteriaceae bacterium. Lineage (GTDB taxonomy): Bacteria > Bacteroidota > Bacteroidia > Flavobacteriales > Flavobacteriaceae > Flavobacterium. Next base: position 2,892 of record CANCJZ010000148.1, read on the forward strand.
CAACATGATAAAGCGTTTGTTGATTGCCCAAGTGTCAGGAAGCGTCGTGATGAATGAACTGTCAATCATGTTCCATTTTTCTCTATCGTTTTGTTGTTTTTGATACAACACTTGATAGATCGCGCCACCACTTTCACCAACGGTAAACGAACCGAATTCCGTAAAAATGTGGGGAACATCAACTTCGGCCTCATCACAAGCGATTTTGATTTGATTGATAATTTCATCAATCATATATTGATAGTCGTATTCAAATGCTAATGAATTTTTGATAGGGAAACCACCACCGATGTTCAAACCATCTAAAGACGGACATTCTTTTTTCAAGGCAATGTACACTTTGATACATTTTACCAATTCATTCCAATAGTAAGCATTGTCATTAATTCCTGTATTGATAAAGAAGTGAAGCATTTTCAACTCTAATTTATCGTTCTCTTGAATTTGTTTTTTGTAAAACTGAACAATGTTTTTGTATCCAATTCCCAAACGAGAAGTATAGAACTCAAATTTTGGTTCTTCCTCTGCGGCAATACGGATTCCTATTTTGAATTTTCCTTTGATTTCAGCTTGCAATAAATCCAACTCTTCATAGTTGTCAATTATTGGAATAGTGTTTTTATGGCCGTTGTTGATCAATCGTGCGATATTAGTAATGTATTGGTCTCTTTTGAAACCATTACATATAATATAAGTGCTTTTGTTGATTTTGCCATTTTCCAATAAATTCTCAACAATATTGATGTCAAATGCCGAAGAGGTTTCAATATGAATATTGTTTTTGAACGCCTCATTCATGATATATTCAAAGTGAGAACTTTTTGTGCAATAACAATAGTAGTATTTTCCTTCGTATTTGTTTTTTTCCATCGCCTTACGAAACCAATTTTTCGCTTTGTTGATGTTGTTTGATATTTGTGGTAGATAGGTAAACTTTAATGGAGTACCATATTGTTCTACCAATTTCATCAAATCGATATTGTGGAACTGAAGGGTGTTGTCTTTGTTTAAAGTGAATTCTTCTTGTGGGAAATAGTAAGTTTGATTTATTAAATCGAAATATTTTGTATTCATTGATGTTGAGTTTGTTAAGATTAATAAAAGAGTGTATTAATCCATTGTTCAAACTCTAATGTTAGCATATATAATGGGCAACTTAGCGGTGCCAGATTTAATAATATCTAAAAACAAACCTAAAATAGTTCGTATTGAGGTCAAAAAAGTAACACATAACACCTGAAAACCGGTATTGGTTTTTAGCGTAAAAGAGCTGTTTGCAGTAGTGTTATTGTTTTTTATCATCAGCGCAAATGTAAAAAATAAAATAAGCGAATTGCAATAATTTTTATAAAAAAAAATTAGATTTTATAATCTTCAAAAGCTTTAACAATTAATTCATTTTCAACTGATTGATTAATGATGGTTTTGCCTATACCATCGATCAGTGCAAATTGTACTTTTCCATACTCATTTTTCTTGTCGTGAATGAGTAAATTTTGAATCAATTCAATGTCATTTTTATCAAATGTAAATGGATCGTAGATGCCCGTTAGCATGTTTTTTATTTGCAAATATTCTATAGCAGTCAACAAGCCTTTTTGCAATGAAATATAGCTTTCCATAATCATTCCGATGGCTATGGCTTCGCCGTGTAGCAGGGGAGTAGCGGACTCCAAGTAGAAACTTTCAATGGCATGTCCCAATGTATGACCAAAATTCAATGCTTTACGTATGCCGTTTTCTGTTGGATCTTGTGTTACGATTTCATTTTTAATCGCCACGGAACGATGGATTAGTGCATCAAAATGATCGAAAACAATTTGATTCAAATCTAAAAATTGTTCCCAATAGTTTTTATCGTAAATCAAACCGTGTTTGAGCATTTCCGCCAAACCGGAACGCATTTCTCTTTGAGGCAAACTTTGCAAGTATTCCGAATCAATCAAAAGTAATTTGGGAACATTGATTACCCCGATTTGATTTTTCAAATTGCCTAAATCTACTCCGTTTTTGCCGCCAATAGAGGCATCCACCATTCCTAATAAAGTGGTAGGGATATGAATAAAATCAATTCCTCGTTTAAAAGTTGAGGCAACAAAACCTCCTATATCGGTAATCACTCCGCCACCTAGATTAATCAGCAAGCTTTTTCTGTCGGCTCCTAAATCCGTCAGTATTGACCAAAGTTCAACACAGGTATCTATGTTTTTCATAGCTTCCCCGGCTTCAATTTCAATAATTTCTAAAGGAATAGATAATTCTAAATGAGGAAGAAATTGAGGGGCACAAAATTCATTAGTATTGCTATCGGTTAGAATAAATACAGATGAGTATTGGTGTTCTTTTATAAATGTATTGAGTGCTTCGTATCCCTTTTCATTAAAATAGATCGAATATCCGTTGGCGTTTATCGGTTGCATATTCTTTAAATTGGAAGCCAAAAATAAGCTTATTTCTGATAATAATTCGATAAACTCTCATTATATTTGTACAATTATTATAAGATAATGGATAAAATTTTTAACAATACCGAAGTTGCTTTCAGTTTAAAAAGCGACACCGAATTAGATAGAGCCTATTTCCTTTTTAAAATGATTGCCAGCGAACCCTTAGTTCGCATCGGAACTGCAGTCACAAATTTTGCTCTAAAAGCCCATTTACCTGTTGACGGATTGATCAGAGCCACTGTTTTCGACCACTTTTGTGGAGGTGTAAACGAGTTGGACTGTCTTTCAGTAGTCGATAAAATGTATACTAAAAGAGTTTCTTCCGTTTTGGATTATTCTGTGGAAGGCAAAGAAGAAGAAGCACAGTTTGATGCCGCTTTGGAAATGACTTTAAAAACGATTGAATTTGCAAAAGAACGTCAAGCAATTCCTTTTGCAGTTTTTAAACCAACAGGATTAGGACGTTTGGATTTGTATGAAAAAGTAGGAGCGAAGGAAGTGCTTTCAGCTACAGAACAAGCAGAATGGGATAAGGTTTGCGAACGATTTGAATTGGTTTGCAAAACGGCTCACGACAAGGATGTTGCTTTATTGATTGATGCAGAAGAAAGTTGGATGCAGGATGCTGCAGATGATTTGGTTGAAGCAATGATGCGCAAATACAATAAAGAAAAAGTAATAGTTTTCAATACTTTGCAAATGTACCGTTGGGATCGTTTGGATTATTTAAAATCTTTACACGAACGCGCTAAAGTAGAAGGCTTTTATATAGGTATGAAAATCGTGCGTGGTGCATATATGGAAAAAGAAAACAAGCGTGCAGAAGAACGCGGTTATCCAACTCCTATTTGTCCATCCAAACAAGCTACCGATGACAACTATAATGCCGCTGTTGACTATATGATGAAACATATTGAAACGATGGCCATCTTTGCGGGAACACATAACGAAGAGAGCTCGTATAAGTTGATGAGTATGCTAAAAGAAAATAATATTGATTTGCACGATCACCGCATTTGGTTTGGTCAATTGTATGGTATGAGTGATAATATCAGTTATAATTTGGCAGCAAATGGATACAATGTGGCTAAATATTTACCTTTTGGACCTGTTCGCGATGTGATGCCTTACTTAATTAGACGTGCAGAAGAGAATACTTCTGTTGCAGGTCAAACCAGTAGAGAATTGAATCTTCTTAAAACGGAAAGAGAACGAAGAAAATTGAAATAATAGAAGTAAGAAGCAAGAAGAAAGAAGCAAGATATTGCGGTTAGAGTATGGATGGAGAATAGAGAATAGAATATAGAGAAAAGAAGCAAGAAGCAAGATTTTGTGGAATTTGAAAGCCCCGTCAGGGGCGACATATTGGTAGCAAAATGATTGAAGCTAACATTATGTCCCGTAGGTACGACATATATCAAGAGCTATAATCACGATAAATATTCACGTCTCGAACCCTCGCAGGGTTTAAACCCTGAGAGGGTTGGAAAAAAAACAATTAGAAAACGGTCAACATTAATCAAGGAAGTTCATATAGATGTTAGAGGAAAGAATCAAGAAGCAAGATATTGTGGTTAGAGGGTATGAGAATACAGGATATAGATATTAGAGGAAAGAAGTATTACGGTATTAGAATGCTTTTTTTAGTGGTAAATATAATTGATTGATTCGTGTTCTTTTAATTGAATCATATAAAATAAAACTCCCTTTTTACAATGATAAAAAGGGAGTTTTTTATTGGAATAAAATGTTGTTTTACATCTTATAATTATTATGAATTATGTTTTGACAATTTTTATACTAATGTAGGAATGTTTTTACTAAGAAAATTGCAAATTACTTAAGTTCTTGTAAATACCATTTTCAATCTCAATCAATTCCTGATGCGTTCCTTGTTCGGAAATGCGACCATCATTCAATACCAAAATAGCATCGGCATTACGGATGGTAGAAAGTCGATGCGCAATAATGATACTGGTTCGGCCTTCCATCAAATTCTCTAATGCTTCTTGAACTAATTTTTCACTTTCACTATCTAATGATGAAGTAGCTTCATCTAATATTAGGATACTTGGATTTTTTAATAAGGCACGAGCAATGGCAATTCGTTGACGTTGACCTCCGGAAAGTTTGATCCCGCGTTCTCCAACAAGAGTGTCGAATTTTTCAGGAAAACCGTTGACAAAATCAAAGGCATTGGCTTGTTTGGCTGCAATCATTATCTCTTCTTCTGTTGCATTTGGTTTTCCATAAGCAATGTTCTCACGGATACTTCCACCAAAAAGGATGACATCTTGAGGCACGATACTCATATTGCCTCTCAA
>CANCJZ010000149.1 GCA_947378465.1 Flavobacteriaceae bacterium
CCGACTTGACACTATGGTGCGAACCAACGATGGTTTTGAAATTGCGGAAGTAGACTTAAAACTTCGTGGACCAGGTGACATTATGGGAACCCAACAAAGTGGTGTTCTTAATTTGCAAATTGCCGATTTAGTAAAAGATAGAGATATCCTTCAAATTGCTAGAAATTACGCACTAAAACTCTTAAAAGACGACGCTTCTATGAGCAAACCAGAGCATCAAACATTGCGAACGGTATTCGTTGAAATGAGTAAGAAAAAAAACATCTGGAATTATATCAGCTAAAATGTCTATTTTTATGCTTTACCTTTTGTTAATTAAAAACTAATATCTCTTAGTATTTAATTGGTAAAGTCTATTTTTGCAGTCAATTTTACTTTAATTATCAAGTTTGTCAATATGAAAATAAAGCACTTATTTTTCACACTACTACTTCTCATTATTGGTGGATTAGTAGTATTCAGAATCACCAAAAATGCTGGTCAAGATGAAAAAGGAAAAGACAAAGGCGATAAAAAACCTCCCACAAACGTATCAGCAATTGTAATTAAAACACAACTCTTTGATGATGACTTATCACTCTCAGGTTCTGTAGATGCTAATGAACAAATTGAATTGCATAGTGAAGTATCAGGGATTGTTGAAAATATCAATTTTCAAGAAGGTGCTAAAGTGACTAAAGGACAGGTTTTATTTAAAGTAAATGATGTAGAATTACGAGCGCAATTGGCTCAAGCTAAAACCAAAGAAATTTTAGCCGCTGAAAATGAAAGACGTGCTAAATTATTGCTTCAAAAAGAAGCCATCAGTCAAGAAGAATACGATGTAGCAAGTGCTGACTACCGTTCAACAAAAGCTCAAACACAATTAATCAATGCTCAAATTGGCAAAACCAATGTTAAAGCTCCTTTTTCTGGAACAATTGGTTTGAGATCTATTTCTCCTGGAACTTATATTACTCCTGCCGTAAGTGTAGCGAATTTAGTTAATACTTCTAAATTAAAAATTACTTTTTCAATCCCTGAAAAATATGCTACTCAAATTAAAATGAATACTGTATTAACATTTACAGTAGCAGGTTCATTGGATAAGTATAAAGCAAAAATTTATGCTATTGAACCAGGAATTTCAATTAATACTAGAACACTTCAAGTTCGTGCAATAGCTGATAATAGCGATGGTAAATTATTACCTGGAGTATTTGCAGATATTGAATTGCCTTTGGATCAAATTAAAGATGCGATTATAGTACCTAGTGAAGCCGTAGTTCCTATTCAAAGTGGTAAAAAAGTATTTATCGCTAATAATGGCAAAGCAAAAGAAATTAAAATTGAAACATCAACCAGAACCAATAGTTCTATTTTAGTATTAACAGGTTTGAAAGAAGGAGATACTTTAATTACTTCAGGAGTAATGGCTCTTAAAGATGAAGCGCCAATTAAAGTGAATTTAAAAAAATAGAGGACACTCTTTTTAATTAATAAATATAGAAAATGAGTTTATCTACCATCAGTATTAAAAGACCGGTATTAACTATCGTCCTCAATTTAGCCATTATTCTTTTTGGTATTATTGGATATAGTTTTTTAGGGGTTAGAGAATTCCCTTCCATTGATCCTGCTCAAATTTCTATCCGAACAGATTATGCGGGTGCTAACTCTGATATCATTGAATCCCAAATTACTGAACCTATTGAAAAAGCAATTAATTCTATTGATGGAATTAAAAACATCACTTCGTCCAGTGTTCAAGGAACGAGTAATATTACTGTTGAATTTAATTTAAATAAAGATTTAGAAACTGCAGCTAATGATGTTCGTGACAAAGTAGCTTTAGCAGCTAAAACGCTACCTAAAGACATCGATGCACCTCCTGTTGTATCCAAAGCGGATGCAAATGCGGATGCAATTATTTCGATGACTATTCAAAGTAACACCAGAAGTCAATTAGAACTAAGTGATTTAGCAGAAAACACTATTGGACCTCGTTTAGAGACAATTCCTGGTGTTAGTGGCGTTCAGATATGGGGACAAAAAAAATACGCAATGCGTTTGTGGATTGATCCTGTAAAACTTTCATCCTATGGATGTACTGTTTCCGATGTAAAGGATGCGCTGAACAAACAAAACATTGAACTTCCTTCCGGAAAACTTACTGGGAACAACACCGAACTTACCGTTAAAACAATGGGGAATCTTTCCAAAGCGGAAGAATTCAATAATATTATTATTAAAACGGATGGTGATAAAATTGTTCGTTTTAGTGATGTAGGTTCGGCTAATTTAGGACCAGAGGTTATCGAAACCAATATGACACAATCAGGTGTTCCATTAGTTGGGGTGGCTATTGTTCCATTACCTGGGGCAAATTACTTAGATATTTCCAAAGCATTTTATAAAAAATATGATGTCCTCCAAAAACAACTTCCTAAGGATATCAAACTTAACATTGCCATTGACAATACTATTTTTGTAAAAAAATCAGTAACCGAAGTGGCGGAAACTTTATTAGTATCAATCATTCTTGTAATTCTGATTATCTATTTATTCTTCAGAGATTGGGCCATAGCTTTCCGACCTTTGATTGATATTCCTGTTTCGCTGATTGCAACTTTCTTTATAATGTGGTTGTTTGGATTTTCAGTAAATGTTTTGACTTTATTAGCTATTGTATTGGCAACTGGTTTAGTGGTGGATGATGGTATTGTTGTAACAGAAAATATTTTCAAAAAAGTAGAAGAAGGAATGACTCCTATTGAAGCCGCTATCAAAGGTTCCAATGAAATCTTCTTTGCTGTAATTTCCATTTCCATAACCTTGGCTGCTGTTTTCCTACCTGTAATTTTCTTAGAAGGGTTTGTCGGGCGATTGTTTAGGGAGTTTGGTGTTGTTATTGGAGCTGCGGTATTGATTTCTGCATTTGTATCGCTGACCCTTACTCCTATGCTAAACGCCTATTTGATGAAAGGTGGAGTACAGAAAAAATCCAAGTTTTATCAACTTACCGAACCTATGTTTGTAAGTTTGAACAAAGGCTACGCCAATGCTTTGGAAGGTTTTATGAAAAAGAAATGGCTGAGCTTCCCAATCTTAATCGTTTGTTTTGGACTGATTTATTTGTTTTTTAATATCATCCAAAAGGAAACGGCTCCATATGACGATCGAAGTTCGTTAATTATTAGTACGACTACTGCTGAAGGTTCATCCTATGAATATACCGATCGCTTTATGCAAGAATTATCCCGACTTATCGACGATTCAATTCCTGAGAAAAAAGTGAGTCTTATCATTACAGCTCCTGGATTTAATGCTTCTGCAACCAATAGTGGAAGGGTGCGTATTGCCTTAGTAGATCCCGAAGAAAGAAAAAGAACTCAAAAAGAAATAGCGGACAAATTAACCCAATGGACCAAACAATATCCAGAGGCTAAAACAACTATTTCGGAACAACCTACTATTGCAGTAAATAAAAAAGGAGGCTTGCCTATTCAATACATCATTCAAGCTCCTACCTTTGAAAAATTACGTGAAAAGATTCCTGTATTTATGGATGAAGTTTCGAAAGACCCTACTTTCTCGATAACGGATGTAAATTTGAAATTCAACAAACCTGAAATTAATGTCACTATTGATAGAGCGAAAGCAGAAAGCTTAGGGATTTCAGTACTTGATATTGCGCAAACCTTACAATTATCCTTGAGCGGTCAACGTTTTGGTTATTTCTTAATGAATGGCAAACAATACCAAGTCATTGGACAATTTGATCAAAAAGACCGAAGCAAACCGCTGGATTTAACATCAATGTTTGTTCGTAATTCTAAAGGAGATTTAATTCAAATGGATAATGTGGTCAAAATTGACGAAGAGAGTAATCCTCCTCAATTGTTCCACAATAATAGAGCGATGTCCGCAACCGTATTTGCAGGTTTAGCCCCTGGTAAAAGTATAGGCGAAGGAATTGACGCTATGAATAAAATTAAAGCCAAAGTATTAGACGATAGTTTCACTACTGATTTAGGTGGCGAATCCCGTGATTTTGTGGAGAGTAGTTCCAATACCTCCTTTGCTTTTGGATTGGCATTATTATTAATCTATTTGATATTAGCCGCACAATTTGAAAGCTTTATCGATCCGTTTATTATCATCTTAACCGTTCCTATGGCGGTGGCTGGAGCTTTATTTTCATTGTGGTTATTTGGACAAACCTGGAATATCTTCAGTCAAATTGGAACCGTAATGCTTATTGGATTAGTGACCAAAAATGGAATTTTAATTGTAGAATTTGCCAACCAATTACGCGAACAAGGCAAATCGAAATATGAAGCCATAATGCAAGCAGCAGAAGCTCGTTTACGTCCTATTTTAATGACCAGTTTAGCCATTGCATTAGGAGCTTTACCTATTGCATTATCCTTAGGGGCAGCGGCTAAAAGTAGAATTGGAATGGGAGTGGTAATTGTTGGTGGAACATTATTTTCATTGATACTGACCTTATTTGTAATTCCTTCCATTTATTTTATGTGGTCCAAAGCTCGAAAACACCGACCTGAGTTTGACAATATTGAACGCTTAGAATAAGTAATAAATTATTATCATTTTCAATTTTTATTAATAGTCTATTTTAAACAACGATGAACTATAAAAACAGTATACTTTTTATAATTATTAATCTCTTTTGCATTAGCTACGCTAATGCACAGGAATTACTTTCTTTGGAAGATGCAGTAGCTATTACATTGAAAAATAATTATGATATCAAAATTGCAAAAAACACTTTAAAAATAAGTGAAACCAATAATAGCATTGGAAATTCAGGAATGCTCCCTAATATTAGTGCAACCATACAAGACAATAAAAGCTCGATAAATACCACACAAACTCAAGCCGATGGTACTCAAAAAACCTTAAATGGTGCCAAAAATCTTGGCTTCTCGTATGGAGTAGGATTGGATTGGACGGTATTTGATGGTTTTAAAATGTTTGCTAAAAGAGAACAACTTCAAGCTCTTGAAAAACAAGGAGGCGCTCAATTAAAATTAGCCATTTTCACCAAAATCAGTGACGTTTATACTGCTTACTTTGATTTGGTGCAACAACAACAACAAATTGCAGCGATGGACACTGCTATTGTGATTTCAAATGAAAGAGTAAAATTAGCGCAAAACAGATATACTATTGGGAAAGCTTCAAAGTTGGAAGTTTTGAATGCGCAAGTGGATTTGAATACGGATAGAAGTAATTTATTACAACAACAACAATTGCTTAAAACTTCCAAAATTCATTTAAATGAAATTATGGCGCGTGACGTTCAAACGGAATTTGTAGTTACCAATGCCATAACTGTAGATCAACAATTAAAATTAAATGAATTAAAAACATTAGCTGAACAACAAAACCCTCAACTGCAATCGCAAATTCTTGCCAAAAACATAGCCGAATTACAACTTAAGCAAGTCAAAGCCGGCCGCTACCCTACCGTTCATATTACTTCGGGGTATAATTATACCCACTCAGAAGCTTCATTGGGATTCGTTACTCAATCAACGGGTAAAGGGGTGACTTATGGATTTTCAGCGGCTTTACCCATCTTTAATGGAGGATTACAAAACAGAAATGAGAAGATTGCTAAAATTCAATTAGAAAACACCAACAACACACTTGAACAACAAAAATTAGCTTTGCAATCGCAATTAGCCTCTGCCTTCGAAAGTTATGTCATCAATAAAGATTTAATCAATGTTGAACAAAGTAATCTGGAAATTGCAAAGCAAAATATGGATATCACTTTCTCTAAATTCAAAATTGGAACCATTACAGCTATTGATTTCAGAACAGCTCAACAAAATCTACTTAACGCCAAAGTGCGTTACAGCAATGCACAATTCCAAGCTAAACTGTATGAAATTACCCTTAAGGAATTAAGTGGTAGTTTGAATTTTTAAATTAAAATTTACTTTTTGGTGCTGAGTTCAATTGCTTTTTTCTCCCAAAAAGTATTCAATTCATCAATATCAACGGGATTTGCAGCTTTTTGTTCCACCAATCGACCTTTATTAAAGGCACGAACTAAAATTGTTTCAATCAAATAATCCTCATTTACAGCATAAGGATCGTATTTTGTTTTCAAATTAATATCGAACAATCGGGCGGTGTTATTGGACCAAAATGCTTTCCATCCACTTTTGTGTTCTTTGATTAATTCATACACTGAAATCCCTGTTTGTCGGTAGATTAATTTGATTAGGATTTGTCCTTGTTTACGAGATAATTTTTTTAATTTTTCTTTAAACTCATTATCCAAATAATCCTCAACAATCTTAAAATATTTTCTTTTTTCCTTATTGGTTTTAAGTTGATTCATTGTATTATTCAATCCCGACAATTTATCTGAGGCGATTCGAGCATAAGGAAACACTTTATACACTCTGTTTTGAAGTAATAAAAATTGCTTTTTGGCTTCGGGGTCTAGCTTTTCGCTATGGATAAAAACATCTTCTAACAATATGGGTTTATCCAATAAAGTATCACTATCCTTTAACACATACCCCATTCGTGTAGTGTCTTTTTCAATTTGCGCATGCAGCGATATAGTTAATAAAGTGATTAGAAGTAAATAGTGAAACTTTTTCATAAAATAATTGCTATAAATATTTAATTAAGCCAAAAAAAATCGATATAAAATGTAGTGATTAATAGATTCTATATCGCATTATTTTTATCAAATAATATTTGACGTAAAAATATGGAATATACCTAACAAGTGTAATGCCAAATTTATATTTTAGCAAAAAAATATTTTATGGCATCAAAATCAATCTTGAAGGAAACTTCACTTACTTTCTTAGAAAACTATTTAAATAATGCCTCTCCAACAGGCTATGAATCTGAAGGACAAAAAATCTGGATGGAATATCTCAAACCTTATGTGGACACCTTTATAACCGATACTTATGGAACTGCAGTGGGAGTAATAAATCCTGAAGCTAAATACAGAGTTGTCATTGAAGGACATTCGGATGAAATCTCTTGGTATGTAAACTACATCACGGATAACGGATTGATTTATGTGATTCGTAATGGTGGCTCTGACCATCAAATAGCCCCTTCGAAACGTGTGAATATACACACTAAAAAAGGGATTGTAAAAGGCGTTTTTGGATGGCCAGCCATTCACACACGTAATAGAGGAAAAGAAGAAACGGCTACCATACACAATATATTCATCGATTGCGGATGTTCCACAAAGGAAGAAGTTGAAGCTTTAGGTGTTCACGTAGGTTGTGTGATTACCTATCCTGATGAGTTTATGGTATTGAATAACGATAAATTCGTATGTAGAGCCATTGATAACCGTATGGGTGGTTTTATGATTGCCGAAGTTGCGCGCTTGTTGAAAGAGAACAAAGTCGATTTACCTTTTGGATTGTACATCGTGAATTCTGTTCAAGAAGAAATTGGTTTAAGAGGAGCCGAAATGATTACACATACTATCAAACCTAATGTTGCCATCGTAACTGATGTTTGTCACGATACCACTACTCCTATGATTGACAAAAAAATCGAAGGAGATTTACAAATGGGTAAAGGACCAGTTATTGCTTATGCTCCTGCGGTACAAAATAAATTAAGAGACCTTAT
>CANCJZ010000150.1 GCA_947378465.1 Flavobacteriaceae bacterium
TTATTATGGATTTTACTTAAACTAAAAGCTATGCATTTGGATCACGACGAAGAAGACTACAATTTATCCTTATCGAAGTTCGAATCGATGTTAAAAACTAACAAAGTGTTCTTTTTCGATTCTGAGGAGTTTGAAGAAATTATCCTTCATTATTTGGATATGGGCAAAGCTAGTTTAGCTAAAAAAGCCCTCAAATTAGGATTAGAGCAACACCCTAAATCGACTGGCTTAAAACTAGTTCAAGTAGAGATGTTGATTTATGACGACAAGCTGGATATGGCAGAAAAGCTATTGAATGAGTTGTATTCCATTGAGCCCACCAACGACGAAATATTTATTCAAAAAGCCAACATCTATTCTAAAAGAGATGAGCACGTCAAAGCAGTGGAGTTTTTAGAACAAGCTTTAAAATATACCGAAGATTTTGCCGATGTCTTTAATCTTATGGGTATGGAATATCTTTTTATGGATAATTTGGAAAAAGCCAAAGAGAGTTTTATCAAATGTTTAGAAGAAGACATTGAAGATCAATCGGCTTTATACAATGTAGTATATTGCTTTGAGTTTTTAGATCAAAATGTAGAAGCTATTGAATTTTTAAAAGGTTATATCGATCAAAATCCATACAGTGAAATCGCTTGGCATCAAAAAGGACGTTTGTATTATGGTATTAAAGACTATGAAAATGCAGTACGTGCTTTTGAATTTGCCACCTATATCGACGATGAATTCCTAGGCGCTTTTATGGAAAAAGGAAAAGCTTTGGAACGTTTGAAAAAATACGAAGAAGCTATTGAAAGCTATCAACGTACAATCGAATTAGACGACCCTACTTCCTATGCCTTATTGCGTATTGGCAAATGCTATGAACGTATGGGAAACAAAGGCGAAGCACTTAAATATTTTAATAAAACCGTACACGAAGACCCATTATTAGACAAAGGATGGATTGCTATCACCGACTTCTATGTACGTCAAAAAAACTACCAAAAAGCCTTGTATTACGTCAACAAAGCCTTAGCTATTGACAATCAAAATAGAGACTATTGGAAACGCTATGCGACCATCAACAAAGCGATGAACTTTTACGAGGAAGCAGAATACGGTTATCGCAAAGCGGTGGAGTTTGGCGATTACCAATTGGACACTTGGTTGTTCTGGGTAGACTTATTACAGTTTCTAGGCGAATACGATTCGGCTATACAAACCTTACACCAAGCTTCCGAATACTTCCCTGACCAATATGAAGTAGAATACCGCTTGGCAGGTCTTCATTTTATGCTAGGCGATGACAAAAAAGGAATCATCCACCTAAGCAATGGCTTGCGATTAAACTTTGAAAACCGCTCTGTTTTAGAAGAATTATTCCCAGCGGCTTGGGCCAGAAGAAAAGTACAAAATTGTATCAAAAAACACCAAAACCCACAATGAATAAAGCGTTTTTATTTATGGCTCTCCTCCTTTGTACCGGATTAACTTTTGGACAAAGCAAAAAAAACAATACTAAATCCAACGAGAAGGTTCCCCTACGTGATCTAACTCCTCAAGAGCGTAATGCCAAGATCAAAGAACAAATAAACTCAAATGATATCGGTCCAGGACCTGGACCTAGAATGCCAGAAGAGGATGAAACTGTTTATAATGCTGCTGCCGTTGAAGTACGTCCTGATTTTCCTGGGGGTATGAAGATGCTGCAAAAATATATTGCTAACAACATCAAAGCAGACGCTGAAGGCACTAGCATTACTCGTATCATAGTATCATTTGTAATTGAAAAAGATGGAAGCTTGAGTCAAATCAATGCCGTATCTAATAGTGTTTTTAATAAAAATGAAGTGATCCAAGCAATCAAAAAAATGCCTAAATGGTTACCTGCAGAAATGAATGGTAAAAAAGTTCGTTCTTCGTATACTTTCCCTATAATGATTTCAAACAATTAATAACGCTATTTCTAAAGCTTTTCAAAAGCATTTAACTTATCGATATGCAACAAGGTTTTGCTGTTGTTTTCGCTGCGTGTAAACATCGGTAGAAAACGCGCATTGTACACCACTTCTTCAAAAGTATACGACGCTCTTTTGACCACTGTGGTACTGTACATATCATCAAAGACTTTTAGAAAGACTAAAATTTCTCCATTCAAACTTTTGTAATCAGCTTCAATTAAACCATAAAGAGGACTCTCTTCCGTAATGGGATGCACTAAGGTCCAACTGAGCGTTAAAGCACTAATTTTTTGCATCTCTAATTCCAAAGTATAGAACTTATTGACCATCTTTCCGTTTTCCTCAATATGTAATCCCATAGTAAGTTTTGCTTCAGCATCGGTCAAATTGGTGTTTTTATAAGGAGTCATACGAATCATCAAGGCTTTCCCTTCTTTATAGGGAGCAATGATGGCATTTTCAGAAAATCGAATATGTGCCTTAGGTTTGCTGAATCGTCCGTAAAATAAACCTGTCGCTATTGCAAAGCTCAACAATCCAAACAACGCCTCTACAGCAGCCACAAAACTAATCATAAACCCACTCGGGCTGATGTGACCATACCCAACCGTAGTAAAAGTCTGAATACTAAAGAAAAAAGCCTGTCCAAATTTATCCAATCGACTCAAGGCATTCACACCATTCAAATGCTCAACACCTACCAAACAATAAACACTTGCAAATAGAAAATTCACCAAAAAATAGAAGGCAAACACTATAAAGAAAAACTTCCAACGGGGAATGGTTAGCATCGTATGGAACCAACTAATGCTATCGAGAACACCAATTCCTGTTTTCCGTACATTGGCATTCCCATTTTTAGTAATAAATCGGCCTCCATAACTGGACGCATTGGTCCCAAAACCAGTGTTGGCGTCGGCTTTTGCTCTAGCGTTTATTTTTCTTAAAAAGGCCATAGTTGTTATTTATTAAATTCCTTTTAACCCATCGATTAAAGCATCAATCTCAACTTTAGTATTGTAATGGCTGAAAGAAATACGCAAACTCGGTTTTTTGATATCCTCATCCATCAACATTTCCGCCAACACATGGGAGGGTTTTACACTTCCACTTTGGCAAGCACTACCCCGTGATACCGCAATACCTTTCATATCCAAATTAAACAAAATCATCGCTGTTTTCTCCTCTGAAAACGGCAATAAGACATTTAATATATTATAAAAAGTGGTCCTTCCATTGATTTTTATTTCTGGGAAATGGGCTTGCAACTGTGCAATGCAATAGTCTTTTAATATTTTAATTGCATTACGTTCCTCGTCCAAATGCTCATAAGCTAGTTCCAAAGCTTTTGCCATACCGGCAACTTGATGTACCGCTTCCGTACCCGCACGCAATCCTTTTTCTTGTTCACCTCCAAAAAGGATGGGCTGTAACAAGCGATTCTTTTTGATATAAGTAAAACCAACCCCTTTAGGCCCGTGAAATTTATGCGCACTCGCTACTATAAAATCTACTGGAAGTTCGTGCAAATTGAATTCTGTTTTACCAATTGACTGCACCGTATCACAATGAAACAAGGCATTATGAGCCGCACATAAGCGACCTACTCGTTCCAGATCCATCATACAACCAGTTTCATTGTTGACGTGCATCAAACTTACAATGGTTTTACACTCATCATTAAGCAAGCTTTCTAATTGTGCATAATCCAAACTACCGTCAGTATTTATAGTCACATAATCCACTTGAATTCCAAATTCTTTTTGCAATGCATTAATGGTATAAAGTGTGGCGTGATGTTCCACTTTACTGCTGATGATGCGTTGCATACCCAAATCTTTCACGGCACTACGCAAAATCCAATTGGTGCCTTCCGTAGCATTAGAAGTAAATACAATTTCTTGGGAATTGCAATGTAAATATTTGGCGATTGTTTTTCTTGAAGTTTCTAGGATGCTTTTGGCACTTCTACCAAAGCTATGAGTAGAAGAAGCATTTCCATAATCGTTTTCTAAAACGTTTAGCATCGTGGCTATGACTTCTTTCCGCAAAGGAGTGGTAGCCGCATTGTCAAGATATATTTTTTCCATTAAACAAATTTAAATAATATAAGGTGATTTATCTTACATTCTGACGAAAATAGATTTCTGTTGCGCCCAAACCATATTTTTGGTAATTGGCATCTTGAAAACTAATCATTTCGTAGTTTTTCAACATATAATCGAGTTCCGTTTTGAGCACTCCCTCACCCACTCCGTGAATGAATACAATTTTGGGAATACGGTTTTTGATAGCAAACTCAACATGACGCTTGGCGGTTTCCAATTGTAGGGTAAGAATATCAAAGTTGGTCAGTCCGTTTTTATTTTTTACCAATTTCTCAATATGTAAATCAAACTCTGGCACGCCGCGTTCCACCTTTTCCATTTTCTTTTTGAGTTCCATTTGCGAACGAGACAACTGGGTGTCAATTGCTTTTTTGTCCATCGCTTCACTGCGGACAAAATAGTTCAAATTCCCACCGTGATTGACTTTAACTAATTCGTGAGCACCGTAGGTCATCGTGAATTGATCCTCGGTTTCAATGGTCACTTCACTGCCTTTAATCGCCACAACGATTCCGTCCATGGCCTCATCTAAAACGGATACTTTATCTCCTATCTCAAACTTGTTCATCTTCTTCTATTTCTTCATCTTGGTTTTTACTAGGGGTTTTGGCGCTCAACTTCATCATCCCAAACATAAAAACAACTACCGCAAAAACGGTAATCAACACATTCGGATGGGGATTATTTTGATTGTAAAAGGCAATAAAAAAAGCAATAATCATCATTGGAATCAACCATTTTTTCATAATCGCAGCGGTTATCATTTAAGATGTCAAAAGTAGAAAAGTTTACTGACAACTTAATGCTTAAAAAAATATTTGTAAAATTGCATTCGATATAGTGCCAATGGAAAAATATATGCTTCCCTGTATGTTCAAAAAACTCTTCGGAATCGACTGTTTGGGTTGTGGATTCCAGCGCTCCTTTATACTGTTATGCAAAGGAGAGTTTGCGAATGCCTTTCATATGTTTCCCGCAATCTATACCTCTGTTTTATTTTTTATATTATTGGGATTACATTTAACCGACAAAAGCCGAAATTACTCAAAATGGGTAATCAGTTTTGCTATCATCAATGCGATTATAATGGTAATTTCCTATATTTACAAAATGAGTTTTCTTTTTAATTAAAATAATATACTATGGAAAAACAAAAATTACCCAATGCTACAGCCGTACTTGTATTAGGAATCTTTTCAATTTTAACTTGTTGGTGTTATGGAATCTTAGGGATCATCTTAGGAGGTCTTTCACTATTTCTGGCACAAAAGGACAGCAAATTGTACAAATCAAATCCAGACAATTACAGCAATTATCAAAACTTAAACATCGGACGAGTACTTTCAATAATTGGTCTTGTATTGAGTTTATTAATGATTGCTTTGATGATATGGCTTATAAGTATTGTGGGAGTGGATGGTTTAAATAATCAACCTTTGATGGAACAAAGAATACATCAATACTTTGGAGTATAAAACAAAAAAAGCCAGCTTTAAAGCTGGCTTTTTTACTATAGCTTTAAACTATTTTTCAAATTGTTTTAAAGTAGTAATGATGATTGAAATACAATCTAACAATTGTTCTTCATTCATTACTAAAGGCGGTGCAAAACGAATGATGTTCCCGTGAGTAGGTTTAGCCAACAAACCATTATCTCTAAGGGCCATACAGATGTTCCAAGCCGTATCACTTTCTTCTGTATCGTTAATCACTACAGCATTCAACAAACCTTTACCACGCACTAAAGTCGCAATAGTAGAAGTTTGAATGTATTCATTTAATTTTTCTCTAAATATGTTACCCAAACGACGAGCGTTTTGAGATAAGTTTTCTTCATCAACCACTTCCAAAGCTGCAATAGCTACTGCACCTGCAATAGGATTTCCACCAAAGGTAGAACCGTGTTGCCCTGGTTTGATAACATTCATAATGGCATCATTAGCCAAAACTGCAGAAACTGGATACGCACCACCAGATAAGGCTTTTCCTAAAATCAAAATATCTGGAGCTACATAAGAAGCTTGCTTTTCGCATTTGTTTTCACAACTACAATTTCCACAAACCGCCAAGATAGAACCCGTTCTAGCAATACCCGTTTGCACCTCATCTGCAATAAACAATACGTTATGAGCGGCACAAAGTGCTTTGGCTTTCGCTAAATAATCTTCTGCTGGAGTATATACTCCTGCTTCTCCTTGAATAGGTTCTACAAGGAAACCTGCAATATTATTTGAAGAATTAAGAGCTGCTTCTAAAGCTTCTACATCATCATAAGGGATTTTAATAAATCCAGCAGTGTAGGGACCAAAATTCTTTCTAGCATTTTCGTCATTGGAAAACGAAATAATAGTAGTCGTTCTACCGTGAAAATTTCCATCACAAACAATGATTTGTGCTTCATTTTCGTGAATTCCTTTTTTCTCATATGCCCATTTTCTACAAAGTTTCAAAGCCGTTTCTACTGCTTCAGCACCTGTATTCATTGGCAACACTTTGTCAAAACCAAAGTAATTGGTTACAAACTCTTCATACACTCCAAGCTTATCATTGTAAAAAGCTCTAGAGGTTAAGGTTAAAGTTTGTGCTTGTTGAATCATTGCACCAACAATTTTTGGGTGGCAATGTCCTTGATTTACGGCTGAATAAGCGGAAAGAAAATCGTAATAACGTCTTCCTTCAACGTCCCAAACATAAACGCCTTCACCTTTACTTAATACTACTGGAAGGGGATGGTAATTGTGAGCTCCGTGTTTGTCTTCTAAAGCAATTGCTTCGGCTGAACTCATTTTTTCTAAAACTGACATACTGGTATGGTATTGACTTATTGAATCTCAATTCCTTCTTTTGGAGAGAAATCATCCATTATTTGACAAAAGTATAATATTTTTTGATAAATGATTGATGATAATTATGAATTATAGAAAGATGAAAGAAGTTAGAGGAAAGAAGCAAGATGTTTTGCAAAGAGGATAGAATATAGAGAATAGACGAAAGAGGCAAGAAGAAAGAAGAAAGATTTTGTGGTTAGAGGTTAGAGAATAGCATATAGAGAATAGCAAGATTGTACAGAACGGAAGAGGAAGAGGAAATAAGCAAGAGAAAAGATACAGTATAGCAAAATATTGTAATATTGTGATTACTTCCAAATCCCGAAGGGATGACCTATTTTGTAGCAACGGATTTTAATCCGTTGTTGAAATAAAATAAAAAAAACACATTAATATAAAAGTATACAGTAACCACAACGAACCTAAAAACTAAATATTATACATCGTATTAGTAGAACCAGAAATACCTAACAACACCTAATATCTATTGCCTACAGCATAATGCCTAATGCTAAATAAAAATTGTCTCTAATAAATATATAAGTACAACAACACTAAAGCAGCCACAGTCATCAGAATTAAGGTAGTAAAACCAAGAAAATTAGCCATTTTACTATTCGTAAATTCTCCCATCACCGCTTTATTATTGGAGATATGTAAAATAATCGCAATCAATACAGGAGCCGTTAAACCATATAAAACAGCTGTATAAATCAACGCTTTCACAGGTGAGATCCCT
>CANCJZ010000151.1 GCA_947378465.1 Flavobacteriaceae bacterium
TTGTTTGGTGGGATATCAAGTGATATTTCATCAATGATTATGGAGAATTGCTTTGAACATTTGGATGCTCCTGTGCGCAGAGTGGGAAGTATTGAAAGTGCCATTCCGTTTGTGAAACCATTGGAGGATCAGTATTTGCCGAAAGTCCGATTTGAAGAACAATTGTTGGAGCTATTGGCTTATTAATATAAAGACGAACAGCGATGTTCGTCTTTTTTTTTGGATTACTTGGATGGGGTAATCGTATGGGGGTTGAATAAGTATTGGGGTTGGATTGTATTATTTATGGGGGGTAGAAGCCTAACAGATTTCGCAAGGTTGTAAAGGAATGTTAGTATTTCAAAAATATCTTTTTAATTTTGCCCAACTAAAAAAGAATAGGAATGAAACCTTTGGTGGAAAAGTTATTGCTTAAGGAAGCGGCTTTGAGAAAAGTGCAGTATGATACGGAATGGTTTTACTATTTGGAGGATATGGCGTTGTATTTGAAAGAGGATTTGTCGGAGGTGGAGTTTATACATTTGCCGATGGTGATTGATGGAGAAGAGGAGTATGTGCGCTGTAGTACTTTTGAGGAGATTTTGAGGGGAAGAAAGGAATATATATAAAAAAGACTGCTTGAGGGCAGTCTTTTTTTGTTATTGGGCTTCTGCGTATTTTTTAAAGTTATCTAAAATGGCTTGCCAGCCTCCTTGTTGCATTTCTGCGGGATGTGTTTTTTCGGCTTCAAAACTTTCGGTAATCAGGATTCCTTCAGAGGTGGCTTCAAAGTGAATGCTTACTTCGCGTCCGTCGATGATATGGTATTTGATGGATTGTAAAGGGATTACTTCGCTATAGGTGCCTTCAAAGTCAAAGCTGAAGCTTCCGTCTTTGGCGGCCATAGTGGCTGTAAATTTACCGCCTACTCGTAGGTCGTTGCTGGCTTTTGGGCAATGCCAATCGTCCGAGGCGAAGTTCCATTTTTGGAGGTGTTCTGGTAGTGTCAAGCATTCCCAGGCTTTTTCGATGCTGCTCTTTACCGTGCAGCTTACGGTGATGATTGTTCTATTTTCCATCGTAGGCGTCTTGTAGTGGTTGACAATTTATTTTATTCATTTTAAGCATGGCTTCCATTACTCTTTGTGCTTTTTCGCGATCGGGATCGCCCATCAATTGCATTAATAGGGTTGGGACTACTTGCCAAGAAACTCCATAAGGGTCTTTGAGCCATCCGCATTTGCTTTCTTGTCCGCCGTTAGCAATGAGTTTGTCCCAATAATAATCGACTTCATTTTGGTCTGCACAAGTGATGAAAAATGAGAAGGCCTCATTAAAATCAAATTCGTGTGGGACGTGACTTTCCATAAGCATAAAGGATTGGTTGGCTAATTTGAACTCTGAGAATTGTATGTTGTGTTCTAATCCAGGAAAGGCTGCTCCAAAGCGAACTAGGTTGAGCATTTCGCTCGGAGGGAATAATTCAGAATATAAATTGATGGCGCTTTCACCTTTGCCAAACTGTTGGTTGGCGAACAGGAAGGAAGGGGTGATTTGTTGGTCTTTGTCGCCAAAAAACAATTGCCAAGAGAGCCCGTAGCGGTCGTTGATCCAGCCGTATTGTTCGCTCCAAGGATAAGTACCTAATTCCATTAAAGGGGTTCCACCCTCGGAAAGGGATTTCCATAAGCTTGCTATTTCATCGTGACTGTTACAAGTGACGAATAATGAAATCGAATTGGTAAAGGTAAAATGAGGTCCTCCATTGAGTCCAACAAATTGCAATCCGTTCAATTCAAAGGTAGTCATCATTGGGTTGACGCTAGTGACTTTTGAGTTTTTGAAAAGGGAGGTGTAATAGTTTGCCGCTTCTTCTGCTTTGCCATCATACCATAGGAAAGGAGTAATTTTTTGCATATTGGTTTATTTTAGTCTTCTAAATAGTTTTTTAAAGAGGTGTTGATGATGTAATTCCAACCGGCTTCAAATTCGGAGGGAGCAAAATCATTGATATGACTTTCAAAGCTTTCAATGCCCGAATGGGTGAGTTTGACCAAAGTACCCATAGGAGTTTCACTCAACTCGAAGCACACTTGAGAGTTTCCTTTGTAGCCGTCGTAGCACCAGCTGTAGCTGAGTTTGAATGGCGGTAGGATTTCGGTGATTTCACAGCGGTGAAGGTATTGGGTGTCTTCATCTTTACCTCCATAGAATTGGAATTGGTATCCTATCTTGGCTTGAAAATCGGGTAGGTTAAAGTACCAGTGTTTCATTTGATCTTTATCGGTTAATGCCTCCCAAACGGTTTGGATGGGGACAGGATATTCCTTTTGGAGTTCGATGGAGAGTGTTTTCATAATTTAAAATGAGGATTATAAATTAAGCCAATAACATTATTCCAAGGATCTTTGAGTGTAGCTACGATGATTCCTCCGCCGACTTCTTGAGGGGCTTCGTGTTCTGTTGCTCCGAATTGTAAGAAGTGTTGCCATTGTTCGTGAATGTCCTCTACACCCCAATAGCTGACTACTGCATCGGATTTGTTCGTTGGTGATTCTTCGGGTTGTAAACCGAGTTCATATCCCGCAATGTCAAAGCCTACATAAAAAGCTTCGTCAAAGTAAGGGTTGGTTTGAAAGGCTTTAGCATACCATTCTTTAGCTTTAGAGAGCTGAGTGGTTTTGTAGATGGTGGTTCGGAGTCCGAGTATCTTGCTGGGCATAATCAAAGTGTTTAGGTACACAAATTTAGTAAATTAATTGGATAGAATTGCCTAAAAACGACTCGGTAAAAAATAGTTTTTTGTTTTTAACATTTAGCTTACATTTGTGTAAAATAAAACCGCACGTTTGTGATTGCTACCAATAAACTCAAGATCTTCAACGACCCTATCTACGGGTTTATCACGATACCTAATACTTTGATTTACGATTTGATTCAACATCCGTATTTTCAGCGTTTGCGCCGAATCTCACAGATGGGGATGTCGTATTTAGTGTATCCAGGAGCGCATCATACACGTTTTCATCACGCTTTGGGTTGTATGCATATTATGCAAAAGGCCATTCAAACCTTGCAATTTAAAGGAGTGGAGATCTCCAAAGAAGAAGAGAATGGACTGTTGATTGCGATATTGTTGCACGATATAGGTCATGGACCTTTCAGTCATGCAATGGAGAACAGTATAGTGGAAGGGGTGCATCACGAGGAAATATCTTTAATGTTTATGAATGCCTTGAATGAGGTTTTTGAAGGACAATTGGATTTGGCGATACAGATTTTTAAAGGGGAATACCCGCGTAAGTTTATGTATCAGTTGATTTCTAGTCAGCTGGATATGGATCGAATGGATTATTTGAAGCGCGATAGTTTTTACAGTGGGGTTGCCGAAGGGAATATCAATAGTGAGCGTTTGATTCAGATGATGAACGTTCAGGATGATTTTCTAGTTATTGAAGAGAAAGGGATTTATTCTGTAGAGAAATTTCTTGTCGCTAGAAGGCTGATGTACTGGCAGGCTTATTTGCATAAAACCAGTGTGGTAGCAGAGATTATATTAACAAAGATATTAAAACGTGCCAAGGAGCTTACTCAGAAGGGAGTTCATTTGCAATGCAGTGCTCCACTGTTGTATTTTTTAGAGCATAAGGTGAGTTTGGACGAATTTAATGAAGGAGTATTAAAAACCTTTGCCTTGTTAGACGATTATGATGTGATGGGAGCGATAAAAAGTTGGCAATTTCACGAGGACTTTGTGTTGCATTCTTTATCTAATATGATTATCAATAGAGAGTTATTAAAGATTGAGATGGTTGATGATAAACAACAGAAAGAAAGAATGTTGGAGATGAAGCATAGGTTTATGCAATTGCATCCTATTTCGGACAAGGAAGCGGACTATTTTATCTTTAAAGGAAAGCTGAAAAATCAGGCGTATGACAAGTTGAGCGAGCCGATACGTATCGTGAAAAAAGACAAAACAATAGAGGATGTAGTGGATGCTTCGGATCAGTTGCACTTGAAAGCTTTGTCAAAACAAGTGACAAAATATTTTATATGTTATCCAAAAGTGCTCTTAGAAACTCAGGTATTTAATTAAATTTTATATTTTTGTGCCGTTAAAATGCGCCTAGATATAATTATAGAACAATAAAAGCGATGGCCATCGATTAGCGATGGAGTGTTTTAATCTTAAAGGGATGAAATTTACAGCTGAACAAATAGCAGGTATATTGGAAGGCGATGTGGTAGGGAATCCTGCTGCTGAGGTTT
The DNA here is from genome assembly GCA_947378465.1 of Flavobacteriaceae bacterium. Lineage (GTDB taxonomy): Bacteria > Bacteroidota > Bacteroidia > Flavobacteriales > Flavobacteriaceae > Flavobacterium. The sequence continues at coordinate 4,252 of CANCJZ010000151.1, forward strand.
TTAAATTATCTAAAATAGAAGAAGGAATAGAGGGTTCACTAACATTTTTAGCCAATCCGAAATATCAGAATTATATCTATACTACAAAAGCCACTATTACTATTGTCAATAGGACTTTTGAACCAGAGCAAGAGCTGACGACTACTTTAATCAAGGTAGATGATGCGTATAAATCATTTTCAACTTTATTGGAATATTACAATCAGGTTAAGTTGATGAAGTCCGGAATAGAGCAGCCATCGGTTATTTCAGAAAATGTGACTTATGGGGAACAATTGTATTTAGGAAGCTTTTGTTATGTGGGAAAGAATGTAACGATAGGGAATAATGTTAAGATATATCCGAATACTTTTATCGGCGATAATGTGATTATTGGTGATAATTGTGTCTTCTTTGCAGGCGTTCGAATTTATTCGGAAACAGAAATAGGAAATAATTGTGTGATTCATTCGGGAAGTATTATTGGATCGGATGGATTTGGATTTGCACCTTTAGAAGATGGAACATACAGTAAGATTCCTCAAATAGGGAATGTTATATTAGAAGATAATGTTGAGGTTGGAGCTTGTACTACAATTGATAGAGCTACAATGGGAACAACTTTGATCCGAAAAGGTGTGAAGTTAGACAATCAGATTCAGATTGCCCATAATGTAGAGATTGGTGAGAATACCGTCATCGCTTCACAAACAGGAATTGCAGGTTCAACCAAAATTGGAAAGAACTGTATGATAGGAGGACAAGTGGGAATTGTAGGGCATATTACCATAGGGAATAATGTACGGATTCAGGCACAGTCAGGTGTAGGGAAAAGCATAGCCGACGGAGAAACGATTCAGGGATCGCCTTCTTTTAATTATGGCGATTTCAGTAAGTCGTACGTACATTTTAGAAATTTACCTAAAATAGTATCCGAGCTAGAAGAATTAAAGAAACAAAAAAACTAAACGATAAATAATTACACTATGGTTAAACAGACCACCATAAAAAGCGAAATTTCTCTTACAGGTGTTGGATTACACACAGGAAAGGAAGTGCAAATGACTTTCAAACCCGCACCGATTAATAATGGATTTACCTTTGTTAGAGTTGATCTTGAAGGATGTCCCATAATTGAAGCAGATGCTAATTATGTTGTAAATACACAAAGAGGAACTAATTTAGAGAAACTCGGAGTTAAAATTCAAACCTCAGAGCATGTTTTAGCTGCTTTTGTAGGTTGTGATGTAGATAACGTGATCATAGAGTTGAACGAATCTGAACCACCTATTATGGATGGTTCTTCAAAGTATTTTGTTGAAGCTATTGAAAAAGTTGGAATCGAAGAACAAGAAGCTGAGCGTAAATATTACACGGTAAAAGAAGTGATTTCATTTACAGATGAAAGTACAGGCAGTGAAATTATCGTAATGCCCTCTGATGATTATCAAGTAACAACGATGGTTGATTTTGGAACCAAAGTATTAGGTACTCAAAATGCAACGATGAAGCACATCTCTGAATTCAAAAAAGAAATTGCTGATGCTCGTACGTTTAGCTTTTTACACGAATTGGAAACTTTGTTAGACAATGGTTTGATCAAAGGAGGCGATTTGAACAATGCCATTGTATATGTGGATAAAGATATTTCAGATGCCACAATGGAGAACCTTAAGGTTGCCTTTGGTAGAGATCATATTGCCGTAAAAGAAAACGGTATTTTAGATAATTTAACCTTGCATTATCCTAATGAAGCAGCACGTCACAAATTGTTAGACGTAGTTGGAGATTTGGCTTTGATTGGAATTCGCATCAAAGGAAAGGTTATTGCTAATAAACCAGGTCATTTTGTAAATACTCAGTTTGCAAAGAAAATGGCTAAAATCATCAAGATAGAACAAAAGAATCAAATACCTGTTTATGATTTGCATAAGGAGCCTTTGATGGATATCCACAAAATTATGGCGATGCTTCCTCATAGACCCCCTTTCTTATTAGTGGATCGTATCTTAGAGATGTCGGATACTCACGTTGTGGGATTAAAGAATGTGACGATGAATGAAAACTTCTTCGTTGGACATTTTCCTGATGCTCCTGTAATGCCTGGGGTGTTAATCGTAGAGGCGATGGCTCAAACAGGAGGAATCTTAGTTTTAAGTACGGTTCCAGATCCTGAAAATTACTTGACTTATTTTATGAAAATAGATAATGTGAAGTTCAAACACAAAGTGCTTCCTGGTGATACTTTGATCTTCAAATGCGATTTGATTTCGCCAATTAGAAGAGGAATCTGTCATATGCAAGCCAATGCTTATGCCAATGGTAAATTAGTAGCAGAAGCAGAATTAATGGCGCAAATCGCTAAAAAGCAATAAAAATATAAAGTATGAATCAACCATTAGCCTACGTTCATCCTGGAGCCAAGATTGCTCGAAATGTTGTAATTGATCCCTTTACAACCATACATAACAATGTAGAAATTGGCGAAGGAACTTGGATAGGTTCTAACGTTACCATTATGGAAGGTGCTCGAATTGGGAAGAATTGTAATATTTTCCCAGGTTCCGTAATTTCGGCAGTTCCTCAAGATTTAAAATTTGGAGGAGAAGATTCCCTAGCAATTATTGGCGACAATACTACGGTTAGAGAATGTGTTACCATCAATAGAGGAACGGTAGCTTCTGGACAAACTAAGATTGGGAATAACAGTTTAATCATGGCTACAGCACACATTGCTCACGATTGTCATATTGGCGACAATGCAATTATTGTCAATGGAGTGGCTCTAGCAGGACACGTTATAGTGGGGAATTTTGCCATCATTGGCGGGTTAGCAGCGGTACACCAATTCATCCATATTGGCGATCATGCTATGATTTCTGGTGGATCTTTGGTCCGTAAAGATGTTCCTCCTTTTACTAAAGCGGCTAAAGAACCCTTGTCTTACGTTGGGATCAACTCTGTGGGATTAAGACGTAGAGGTTTTACTTCTGAAAAAATTAGAGAGATTCAAGATATATACAGAATATTGTATCAAAAAAACTATAATACTTCTCAAGCAGTTGGGATTATTGAGGCTGAAATGGCTGCTTCTCCTGAACGTGATGAGATTTTGGATTTTATTAGAAATTCATCGAGAGGGATTATGAAGGGGTATTCGGGGGGATATTAATAAGGCAATTCAAGGCAATAGGCAATAGGCCGGGAGCGGAAAATTGGGTTGTTGATTAATTGAATAAGATAGTTTAGTTTTGAAACTTACAACCTTACAACCTGCAACCTATAACATAAAATATAGAAAATAGAATAAAAAATAAAAACAAATAAAAATGGCATCTACATCAGATATTAGAAACGGATTATGCATCAAATTTAATCATGATATTTATAA
>CANCJZ010000152.1 GCA_947378465.1 Flavobacteriaceae bacterium
TTCTTTATCTTTGGTAACGATTCTACTTGTTTTTGCTGAAGCAGGTTTTTTAGGATTAACGTGTACTTTTTTGAAAGGCGTTTTAGGTTTTCTATCGAACAAAGCGGTAATCCCATCCAAAACCACATTGACCCCACGGGACAAATCCGTACCCGCCAACAACAAACGAATATACAAAAATCCAAATAAAGCACCTGCTAAATGCGAAATTTGACCACCGGTATTGTCCAAACGAATTTGCATCACATCTAGCAATAACACTACAGCCGTTACATGCCATAAGGAAACCGAGCCTATCAAGAGCAATTGTACACGCATCAGAGGCTGATAAGTAGTCACGGCAACTAATACCGCCATAATTGCAGCGGAGGCTCCCACAAGCACGGTAACATTTTCATGCAATAAATAATAGGACAAAACAAACACAACTCCGGCGAACATACCTCCTAACAAATAAACCCCTAACAACTGTTTTTGGGTAAAAAAAGTTTCGAACAATCGCGCCGAAAAGTTCAACACCATCATATTAAAAAACAAATGCCAAAAGCCATCGTGCAAAAAAGCATAAGTTAATATAGTCCAAGGAGCGCGAATCACTTCCAATGGTTCGGAGGACAATGCTGCCCATGATGGAAATACAAAAACGCCTGTTTGATAGCTGTAAAACAATACCAACGATACCAAAAAGCAACCGACATTCCAATAGATTAATCGATTGGCGACGCCGCCCGTTTTGTATTGCATTTTCAAATCATCTAATACTGTCATATTAATTCCAACGTTTGTCGTTAAACTGATTTTTCTTCCACATCCACATCATTATAAATCCCGTCAAAGCACCACCAATATGCGCAAAGTGCGCAATACCTGTACTTCCTGCACCAAAAATAGACTGACCATTAAATCCTAAAAACAAATCTAAAGTCAACAATCCTGGTACAAAGTATTTGGCTTTAACAGGAATCGGAATAAACATAATCCCCAATTCTGCATTAGGAAACATAAAGGCAAAAGCCGCCAACAATCCATAAATAGCTCCTGAAGCCCCTACAACATTCGGTTTTGAAACGGCATAAGCTTGTTGAATGGCATTAAATTGCTCTTGAGTACAATGCGCTCCATCCAAAATTGTTTTTATTTTACCCGGCAACATATGTCCATTGGCATCAAATACAGCAACATAATCCATATTCAACAACAAATGCAAATCTGTTTTAGACAAATTCAATTGTGCCACTTCGTGAATCAAATAATAAATCTGAGCGTAGTTTACAAAGGTGTGCAACAAGGCAGCACCTAATCCGCAAGAGATATAAAAAAATAAAAACTTCTTCCCACCCCAAAAATGTTCCAACGCACTCCCAAAGGAATACAGCGCAAACATATTAAAGAAAATATGGGCAAAACCACCGTGCATAAACATGTGCGTCAAAAACTGCCACGGACGGAACATATCGTTATCGATATAATATAAAGGGAAGTAGGCCTTAGCCACGGGTACATACATCGACCCTAAAAAGAAAATAATATTAATTATCAATAGTTGTTTTACAACCGGAGTGATGTTCATCATAAGGCAAATCTTTTATCTATATCTTCCACACGCATCGTGATGAAAGTAGGTTTTTGAAAAGGCGAAACATCGGGTTCTTTGCAAGCAAAGAGGTTGTTCACCAAATTCTCTTGTTCTTTTTCTGTTAAATAAGTTCCTGTTTTTACGGCCAAACTTTTAGCCATGGATTTCGCAATCGTGTCATTTTGACTAAAGCTACTCTCCGGAATGCCATCGTGTAAATCCGAAATCAATTGTTCCAATACTATCGAGGCTTCACTCTCCGAAGTATTCACTGGAATCCCGGATAGCAACACAGAATCCTCGGCCATCTCCTCAAAAACAAAGCCAGTATTTTCCAAGGACGGTTTTAATTCGTGCAACAACTCCATTTCATTCGCCGAAAAGTGCAAATGAAGTGGAAACAACAACTGCTGACTCGAGGCTTGATGCACCGTCATATTGGTCAAAAACTGTTCGTACAACACTCTTTGGTGGGCACGACTTTGATCGATAATCACCATCCCCGATTTGATCGGACTGACTATATATTTTTTATGAATTTGATACGTGCTGTTGACTACTTGTTCCTCTTCTTTTTCATCAAATAAAGAAGCCGTCACCACTTCATTTTCAAAAGAAAAAGGATCCACTTCAATCGTATCCTGCTTTAAGCCTACATACAAACTCTCCCAACTGGGCTGATTTTCTGGTTTTTTATACGAACTTCCGCCACCCGAAAAGGACTTAGACGGTTGCGAAGGAGCAAAAGGATTATAATCGCGGTCCACTTGTACCGTTGGATATTCAGCAGCTTTATTTTGATATTGATAAGGCGTATCCAAATTAGGATCGCGATCAAAGTCTAAAGCAGGAACTACATTAAATTGCCCCAAACTGTGTTTGACCGTAGAGCGCAAAATAGCATATAAAGCGTGCTCGTCGTCAAACTTAATCTCCGTTTTAGTAGGATGGATGTTGATGTCAATCGTGTTAGGAGGCACTTGCAAATATAGGAAATAACTCGGTTGTGCTCCTTCCTTCAGCAAGCCTTCATAAGCTGCCATAACAGCATGATGCAAATAACCACTTTTTATATAACGATCGTTGACAAAGAAAAACTGCTCGCCTCTATTTTTTTTGGCAAATTCTGGTTTGCCTACAAATCCTTGTATCGTCAAGATATCCGTTTCTTCTTGAACAGGCACCAACTTCTCATTGGTTTTGCCCGAAAACACATTTACAATTCGCTGTCTAAAATTAGAACTCGGCAAATTGAACATTTCGCTACCATTGTGATACATCGAAAAAGAAATAGAAGGATGCGCCAAAACCACACGTTGGAACTCATCCATCACGTGTCGCAACTCTACCGTATCCGACTTCAAGAAATTCCGGCGGGCAGGAATATTGTAAAACAAATTTTTCACCATAAAGGAAGTTCCCACCGCCAACACTGCAGGCTCTTGCGTTACAAACTTACTGCCTTCAATAATCAAATGCGTTCCTAGTTCGTCCTGCTCCTGACGGGTATTCATTTCCACGTGAGCAATCGCCGCAATAGAGGCCAATGCCTCACCACGAAATCCTTTGGTATGCAAGGAAAATAAATCTTCCGCCAAGCGAATCTTTGAGGTAGCATGACGTTCAAAACACAAACGAGCATCCGTAACGCTCATCCCCAAGCCATTGTCAATCACCTGAACTAAGGATTTTCCAGCATCTTTTACGACCAACTTAATGTCGGTTGCTTTCGCATCCACCGCATTTTCCAATAACTCTTTAACAACAGAGGCAGGTCTTTGTACTACTTCCCCAGCAGCTATTTGATTGGCTACGTGATCCGGAAGTAATTGAATGATGCTCGACATTTTTTCTCTTTGATTTTATTAGTAGTGGTTTTTCCAACCAAAGGAGCAAATTTAAGTAAAATCAATTGCTTTATTTATAAATTCCAATATTTTAAATTCCAAAACTGTAAAAGGAAATTCCAATTTTTTAAATTCCAAATTCCAATAGCTTTGGGGAAATTCCAATAATTAAATTCCAAATTCCAACCAATTACATATAGAACCAATAACTTACAACAAAAACAATCTACAACTTAAAAAACTTAAACGAAAGAAATTCCAACCAATCACACACAGAACCTATAACTTATAACAAGATCAACTTTCAACAAAACTGCACTAAACTAAAATTTTATTAAACTAGTAAAAACAGCATTCTTATTTATATATTTGTAATTATTATGCAATTTCAAAAATAAGAATACAATGATTGAAGAATTTAGCTTTGGAAATTTTTGGTCTTTTAAAGATATTCAAACTTTAAACATGACTGCTGCAAAAATCAAATCTACTGACTCGGAGTTAGATTTAAATAATGTAATTAACTTAAGCGACAAACTTAATTTACTAAAATCAAAAGCCATTTATGGAGCCAATGCCAGTGGAAAAAGCAGCATCATCAAAGCTTTGATTGCATTTATCAGAATTGTTAAAGAATCTGTTAAAGATGAAAATGCTTTACACATCATCGATTCATTCAAATTGTCAACTGAAACAATTGGCAAACCTACTTTTTTTCAACTTATTCTGAGAATAGACAATGTAAAATATCGTTATGGATTTGAAGCCGACGACAAATCAATTAAAAGTGAATGGTTGTACTTCACTCCTAAGCTCAGAGAACAAAACTTGTTTATTAGAGAGAATGGGAAAATCATTTCAATTAACCAAGCTCATTTTAAAGAAGGCTCAAGATATATTAAACTAATGGAAGGTGATTCAGAAGAACAAATTTTCAGAAATAATTCACTGTTTATTTCTTCATTAGCGGCATTTGGTTTTGGTAAGATTTCAAAAAATGTAGTAACTGCAATTACATCAATCACCATAATTAATGGATTAGGTCATCAAGGAATGTATTCTATTGCTGGAAGCTCTTTAGACGATTCTATTATGAAAGATTTTATTTTAAAATTTCTAAAAAAAGCGGATACTGGTATTGAAGCTATTGAGTCTATTGAAATTAATCAAGAGGACTTACCAGAAAACATTAGAGAAGACATCAAAAAAGATTTCGAAAAATCCAATAAAAAAATAATAGTATCCAGTAGATATTTATACAATGAAAATCTAAAAAAAGAAGGATTAGAGAACTTCTCTTTTCTAGTACAGGAATCAGAAGGAACCAAAAAAATGTTTGAATTAAGTCCTTTTATTTATAAAATATTAAAAGAAGGAGGTACTTTAGTCATTGACGAGTTCGATTCTAGATTCCACCCATTATTGACAAAAAAAATTGTCGAATTATTCAATTCACCCGAAAACAGTAAATCACAATTAATTTTCATCACACACGATACAAATCTTTTATCTTCTAACCTATTAAGAAGAGATCAAATTGATTTTGTAGAAAAAGACAAATATGGCGCTAGTCATTTATATACATTAGTTGAAATCAAAGGAGTTAGAAACAATGCCTCATTTGAAAAAGATTATATTCAAGGAAAATATGGTGCTATTCCTTTTTTAGGTAATTTTAATAAGCTTTTAAATATTGAGTAATGCCAAAGAAAACCAAAGCAACAAAGGTTACAGATGCTGATAAACCTTGGAACAGAAAATCAAAAACCTCAGTTTATAAAATTGAAAGTATTTCAATGAATAAAACAATAGTAATTGTTTGTGAAGGACAAACTGAAAAGGTCTATTTTGAATCATTTCCTGTGCTTGGATTAAAAGTAAAAGCTATTAATCTGGAAGGGCAATCCAAATTGAAGCTAGTCGAATTGACACAAGATTTAGTTCTTACAACAAATGATGTATACGATGCTATATGGTGTGTATTTGATATGGATGTAAAACAAGGTGCTACAGAATATTCCGATTTTGATAATTCTATTTCAAAAGCGCAAAGTTTAGGATATAAAGTTGCCTATTCTAACGATTCATTCGAACTTTGGTTTTACTTACATTACAACTACACAGATACGCAAAATAACAGAACGTATTATTATGAGGAACTAGGCAAACGATTTGAGATTAACTATGAAAAAGAAGGTAAAAAGTTAAGCTTTTGCCTACAGTTATACAATCTTTTGATGGATGATCCATATTCCTCACAAACGGAAGCTATAGTAAGAGCCGAAAAATTATTTACAAAGCACAAACAGTTACCTTTTCACCAACAAAATCCAGTCACAACCGTTTATCAATTAGTGCAAGAATTAAACAAGAATGTAAGACAATAGACCAAGGACTATTGTGCTCTTACTATCTATTAGTGTAACTTTAAAAAAAAACAATTATCCAATTTCCTTTGGATAGTGAATTATAGCAAAGATTGTTTTTGGAAATAAAAAACCTACCAAAATCTTCAAATTTTCCCTAAAAAAAAGCCCAAAAGTGTTAAATTTTAAACCGATTATAAATGCTACAATTTTTTTTATATACTTTTGGCAAACATCAAAAAAACAAGCTCGTTTTTAATGCTTTAAAATCGAATTGATGTATAGAGTCTACTACAAATAAATCTTATTGTGCCGTTAAGTTCCGTTTGTTTCTGACTTTTTTTAGGCCTGAATACAGTAATTCTCTAATTGCTGTATTGTAATGATTGTAACCGCTGTTTTTGATGGAGTACACATCAAAACAGTATGCGGAACCGAGTTTTTAATTACTTTTTTTAAAACCTCTGGAGGGTGTACTAGCAAACAAACCGTTTTGTTTTTTTATTTTTTTGAATTTCGCACAAGTTAAGTAATCTGAGCCACTACCTAAGTAGACCGAGCCACTACCCAAGTAGACTGAGCAACTACCCAAGTAGACCGAGACACTACCAAAGTAGACTGAGACACTACCAAAGTAGACCAAGCAACTACCCAAGTAGACTGAGCCACTACCAAAGTAGACCAAGCAACTACCCAAGTAGACTGAGCCACTACCCAAGTAGACCGAGCCACAACTCAAGTAGACTGAGCCACTGCTTTAGATGTAATTAATGTTAATCAAAAGAAGAAAACACAGAACTAAAAAAAAAAAAAAAGAAAAGTTATGTATGTAAACAAAGAAGAAATGGTGCCACTTGCCGATATGGTTTTGGCTAGCCTACAAAGAGATCAGCCGGAAATTATGGCTGAAAATGCGACATTCACGGTACAATATGTGAGTGATTTTACAACTATTAATGACGGCGTTCGCGATATCGAACAATCCGACTCATTATTAGTAACTCAAAAAAGTGTTACGAAACAATTGTACAATGAAGCCGATGATGTAAAAAAAGAAATCAAACTTTTGCAAATAATTTTCATCCTTGCAGGTTTAAACACCTCTTTATTCAAACGAATATTGAGTAACATTGCTTCACGAAATATTGAAGGTGTTTTAGTAGATCTAAAAGCCATTGGGCAAATCATCATCGATAATACCATAATATTAACAGCTAAAGGAATGAAAGCGACAACTCCAGCATTCCTAGCTAGTAAATTCGTTGTTTTAACCGATTTAAGTAATCAACAAAATCAGTTGATGAAAGAACGCAAACTATTAACCGATGGCAACAAAGCGAATTATCGCGAATTGTATCGCTATATTAAAGAAGTGACTACCATAGGTAAAATAATCTATGCGAACACTGCTAAAGAAGACGAGTACAATATCAAAAAATTAGTGAGTCACCTTCATGCGCCACATCGCAAAGCAGGAACTAATCCTCCACCTGCGCCGTTATAATTTAGGTTGTAGGTTTATTAGGTTGTAGGTTTAATTTAGAGGTTAGAGGCTGTTTTTGAAATATAGGGCACATTATTTCAAAAGCGAATCAATAAGCTAACTTCGAACTCCGTTAGAGTTTTACATTCTGACGGAGTTTTTTTTATTAAAAATAAGGTAGTATTATTTAGGTTTTAGTCCATCGATTATAGAAAAAAATAAAATATTCAATAGGTGTTTTTTTTACAAAAAAAACCTACACCATCAACGTAAAGCACTTATAAAT
>CANCJZ010000153.1 GCA_947378465.1 Flavobacteriaceae bacterium
AATTGTGCCAGTTAAAATCGTTTAAAAACGCTTGTTGTTCTTTGTTTAATTCAGACATGCTGATAAAAAATTTGTATGCCGTGTCTCTCGAGTTTCTTAATGAGATAGAAAACAACAGCAGTGTTTTACTTAAATAGTTGAACCTTAAAGAAAACTCCTCTCTCCTAAAAGGTGCGCAAAATTACACATATTTTATTAACTACAAAATATTTATCTACTAAAACGCCTAAAAACGAACTAAATAAGTCCAAAATACAATAGCCTTTTAAGATTTTTCTCTTAAAAGGCTATTGTTTATCTTTTTTAAAGGATTAATGGCTCACATTTGCCACCTCATCAGGGTTGTGTTTATGCTTAAAGAATACTGCAAAAAGAACGGCTATAATCGCAGAATAGATTGCAAACGACAACCATATCCCGTGCCAATCTTTCAATCCATCATGAGTAAAAAAGGCATCTATTACTAAACCACTTAATTTACTTCCTAAATAGGCACCTACTCCATTAGTCATCATCATAAACAATCCTTGAGCAGAAGAACGAATTTTAGAATCAGTAGTTGTTTCAACAAACAAAGAACCTGAAATATTAAAGAAATCAAATGCCATTCCATATACAATACAAGAAAGAATGATCATCCATAAACCTTCAGCTGGATTCCCAAAAGAAAACAATCCAAAACGCAATACCCATGCAATCATTGAAAACAACATTACTTTCTTTATTCCAAATCGTTTTAAGAAAAAAGGTATTGCCAATATAAATAAAGTCTCTGATATCTGAGAAATAGACATAATCATTGTTCTTCCTTCTACTACAAATGAATTTTTATATTGTTCTATCTTACCAAAATCATCTAGAAAAGCATCTCCATACATATTGGTCAATTGTAATGCAGCTCCTAAAAATAAAGAGAATAATAAGAAAAGTGCCATTTTAGAATTAGCAAATAACTTAAACGCATTCAACCCAAGTTGCTCCGCAAATGAAGCATCTTCTGCAATTAGTTTTTGAGGAGGACATTTAGGCAAAGTGAAAGAATAAACCCCAAGAATAATAGCAAAGAAAGCTGCAAAATAAAATTGATTTGCAAAAATTGGACTACCGAACAAATCGGCTATTCCATTCCCTATCTTTAATCCAAAATCATGAATAAATGGAGGAGGTGTTTTAGAACTGAAGATATTTGTAAACCACATCGCTACAATAAAGCCCACTGTTCCCCAAACTCTAATTGGAGGAAAAGATTTGACCACATCATAATTGTTATTTTTTAAAATATTATATGCAATTGAATTGGACAATGAAATGGTTGGCATATAACAAATCATAGCTCCAAAAATTACATAATAAAGAGTATTAGGGTCATTCACACTTGGAACATAAAACAAAACACATCCATATAAAACATGAAGAATACCATAGAGCTTTTCAGCATTCATCCATTTATCTGCTATAATACCCGTTATAGCTGGCATAAATAATGACGACAAACCTAAGGTGGAAAAAATTGCTCCAAATTCAGCTCCAGTCCATCCTTTCGCATTAAAACAGTAGGTCCCAATGGTAATCAACCAAGCTCCCCAAACAAAGAACTGTAGAAAACTCATAAGAGTTAATCTAAACTTTATACTCATAATATGTTTGTTTTTGTATTGTAAATAGATTGTAAATCTACTATTAAAAATGAGAAATGCAAAAATTCCTATGAATTCATTACCTCTTCGACTAATTCTAATACGGCATCAAACTGTTCTTGTTTGCTGAGATACGAATTGTCAATTTCAATAGCATCATCGGATTTTACCAAAGGTGAATCCTCTCTATGGGTATCGATATAGTCGCGTTCTTGTACATTTTTCAATACCGCTTCATAAGAAACAGCATCGCCTTTGGCTTGCAATTCATCAAATCGACGTTGGGCTCTGGTTTCGGAACTAGCCGTCATAAAAATTTTAAGCTCGGCATTTGGAAACACTACCGTTCCGATATCGCGACCGTCCATGACCACTCCTTTGTCTTTGCCCATTGCTTGTTGTTGCTCGACTAGCTTAGCTCTTACCTCTGAAACCTCCGCTACTTTACTTACAAAGCTGGAAACTTCAATCGTGCGAATTTCTTTTTCTACATTATGGTTATTGAGAAACATTTCAGCAAAGCCCAGTTCGGCATTAAATTCAAAATGCAATTTTACTGAATCCAAACTCTGCACTAAAGTTTCAACATCAAAGTAGTCTTTGGAAATATATCCATTTTGCATTGCAAATAAAGCCACAGCACGATACATCGCCCCTGAATCCACATAAATATATCCTAAATGTTTGGCTAATTGTTTGGCAAGAGTACTCTTCCCAGTTGATGAGAACCCATCGATTGCAATAGTAATTTTTTTCAAGGTAAATGATTTAAATAAATTGACCCCCTTTAGTGAGGCACTAAAAGAGTTTCCAAATTTAATCAAATTTATTCTTCATTAAAATTAATTGTTAGTCCAAATAGACTTGTATTTCCCGCAAGGGTATATCGAGAATACGAATAATCAAATTTTATTTTCCCCATTCGCAATCCAAAACCCAATGAGATTCCCGAGAAATTACGTTGATCAACTATTCTAAGTTCCTCAGCTCTTCTAAAGTTATATCCCAATCGAACATTAAAAGCTTTTTTTGGAAACAATTCTGCCCCCATAATTACGTGCCGTAAAGCATTGTTAAAGAAAGACGTTTTTTCAGGAATCGAACCACCATCAATGGTTCCTTGTGCTCTATTGGGATTGGAAAAAGCCAATTGCCATTGTTGCAAATTTTCTAAAGTCACATGCCAGCGTAGTGGAACATTTTCCATTTCCTGTGATACTCCCGCCATAATTTCCGTAGGCAGCTTTTCTCTTGTACCCGAATAAGTCGATAACTGAGTTCCAAAATTGCGAATCACTAAGGCCCAATTGACATCATTATCCTCATCAATATACATAGCACCTAAATCTGTCGCAATTCCATAGGATTGATAACTTTCCAATGTTGAGGAAATAAACTTACCATTAGCTCCTAAATACAAACTGGTAAAAGGCACATTATAAGCATAACCTAAAGACAAAGCTATTTCACTACCTGTAAAAGTTCCAGTAGCATTACCATTTTCATCATATCCATCAAAGTTACCATAGTTGATATAATTGACACCAGCGTGAAAGGTTTGAACGTGCCTGTCATAAGTATAGGCATAGGAAGCAGTTCCATAAGTGGCCTGTCCAAAATAATTCCCATAATTAACAGATAAATGATTATCCATTTCAGGATTAATAGAGGCTGGATTAAAGAGAGCTTGATTAACATCGGCATCATAGAGTGTCAATACCTTGCCTCCTAAAGCCGCTTGACGTGGTGAAGTAACTAAGTTCAAAAACTGATATACTGATTGCCCACCTACCTGCCCGAATGTAACGGCGCAAATAAAAAGCAAAAAAGAAGTAATTCGTTTTCTAAACATCCTTGAATAATCTAAGCTAACTTATAACGCCATTGCTTGGCTATTATTTTATTATTGGGCAAAAATAAAATAAAAAAGGCATAAGCTCGTTTACTTATGCCTTTTTAAAAAAAATAAATACTATTTATTTGATTTCTTTAGCGTTTTTAACCTTTTGGTCGGTTACCGCAATAGCAATCACTTCGCTCATTTCTTTTACATAATGAAATGTAAGTCCTTCCAAATAATCCTGACGGATTTCATCAATATCACTTTTGTTTTCATGACATAAAATAACCTCTTTGATATTGGCTCTCTTTGCTGCTAATATCTTTTCCTTGATTCCACCTACAGGCAATACTTTACCACGCAGTGTTATCTCTCCTGTCATAGCCAAACCTTTTCTGATTTTACGTTGCGTTAACAACGATACTAATGAAGTCAACATTGCAATTCCTGCGCTAGGTCCATCTTTTGGAGTGGCTCCTTCAGGAACATGCAAATGTATATTGTATTTAGAGATTACGTCGTTGCTTAAACCAAAGATCTCCGCGTTGGCTTTGATATATTCCAAAGCAATCGTAGCCGATTCTTTCATTACAGTCCCTAAATTCCCTGTCAAAGTCAAATTGCCTTTTCCACTTGAAATTAATGACTCAATAAATAAGATATCACCTCCAACTGATGTCCAAGCCAATCCTGTAACTACTCCTGCCACATCATTCCCTTCGGCTTTGTCACGTTCTAATTTAGGCGAACCTAATACTTTTACGATATCTTCGTCAGTTACTTTTTTATTATACTCCTCTTCCATTGCAATGGATTTAGCAGCATTTCGAATCACTTGTGCAATACGTTGTTCTAAGCTTCTAACCCCAGATTCACGCGTATATCCTTCTACAATTTTTTCCAATTGCTTTTTGCCAATCGTCAATTGTTTCGAATTCAATCCGTGTTCTTTTAATTGTTTAGGAAATAAATGTTGACGGGCGATTTCTACCTTTTCTTCTATGGTATATCCACTCATCTTTATCACTTCCATTCTATCTTTTAAAGCGGGTTGAATGGTTGCCATATTATTAGAAGTCGCAATAAACATCACTTTTGACAAATCAAACCCTACTTCAAGGAAGTTATCATAAAATTCACTGTTTTGTTCTGGATCTAATACTTCTAACAAAGCAGAAGAAGGATCACCGTGATTACTTACTGACAATTTGTCAATTTCATCCAATATAAATACCGGATTTGAAGTTGTTGCCTTTTTAATACTCTGAATAATTCTTCCTGGCATCGCTCCAATATAAGTCTTTCTATGACCTCTAATTTCAGCTTCATCTCTCAATCCACCTAAAGAGATTCTAACGTATTCCCTCCCTAAGGCTTCAGCAACAGATTTTCCTATTGAGGTTTTACCTACTCCTGGAGGTCCAGTCAAACAGATTATAGGCGATTTCATATCATTACGCAGCTTTAACACTGCCAAATGCTCAATCATTCTTTTCTTAACATCTTCCAAACCAAAATGATCTCTATCCAATACTTTCTGAGCATGTTTTAAATCGAAGTTGTCTTTAGAAAACTTATTCCAAGGCAACTCTAACATTAAGTCCAAATAGTTTCTTTGAATTCCAAAATCAGGTGCTTGGGGATTCATACGTTGCAACTTACCAAACTCTTTCTCAAAGTGTTTTTGAGTTTTCTCATTCCATTTTTGATTTTTAGCACGAGTACGCATTTCCTCAAACTCTTGTTCATTGGAAACTCCACCCAATTCCTCTTGAATGGTTTTCATTTGTTGGTGCAAAAAGTATTCTCTTTGCTGTTGGTCCAAATCAAAACGAACTTTCGATTGAATATCATTCTTAAGCTCCAACTTTTGAAGCTCTACATTCATAAAACGCAAAGTCTCTAATGCTCGCTCTTTTAGCACATGCATCGCTAATAAATTTTGCTTCTCTTCCACTGAAAGATTCATATTTGAAGAAACAAAATTGATTAGAAATGACTGACTTTCTATGTTTTTAATAGCGAAAGTCGCTTCAGTTGGGATGTTCGGACTTTCTTTAATGATTTGTATCGCCAACTCTTTAATAGAGTCCACTATAGTAGTAAATTCAGAATCGTGTTTCCCTGGTCTTTTTTCAGGAACTTCCTTAACGTTAGCTCTTAAATAAGGTTTTTCCGAAATCATTGCATCGATTTCAAAACGCTTTTTACCTTGAAGTATTACGGTAATATTCCCATCAGGCATTTTTAGTACTCGCAATATCTTTGCTACAGTACCTATTTGGTGAATATCATTTTTAGTAGGATCTTCGTCTTCTTCATTTTTTTGAGCCACTACTCCGATAATTTTGCTATCGGCATAGGCCTCATTAATCAATTTAATCGATTTATCTCTTCCTGCAGTAATCGGAATTACAACCCCTGGAAATAACACCGTATTTCGAAGTGGCAGAATTGCCAATGAAACTGGCAGTTCCTCATTGGTCATCTCCTCCTCATCCTCTGGAGTCAATAGAGGAATTAACTCCGCTTCAGAATCAAATTCTTGAAGAGCTAAATTCTCAAATGCTAATATTTTTTGATTTGACATGGTTGTTATCGGTCAATTATGACATTAAATTTAAACAAATATACGCTACGCTAGAGCGCAAATAAATTAAAATCGATGTATGACATTAAAAAACTACAAAATAGTTAGCAAATGCATTTAATCGATGAGTTTGTCTTTTAAGCAATGACTATGCCACAAAAAAAAATCCGCCATAAAGGCGGATTTATATATTTTATAGGTAATTTATTGTTTAGTATAAACAATAGTAATATCACAATTCAAATAAACTGGCGCTCCTGAAACCTGATCAACACCTACTGCTTGACCATTTGGCTCTGTAGCAGATAAAGTCGATCCATTTACATTAAAGCTAAACACATCGCCTGGAGTAGTAGTACTTGTTAAAGTAATCACGCTTCCATTTAACACCCACGTACCATTATCATCTGGATCAGTAGTACACGCAATTACTGAAGTACTTCCTGTTGTATTAATATCTATTCCTTTTGAATTTGCAGTATACGTATTATTAGCATTTAAAGTCAATAAGGAATTATTAAAACAACTTGTTTCATTCATTTGATTTGTTGAAGGAGTTCCATCACCATTCAAATCAGTAGGAACTGAAGTATTAAATGCAGTCATCAAATACGTCCCAACAAATGAGGTAGTTACAGGTGGTGTTGTAGTTGTTGAATCGGTAAAACTTACATTATTAATAACTCCTGTAGTCACTGATTTCGTCACTGTTGATGTACTCGTATTATAAGCTGTAAAGCTAAATGTAGCTGATATTTTTTTATTAGTCAAATCAAAATTCGTAATAGTCATTGTTCCAGTTGAAGTAGACGTTGTTGAATTGTATGAATTGAACATGCCATTAGCTCCTAATGAAATATCTTGGTATTGGAACAATAATAAATGACTTACATCAAAATTAGCTTGAAAGGTAGCCACAGATGGATTTAATATTTGAATAGAAATTGTTTTACCGTCTGTAGTAACACCCGTCAAGGAAAGTTGATTTCCAAAACTTGTTGTTGTATAACTACCTATAGTAGAATTAGCGACAAATCCTGTTCCATCTACACTTGCTGTAAAAGCACCTGTAGTAGTGGTAGTACCTCCACCATTATTGTTATTTGAATTCGAATTGTTAGTAGCCAATTGATTTGCTAAAGTAGGATCAACTGGTTCATCACTACAAGAAGTTAAAATTGAAGCTATTATTAGAAATGCTGAAAGTAATCTTAGTTTGCGCATAGTATTAATTTTTTCCAAATATAATTATTTTTTATTAACCAATGAATTATTTTTTGGAACCCTAAACAGAAGGATTACTCCTGTAATAAAGAAGACTCCAAGAAACACAATTGCATTTCGCATTGACCCAGTAATCAAGTCAACTGTTCCATAAATCGTCATTCCTATTACAATCCCTATCTTTTCAGTAACATCATAAAAACTAAAGAAAGAAGCTGTATCATCAGTTTCAGGCAAAAGCTTTGAATAGGTTGATCG
>CANCJZ010000154.1 GCA_947378465.1 Flavobacteriaceae bacterium
GCAATTAATACCGTAATACGACTTTGATCAGAGATGTTTCGAATAGTGGTGTTGATTTCTTCTTCAGTTATTGAGTCCAATGCCGATGTGGCTTCGTCAAAAATCAACAGATTTGGATTGCGCAGTATAGCTCGGGCAATGGAAAGACGTTGTTTTTCCCCTCCGGAAATTTTCATTCCGCCTTCACCGATAGTAGAATTCAAACCGTCTTCAGCGCGTTTTAATAAATTGTCACAACTTGCTCTGCTCAAGGCATTGTACAATTCCTCATCAGTAGCTTCGGGTTTGACAAACAACAAGTTTTCGCGAATTGTACCTGAAAACAGTTGCGCATCTTGAGTAACAAACCCCAATTGTTTGCGTAAATCCAATAAATCAATTTCAGTGGAGTCAATAGTATTGTAAAGCACTTGTCCTTTGGCAGGCGGATACAATCCCACTAATAGTTTTACCAAAGTAGTCTTACCGGCTCCTGAAGGACCAACAAAGGCTACGGTTTCTCCTTTTTTAATATTGAAATTAATATCTTCTACCGCGAAGTAATTAGTAGTTTTATGTTTGAAACTCACATTGGTGAATTGTAAAGAAGCAATATCGCCAATAGGTTTTGGATGTTCAGGGCGGAATTCAGAAGTGGCGTTTAACAATTCAGCAAAGTTTTCCATAGAAACCTTAGTCTCATTTCGAACAATGATAAAAGTACTCAGCTCTTGCAATGGATTAAAGATAAAGAAGGTAAAGAAGACCATTGTCAACAAATCGCCTACCAATATTTTTTGTCCAAAAAGGAAATAATACAAAGTAAACACCACACAAGTACGCATAAAGTGAACGGTAGTTCCTTGAATAAAACTCAAACTACGGATAAAACGGATTTTCTCCAATTCGAGTTGAAGAATTTTAAGAGTGTTGCTGTTCAAACGGCCTTCTTCTTGTTTGGTCAACCCCAAACTTTTTACCAATTCGATGTTGCGCAAACTCTCGGTAGTCGAACCTGCAAGGGAGTTGGTTTGTTTGACAATTCTTCGCGAAACGACTTTGATCTTTTTACCCAAATACGAACTGATAAACGCAATGATAGGAGCCGTAATCAAAAAGATAAACGAAATTCGATAATCAATACGCGAGATGTAAATGATGACAAAGATGAATCCTACAATGGTTTGAAATATCAAGGATATGGATAAGGTGATGAGCTTTTCGGAATCGGTTCTGGTTTTTTGAAGTTTGCTCAAAGTTTCACCGCTGCGTTGGTCTTCAAAATCAGCAAAGGGAAGATCTAATGATTTTTTGATTCCATCAGTATACATTTCCGCACCAGTACGAAGAATAACGATGTTGGTGAAATAATCTTGGAAGTTTTTAGCAATACGCGAAATCATTGCAGCCCCTAACGAAAGACCCAACCAAAAAGCTACAGATTTGATAAAACCCATTTCGTTACCTTGATATTTGTGTAGCCCTACCCCGCAATCCTGCATCAGCTTTCCAGTAATAACCGAGTCAGAAAGACTAAAGCAAATGTTTAATGCCGCCATAATAAGCGCAAAAAATAAAAGTGCTTTGTGTTTTATAATATAAGAATACAATAATTTCATAGTGGTTTTTTTAAAACGAAATGCAAAAGTAGTGAATAGATTGACAATGGAATGCAATCGAGGGATTGGAAAGTTTAATTAAATAGTTAAGCTTAATTTATTCAAACAACAGCCAATTTATATTTCGTTCTTAAATGAACTAAAAAAGGGGTTAGGTTTCTTTTAAAAACTTACCCCTATTACCTAATGTCATTTACTTTTTCTTTGAAAGTTTTTCCAATTCGGGCAATTCTTTTTTATAGGCTTCAACATCCCAAACAACATCAAAATGTTTCGCGTATTCCTCAATAGGACCGAGGCCTATTTTTTTTCTTCTTTTGTTTACATTATCTGGATCTTCAATAGGGAAAAAATATTTCTTTTTAGTATCGGGATTAGTGCCTAACTGGCTACCATATATTTGTTTTCTACCTTCTCTAATAGCAATTCGATCTTCTAATAATGCTAATGAAGAAGGATATTCATTTCCTTTTTTTACTGCTTCTTGCATCATTGGTAAATATTTTTTTTGGATTTCTAGGTTTGAATGTTGAATGACTAAGAATATGGTTAGATTTGCTGGTGTGCCTACTTTGTCTTTTCCCACCCATCCTTTTTCATCCAAGATCTTAATAACCTTAATCAAGTTTAAGCTGTCTTTCAATATCATTATTTTTCCTAAACTATCTCCTTCTTTATTGTTCTGATAGTTGTGTTTTTTTTGGACTGCGGTATAAAGGTTACGTGTATCTTGATCCTCTTTAAGTATTGATAGCAGTTCTTTTTGCAATGGTTTGTCCATATTTGCTTCCATAATATCAACTTTCTTTTGCAAATCATTGGTCAGTTGCAACCATTTCTTTTCTTGGTGTAAATTATCTAAATCAGTGTCCGATTTGAGGTGTTTGATGTCGCCATAACCTTTTTTAATAGAAATTTCTAACCACTTTAGAGCAGTTTTTTTGTTGTTGCCCAAGGATGCACTACAAGCAGCGTTGTAATAATTGAGCCAAGATTTGGAATTTAACTTGAACGCTTTTTGATACAAGTCTATTGAGTTTTTGTAATTACCTGCAGTATAACAAGAATCGGCTTTTTTGATCAATTGATCATAGTTTTGTGCATTTAAGTTTAATGCAATTAATCCCAATAGGATAAGGAAGATTTTCTTTTTCATTTTAAAATAGCTTTTAAATTAGTATTGATTATTAAATAATTGAAATTTGTTTTAGAGTTGCTAACGTAGTTTAGCTCATATTATTATTGGTTAATTTAAGTTTTAGATTGATATTTTGTTTAAATTCAGATATGCTTTTATTTTTATACTTTTGATTCTTCAATCAAACACTCATGAATTTCAGTACTAAGATACCGATTACTCCCTATAAACATAGTATTGACTATCATTCCGTAGTGTTGTCTATCGGTTCGTGCTTTGCAGATCATATAGGGAATAAGTTGGCGCATTATAAGTTTATATCTTATACCAATCCCTTTGGAATTATCTTTAATTCGGTATCCATAGCCTCGTTAATAGAACGCGCAGTGGAACAAAGATATTTTACTGCTGAGGATGTCTTTTACCATAATGAATGTTGGAGTTGTTATGAGGTGCATTCGGAATTGAATCATGCCGATCAAGATGTTTTTTTGAAAAATATTAATTTGCAATTGGACCATTTACATCAGTATTTGACCACTTCCACTCATATTATTCTTACTTATGGAACTTCTTGGGTGTATCGATTAAAAAGTTCTCGTGCTATAGTAGCGAATTGTCATAAAGTCAAGCAAAGTGAATTTGAAAAAGAACTGCTTTCCATTGCGCAAATAGAATCCTCCATTCAAAGGACTCTGGATTTGATCCAAACGGTGAATCCAAATGCGAAAGTATTGTTTACCGTTTCTCCCGTACGTCATAGTAAAGATGGTTTTGTAGAGAATCAGCGCAGCAAATCCCATTTGATTGCTGCAATACATCAAATTTTGGAACAAAATAATACGCTTTGTCATTATTTCCCAAGCTATGAACTCCTAATGGATGAATTGCGCGACTATCGATTTTATGGTGCGGATTTATTACATCCTAATGCTATGGCAGTGGATTATATTTGGGAGCGTTTTGTAGAAAGTACTATTTCGGAATCAGTTATTGGAACGATGAATGCAGTGGAAAATATTCAAAAAGGATTGTCTCACATTCCTTTTAATCCAAATTCAGCTAGTCATTTAAAGTTTGTTGAGAGTTTACAACAAAAAATTATCGCTTTGCAAAAACAATATCCTCACATTCAATTTTAATTTCCATTATTAAATACGTTGTTTTTCGTATTGTGTTTTTTGCCAGTCTGAGTCAAATTTGCATACAAATACAAGATGTTGTTTTATGGGATATTTTATTTTTATAGTTTTTATAATGATGCTTCTGCTGATAATGTGGAATACAATTCAAAATTACAGATTGAAAGAGCAGCATCAAATTTGTATTCAATTGCTGGAAGTAAAGCGTGATGATCTTTTGAAAAAACAAAAAATGCTAAGCACTAAAGTAAATTTGGCCCTTCAATTTGACGCCATCTATAAAGAACAAACCAAGCGTATTAATATTGAAATTGTTTTTCTTCAAAGTCTTTTAATAAATCAATTGAGTACTCTTGAAAATTAAATCAATAATTGTTTTTGAACTATGTTTTTCTAAATTCAAAAAAAACTATAATTTTAGACATACTAACCCCCAGTTGATTATGCGATATTGTTGTTGGATTTTATTATTTTTTTCGCTGCACTTTTCCTTTTCCCAAAACACTAAAGAAATAGATAGTTTACTGCAAATTGTACATTCTTCTAAAAGTGATTCCTTGCGAATTGAAGCCAATAATTCCTTGTTTTTTATTGAAGTAAATTCAAATTTGGAACAATCTAAAAAATATTTTCAAGCTATTTTCAAAATTGCACAACAACAGCATTCGGCTTTTGCCAATGCCAAAGCGTTTAACTTGAAAGGAGTATATTTTGATTATAAAGGCAATTTGGACAGTGCTTACTATTGTTATCAACAAGCTATTCAGTTCGCTCGTAAAGCCAAAGCGATAGCTGTTGAAGGGTCGGCATTCAATAATATTGGTTTGTTGTATTGGAATAAAAGCAATTATTATCAGGCCATTGTTAGCTATTCCAAAGCGCTTAAAATTTTTGAAAAAACTAATAAAAGAGAATATCAAGCCAATGTGTTAAGTAATATTGGACTCATTTATGACGATATAGAAGAGGATGAAAAAGCCAAACAATACCTCGAAAAATCACTTCAAATTAGGAAAATTATTAATGATGAATATGGGCTTTCTGTTTCCTATATTAATTTGGCTAAAATTTTGGAAAAACAAGGGCATCATTTGCAAGCGCTTTACAATTATGAAAAAGGAATTGCATTAAAGCGAAAAATGAATGATTTGCTTGGACTTGCAGTAGGCAATCACAACAAAGCAATGGCCTTGTTGAGTGTAAAGCGATATGATGAGGCATTGAATTGTTTGAAAGAAGCCGAAGTAATTTGTTTGAAAAACAATGCCGAATCGAATATTTTGGAAAATGTGTATTTGGGATACATCAATTTGTATTTGGCAACTAATAATTTGTCAAAAACAAATGAATACAATGAAAAAATGTATTTGGTAACTCAAAAAAACAAGGATCAACAACGTTTATCCGAATATTTTCAATTCAAATCCAAAATAGCATTTATGGAAGGCCGCTACAAAGAGGCTTATTCGTTCAAAATTAAAAGCGATTCCATTCATAAAATTGTTGAAGGTTTGGATTTGAAAAAGGCAATCAATTTATACGAAGCCAAATACCAATCAGAGAAAAAAGAAAAAGAGCTTTTTAAAACAAAAAATGAACTTTATAAACATGAAAATGAAAGCAAAAAAAAGAGTTTTTGGTTGATCATTATTTCTTTGGCAACTCTTTTTATTGCTTTAGTGGGAATGATGATTTATAGACAACAACGTCTTAAAAACAAACAGCAACAACAAGAGTTTGAGCTCAAAAATGCAATTCAAGCAATAGAAAATCAAAATCAATTGCAGGAACAACGACTTTCTATTTCCAGAGATCTACACGATAATATAGGCGCACAATTGACCTTCGTGATTTCGTCTATTGACAATTTGAAATATGGAACAAAAATTACCGATTCCACTATAAATACCCAATTGTTACGCATCAGCGAGTTTACTAAATCAACCATAGTGGAGCTTCGCGATACCATCTGGGCAATGAACAAATCGGAATTAACGGTGGATGATTTGTATTCAAGAATTGTGAATTTTATTGAAAAGGCCAAGTCCGCTACCAGTTCGATTCAATTTCAATTTTATATAGAAGATGAGATGAAAGCGTTGCGTTTTTCATCCATTATTGGAATTACTATATACAGAACCATTCAAGAAGCAGTAAATAATGCCGTCAAATATGCCGAAGCGTCAGCAATAAATGTACATGTTCAGAAAAAGGACGATCAGCTTCAAATAGAAGTGTCGGATGATGGAAAAGGATTTGATAAGGATTCTGTTGAATTTGGCAATGGTATTCAAAATATGCTTCAAAGAATAGAAGAAATCAAAGGACAATGCATTATTCATTCCAAATTTAATAGTGGAACTCGCATTGTGATACAAATTCCTTTAAATATATTAAAATGATAAAAGTAGCCATTGTAGATGATAATGCTTTTTTGCAAAAAGCAATTCAGGATAAGCTGAGTTTTTTTGATTTGATTGAAATCAAATTCAAATCCTTAAATGGAGAAGATTTGTTGTTGAAATTAGAAAAAAATCCTCACGTAGATTTGATTTTAATGGATATTGAAATGCCAAAGATGAATGGAATTGAAGCTACAGAATTAGTGAAGAATAAATATCCGCATATAAAAATTATTATGCTGACGGTTTTTGATACTGATGAGAATATTTTTAAATCCATAAAAGCGGGTGCCGATGGTTATTTGCTCAAAGAAGTAAATCCCGATGAATTGTACACCGCCATTAATGACACGTTGAATGGTGGTGCGGCTATGACGCCTTCGATAGCTATGAAAACTTTAAAGTTATTGCGTGAACCTTTGGTTTTTGATGTCGAAATGCAAGCTGAAGCGGTAGTTTTGACGCCAAGAGAAGTGGAAGTTTTAGAGCAATTGAGTAAAGGATTAAAGTACAATGCTATTGCTGAAAATTTATTTCTATCATCAGGAACCGTTCGCAAACACGTGGAAAATATTTATACCAAACTTCAAGTGCACAATAAACTTGAAGCAGTTCAAAAGGCTAAAACCAATAAATTGATTTGATTAAAATATACGCAGTTCTTACTGGGTTTACTTTAGAGCGGTGAAATTAATTTATATAATTTTTATTAATATGAATAGGCTACTAAAAACATTATTTTTTTTGATTATTATAACTGTAAGTTCTTGTTCGCAGAAACAAGAAAAGCCGCAAGATTTTATTGCCAGTCAAAAGAATTCTTGGAAGAAGCAATTGTTGATTAATGGCGAAGTGGGCACTCCTTGCGAAACGGATTATATGAAGTGGATTGCCAAAAATCCTGAGGTTTATTATGGACTTCCTACTACTATTGAAGCAAAAACATTTGATGCAAATAACGATACTATTAAGGATGTATTGTTGTATTTTCCTGCGGGAGAATCCTGTACAGGGGGACACGAGGAAGGTTCTGATTTTTTAAAATTACTATATTCAGAAGGAAATGGTTTTTTGTCAAATGATGGACTTCGAATTACCATTGCCAATAAAATTGAAGAAGAGTTTTATCGTCAAACCAATACCGATGTAGAGAGAGCTATTTTTAAGGTTTGCGATTTTAAAAAGCAAATTACAGGAACCTATAAACTTTGG
>CANCJZ010000155.1 GCA_947378465.1 Flavobacteriaceae bacterium
ATTGGTTTCTTTTGTTATTGAAAAAGATGGCAGTCTAACAGAAATCAAAATAATAAAAGATGCGGGTTATAACACCGCAGCCGAAACGGTCAGAGTGTTGAGCCTCTCCCCAAAATGGAGTCCAGCCACACAAAGAGGAGTCCCTGTTAGGTGTTCTTATGTATTGCCAATTGTATTATCATCTAATGAATAGTTATTAGCTTTATTATTTCATAGTCTCAAAGCAAAAAACATCTGTTTTCAACAACCTTCAACCTTCAACCTTCAACCTACAACGAACCTATAACCCAACGAACCTACAACCTACAAACCTACAACTCATAAATAACAAGTCCACTTCTAAACTTCGGTTCGATATAAGTACTTTTAGGAGGCATGATCAAATGATGGTCTGCCAAAGCTCTGATCTCAGAAATATCAGAAGGGTAGAGCATAAAGCCAACTTCAAATTCCCCTTCATCAACCAATTCTTTTAAGGTTAAAATGGATTGTTTTCCAGGGATGTATTCAATACGTTCATCGTTTCTAAGGTCTTCAATACCAAGTAGCGGTTGAAGAACCTTATCATATAGTATCTGAGCATCCAGATTTTCTAATAGACTTGCGTTATTGGTGGTTTGTTTGTAAAATAAGGCATAAAAACGCCCTTCTAAATACATTCCAAATTCAAATTTGTTTTGTGGTTTCCACAACTCTTGTTCTTTGCAAATAAGAATAAAATGCTCGGATAATTTTTCTAAAAATACTTCTTTTGAATGTCCATTCAAGTCACGAATGATTCGATTGAACTCATATATTTTGACATTGCTTTCCGCAATCAAAAAACTCATAAAGTAGTTCAAATTATCATTACCTAAATGATGATCTTGCTCCCAAAGCAACTCCGCCGAAGCCGAACGATGGTGCCCGTCAGCAATATACAATTCTGGGATTCCTTCAAATTGAGTTTGCAACCATTGTATTTCCGCTGCTTGATCTACTTTCCAAAGCGTGTGTTTCTCTTTATTTGTAGTAGAAAAATGATATATAGCAGTTTCTTTCTTCTTCTTGTCAATCCACTCATTAAGAGCTTTATGATCCGGATAAGTAATCAGTACAGGTTCCGTATTAAAGCCCGTTTGATGCAAATAATCTTTAAACAATTCCACTCGGTATTGTAATGTGTCCTCGTGCTTTTTGATGATGTTATTGCGGTATTCCTCCACAGAAGTGCCTGCAACTATTCCTGTAAAGGATTGTGTTTTTGTTTCAATTTCATATAAAAAGAAAACCGCTTTATCTTCCTCTAAAAATACACCATCATTCTTAAAATCTTGGTATTTGTGAGCAACACCTCTAAAACGTTTATCTAAAGTGATCTTTTGGGCATGAACAAAAGCAGGATTGATTACATGCAAAAATGAATAAGGATTAAAGTCCAACCAGCATGCCAACTCCGCAGGACTATAATCGTCATAATTCCTACAAGTGACCAAGGCTACTTTATCCGCTGTTGGACGTACCGCCTTAAATGGGATTATTTTGCTCATGTTTTTAGTTGTATGTTTTTGTAGGTTGTAAGTTATAAGTTGTAGGTTGTAAGTTGTAAGTTGTAGGTTGTAAGTGGTATATTTTAAGTTTTTTAAAAGTATAATCTTTAGTTTATAAGTTCAATTTTTAGTGTTTAGTGTTTAGTATTTTTCCATTTTATCAATCGAAAGTACAATTATCAATTAGTTCGATAGAATTGCTTTATGCTACCTTCAACCTATAACCTATAACTTACAACCTAAAACCTAAAACCTACAAAACCTACAACCTACAACAAAACCTACAACCTACAACCTACAACGTACAACCTAAATAAACTGTTTAGAAACCTTCTCTGCTTTTTTGCTTTCGGAATAATCATAAAAACCTTCACCAGATTTTACACCCAGTTTACCAGCCATTACCATATTTACCAACAACGGGCAAGGAGCATATTTCGGATTTTTAAATCCGTCATACATAACATTAAGGATTGAAAGACAAACGTCTAATCCAATAAAATCCGCTAACTGTAAAGGCCCCATAGGATGCGCCATACCTAATTTCATTACAGTGTCAATCTCTTGAACACCTGCAACACCGTTGTATAAAGTTTCAATACTTTCATTAATCATCGGCATCAAAATACGGTTGGCCACAAATCCAGGATAATCGTTAACTTCTGTTGGTGTTTTACCTAATTTAATCGATAAATCCATAATGATTTTAGTAACTTCATCGGAAGTGTTGTAACCACGGATGATTTCTACTAATTTCATAATCGGCACTGGATTCATAAAGTGCATTCCTATAACTCTTTCAGGATGCACTACCTGAGCAGCGATTTGTGTGATTGAGATAGAAGAAGTATTGGATGCTAGTATTACGTTATGAGCACATACTTCACTCAATTGTTTAAAGATGTTTAATTTTAAATTTACATTTTCTGTAGCTGCTTCAACAACTAAGTCAGTTCCTACTACACCATCTTTGATATCGGTATAGGTAATAATATTTCCTATAGTTTGATGTTTATCTTGTTCTGAAATAGTACCTTTAGCTACCATTCGATCCAAGTTAGCCGCTATTGTGGCCATTCCTTTTTCTAAGGATTTTTCAGAAACGTCAATTAATTTTACGGTGAAACCGCTTTGTGCAAAAGTATGAGCAATTCCATTACCCATAGTTCCTGCTCCGATAACAGCTATTGTTTTCATTATATATGTTTAGTTTGTTTTTTGTTTTATTATTTGATATTGCTTTTCTCCATACTATCAATAATTTGATAAGCCACTCTCAAGGCTTCAGTACCATCTTCAAGTGTTACAATTGGAGTAGTGTTATTGTTGATGGCATCCGCGAAAGTGTCTAATTCATCAAGGATAGCATTATTTGGAGCTACCTCTGGATTCGCAAAGTAGATTTGTTTTTTCTCGCCTTCAGCATTTTGTAAAATCATATCAAAATCACCTGGAACTTCAGGAGCTTCTTTCATCTTTACCACTTCACATACCTTGTCTAAATAGTCAACTGAGATATAAGCATCTTTTTGAAAGAAACGCGACTTACGCATGTTTTTCATCGAAATTCTACTTGAAGTGATGTTGGCCACACAACCGTTTTCAAATTCAATTCGCGCATTCGCAATATCTGGCGATTGACTCAATACTGATACGCCACTAGCATGTACTTCTTTTACTTTTGATTGAACCACACTCAATATGGCATCGATATCGTGTATCATCAAATCCAACACTACAGGAACATCGGTACCTCGTGGATTGAATTCTGCCAAACGGTGGGTTTCAATAAACATCGGATTTTCAATCTGATCTTTTACCGCAATAAATGCAGGATTGAATCGCTCCACATGTCCTACTTGACCTTTGACTTGATATTCTTTGGATAGAGCAATAATTTCTTCCGCTTCTGCAACAGTAGTTGCAATTGGTTTTTCTATAAAAACATGCTTCCCTGATTTGATGGCAACCTTAGCACATTTGTAATGGGATAAAGTAGGGGTTACTATGTCAATAACATCTACAGCGTGGATTAATTTAGCAATAGTATCGAATTGTTTGTAACCAAATTCTGCCGCTATCTTTGCGCCATTCTCTTGGTTCTCATCATAAAATCCTACTAATTCGTATTTCTCAGATTGTTGTAACAATCGCAAATGTATTTTTCCAAGGTGACCTGCACCTAAAACACCAACTTTAAGCATAGTATTGTATTTTAAACAAATGTAATTTATTTTGTAGAAACTTTAAAACTACATCTCCATTATTATTAATTAATGAATAGTAGTTGTTGAATAGTAGTTTTGATTGTTAATAATGTAAAGAATACATTAATCAATCAGATCTAAACTATAAAAAGCTCCTTTGTTTTCTTTTGCTTCCATCGATTGTTTTACAATCAAATAAGCAACGGCATTAATATTTCTCAATTCACATATTTGAGGGGAAATAGTCACTCGTTTAAACATCTTTTCAGTATCCTCATAGATATAATTCAAATGGTCAATCGCGCGCTCCAAACGTTGATGCGAACGCACAATTCCAACTAAATCATTCATGATATTTTGAACAGATTTTCTGTTATGAGAAATTAATATCAATTCCTTTGGATCCATCGTTCCTTCGGTGTTCCATTCTGGAATTGGAGGGAATTGCTGTTCTAAATCAGCTTTGTTATCAATGATGTTTTGCGCGATTATAGCTCCAAAAACCAAAGCTTCCAATAATGAATTCGAGGCCAAACGATTCGCTCCATGCAATCCTGTTCGTGCCACTTCTCCATTTGCATACAAATTATTGATCGTTGTTTTTCCTTCTCTATTTACAGACACACCTCCACACATATAATGCATAGCCGGCAATACAGGAATATAATCTTTAGTAACGTCGATTCCTATTGAATTGCATTTGTCAACAATGTTTGGGAAATGATTGTAAAATGCCTCTTGATCCAAATGGGTACAATCCAAATACACACATTCATTTCCAGAGGTGTTAATCTCCATATTGATGGCTCTTGAAACAATATCTCTTGAGGCCAATTCGCCTCTTTCATCTACCTTAAACATAAAGCGTTCGCCTTTTTTGTTTTTGATATAAGCCCCAAATCCTCTTACCGCTTCGGAAATTAAAAACGCAGGACTCTTTCCAGGTTCGTATAAAGCAGTTGGGTGGAATTGGATGTATTGCATATCATCAATCTGCGCTTTAGCACGAAAGGCCATCCCAATACCATCTCCTGTTGCAATAACAGGATTTGTAGTAGTAGCATAACTCTGTCCGGATCCGCCAGTGGCTAAAACTACTTTGTGAGCAAGATAAGTATCTATTTCGGAAGTTTTTTCATTCAAGATATAAGCCCCATAACAATGAATATCCTTTTGTCCTAGTTCTATTTTTTTGTTTTTAAAATGATGCTCTGTGATTAATTCTATGGCAAAATGATGGTCTAAAAACTGAATATTGGCCAAGCTTTCCACTTGTTTAATCAAGGTCATTTGAATTTCAAACCCCGTAATGTCTTTATGATGCAAGATTCTGTTAGTAGAATGTCCTCCTTCTTTACCTAAATCATATTCGTTTTTAGAATTGATGTCAAAATCAGCTCCCCATTGTATCAATTCATTCAATCGTTCGGGTGCATTTTCTACCACCATTTTAACGACTTCTAGATCATTTTCATAATCTCCTGCCTTCAGTGTATCTTGAATATGACTCTCAAACGAATCGTCTTCATTCCATACCGCAGCAATACCTCCTTGAGCATATTTAGTATTGGATTCTTCTTTATTGTTTTTAGTGGCTACAATGATCGACTTATTAGGTAACGCTTTGGCTAATTTAATGGCAGTGGATAAACCTGCTACACCAGAGCCAAGAATCAGAATGTCAGATTGAATTACACTCATAGTGGAGTTTATTTTGATATTTCGAGCATTCTGTTTATTGATTTCACCGCTTTTTTTCCTAGCGATTCTTCAATCTCTATATTTGGCATTTCGTATTTCATACATAAATACAATTTCTTCATAGTATTCAGCTTCATAAACGCACACTCACTACAATTGCAACTGTCGTCATTAGAAGGTGCTGCAATAAAGATTTTGCCAGGAGTTTCATTATTCATTTTATGCAAAATCCCAGCCTCTGTTGCTACGATAAACTTCTTAGCGGGACTCTTTTTTACATAGTCTAACAATCCCGCTGTAGAGCCAATATATTTAGCTACTTTAAGAATATGCTCTTGAGATTCAGGATGCGCAATGATTTCTGCATCGGGATGCTCTTGATACAGTTTTAAAATTTTATCTAAAGAAAAAGCTTCGTGTACTAAACAAGCGCCGTCCCAAAGTACCATTTCTCGACCTGTTTTCTTTATTAAATAAGCCCCTAAATTACGATCAGGAGCAAAGATAATAGGTTGATCTTTAGGAATAGAATTGATGATTTTCTCTGCATTAGATGAAGTACAAACTATATCAGTAAGCGCTTTGATCTCTGCTGAGGTATTGACATAAGAAACCACGATATGATTAGGGTGCTGCTTAATAAAAGCTTCAAAATCTACAGTTGGACAAGAACTAGCTAAAGAACAGCCCGCATTCAAATCCGGTAATACCACCTTCTTAGAGGGGTTTAATATCTTTGCCGTCTCCGCCATAAAGTGAACACCTGCAAATACAATCATATCTGCACTAGTTGCTGCCGCTTTTTGTGCTAAGGCTAAACTATCGCCTACAAAATCGGCTATGTCTTGAATCTCGGGTCTTTGGTAATAATGCGCTAGGATTACCGCATTCTTTTCTTTTCGAAGTTTATTTATTTCTGATATATAATCAATGTTGTCTGTATCTAAGTCTAAAAATCCAACAGCATTTAATTTATTCTGTGCACTAATTAAATTGTCCATTATTTTTTCCCGTAAAGATATGAAATTGTATAAAATCAAAAACTAAAAATCATTCTCATTTTTTTGACTAAATTTTTATTTGAATGTGGCCATTTGTTTTCTATTTTTACCAAAATTAAACTCCATTTCAATTGAAAGATACCATCAAACATCAAGGACTTCGAAATCAATTAGCTAAGCAATTAGAAGAAAAAGGGATTAATGATAAAAATGTATTAGACGCCATTAAGAAAATTCCAAGACATCTTTTCTTGAATTCAAGCTTTGAAGATTTCGCTTATCAAGATAAAGCTTTTCCTATAGGTGCGGGGCAAACCATTTCTCAACCGTATACGGTTGCTTTCCAAAGTCAGTTGTTAGAGGTTCAAAAAGATCATAAGATTTTAGAAATTGGAACAGGTAGTGGCTATCAAACGGCAGTGTTATGTGTTTTAGGAGCTAAAGTCTACTCTGTTGAACGTCAAAATGAATTGTTTAAAACGACATCTCTTTTGTTACCAAAGTTAGGCATCCGTCCCAAACATCTATCTTTTGGAGATGGTTATAAAGGATTGCCAAATCACGCCCCTTTTGATAGTATTATCGTTACTGCTGGTGCACCAGTTATCCCTCAAGCATTAATGGCGCAACTAAAAATAGGAGGGAAGTTAGTCATTCCAGTTGGTGAGAAGGAACAAATCATGACCATGTTAATTCGCAAAAACGAAACTCAATTTGAAAAACACGAATTTGGAGATTTTAAATTTGTCCCTCTTTTAGAAAATAAAAACTAATCAGAATATTTAGCTTTACTTCATTTTTAATTGATAATGATAAATCCCTACTTTTTTATTTCCATTTAAGATAATTTAACTTTTGGTAAAATAGATAATATAAAAATAAAGGAACCTCTATTATCTTTGTTCATTTCTCTTGCTACCTTGTCTATATTCTATTCTCTATAGAATAGACGAAAGAGGCAAGAAGCAAGAAGCAAGATTTTGTGGAATGTTGCGTTAGACATATTGAT
>CANCJZ010000156.1 GCA_947378465.1 Flavobacteriaceae bacterium
GCAATTGTTTCCGTAGTTGGTGACGATTTCCCTCAAGAATATTTAGATTTATTAACCGATAGAAATATTGATATTTCAGGAATTGAAATTGTAAAAGGAGGAAAAACCTTCTTTTGGAGTGGTAAATACCATAACGATTTGAATTCTCGCGATACTTTAATTACGGAATTGAATGTATTAGCAGATTTTAATCCCGTAGTTCCTCAAGATTTTAAAGATTCAGACGTAGTGATGTTAGGAAACTTGCATCCTTTAGTTCAAAGTGGTGTTTTGGATCAATTGACTAGTACTCCTAAATTAGTGGTATTAGATACCATGAACTTTTGGATGGATTGTGCCTTACCAGAATTGTTAGATGTAATCAAACGCGTTGATGTGATTACCATTAATGATGAGGAAGCACGCCAACTATCAGGAGAATATTCATTAGTGAAAGCGGCTGCAAAAATCCATACTATGGGTCCTAAATATGTAGTGATTAAAAAAGGAGAGCACGGTGCATTATTATTCCACAACAAAGAAGTATTCTTTGCGCCAGCATTGCCATTAGAAGAAGTATTTGATCCAACAGGAGCTGGTGATACTTTTGCAGGAGGTTTTGCAGGTTATATTGCGCAAAGCGAAAACATCTCTTTCAACAATTTGAAGAATGCAATTATTCATGGATCCAACTTGGCTTCTTTCTGTGTAGAGAAATTTGGAACCGAAAGAATGGTAGCCTTGAAAGAAGAGGAAGTAAAAGACAGATTAAAACAATTCAAATCGTTAACACAATTTGAAATAGAATTATAATAACTTTATGCCTCGATTTTTCGGGGCATTTTTTTATTCAAAATACGCATAACAACTATGATTACAGTTTATTACTGTAGTTATAAATAACTAAACAACACAACACCCGAAGCATAACCGAATGAAAGGGAGTGCCTCGGATAAAACTACAACACAATGAGCGACGCAATCAAACACGAATGTGGAATTGCACTTTTACGATTAAAAAAACCGTTAGAATTCTACAAAGAAAAATACGGTTCTGCATTTTATGGGATACAAAAGATGTATCTCTTGATGGAAAAGCAACACAACAGAGGGCAGGACGGTGCTGGATTCGCTTCTATTAAATTAGATGTGGAGCCTGGAGAACGCTACATCAGTAGAGTGCGTTCCAATAATGCCCAAGCGATACAAGATGTTTTTGCACAAATCAACGAACGCGTTAACGAAGAAATGGCCCTTCACCCTGAATATGCTGAAGATGTTGCTTTGCAAAAAGCCAATATTCCTTATATCGGAGAATTGTTTCTAGGGCACGTACGTTATGGAACTTTTGGCAAAAACAGTATTGAAAGCGTGCATCCCTTTTTACGTCAAAACAATTGGATGCATCGAAATCTGATTGTGGCGGGTAACTTTAACATGACCAATGTTAAAGAATTATTTCAAAGTCTTGTGGAATTAGGGCAACATCCCAAAGAAATGGCAGATACGGTTACTGTAATGGAAAAAATTGGACATTTCTTGGATGATGAAGTAACCGAATTGTACCAAGAATGTAAAAACAATGGTTTGTCTAAGCGTGAGGCTTCGCCTGTAATTGCAGAGAAACTGGACGTAGCAAAGATATTGCGACGCGCTTCAAAAGGCTGGGATGGTGGCTATGCCATGGCAGGCCTTTTTGGACATGGCGATGCCTTTGTGGTTAGAGATCCTGCAGGAATTCGTCCCGCTTATTTTTATGAAGATGAGGAAATCGCGGTAGTTGCTTCTGAGCGCCCAGTGATTCAAACAGTATTTAATGTGCCTTTTGAAAAAGTGCAAGAACTTCAACCCGGTCACGCTTTAATAATTAAAAAAAATGGCAGCATTACAGAAGAGGAAATCAATGTTCCTACTGTAAAAAAAGCCTGTTCATTTGAACGTATCTATTTTTCTAGAGGAAGTGATGCAGAGATCTATCAAGAGCGAAAAGAGTTAGGGAAACTCATTCTTCCTGCCGTTTTGGAGGCTATAGATAGTGATACAGACCACACAGTGTTTTCCTATATACCGAATACAGCCGAAACTTCATTTTATGGAATGGTAGAGGCAGCGAATGATTTTTTGAATCAAAGAAAAAATCAATTTATTTTAAATAAT
This sequence comes from Flavobacteriaceae bacterium, assembly GCA_947378465.1. Lineage (GTDB taxonomy): Bacteria > Bacteroidota > Bacteroidia > Flavobacteriales > Flavobacteriaceae > Flavobacterium. The sequence goes on from CANCJZ010000156.1 coordinate 2,137, forward strand.
AGAAAGACACTTACCAAAGAGAAGTTAGAAGAAATTCTTTCCGTTAAAATACGCACCGAAAAGATTGCTATTAAAGATGCAAAGTTGCGCACCTTTATTACCGATGACAGCAGCAGAGACGATCTAGTAGCCCATGTATATGATGTAACTTATGGAGTGATCCAATCCTCCGATAATTTAGTGATTATTGATGACAGTATTGTACGAGGAACTACTTTAAAGAAAAGCATCATCAAAATGATGGATCGTTTGAATCCAAAAAGCATCGTGGTGGTTTCCTCGGCACCGCAAATTCGATATCCCGATTGTTATGGTATTGACATGGCTAAGCTGGAAGGTTTGATCGCTTTTCAAGCCGCAATTGCTTTGTTAAAAGAGCGCAATCTGTATCATATCGTCGATGAAGTATATCAAAAATGCAAGGCACAAGAGCATTTAAAAGATGCCGAAGTGGTCAATTATGTTACGGAAATCTATGCCCCGTTTAGCGACGTGGAAGTGTCGACGAAAATTTCAGAGCTCTTGACCTCATCAGACATCAAAGCAGAGGTAAAAATCATCTTTCAGACCGTAGCGAATTTGCATATTGCTTGCCCTAAAAATTTGGGTGATTGGTACTTTACGGGTGATTATCCAACAGCAGGTGGTAACCGTGTTGTGAACCGTGCTTTTATGAATTTTTACGAAGGAAAAGACGTTAGAGCATATTAAAATCGAATGAAAAGTGCATTTCGTCGACTTTTATTGTAATTCATCAATATTATTTTGAAATACTATTCATGAGGATATATCTTTGGAGAACCATAGCATTAGTAGGTTAAGTTTATGGTAGATTTGGGGCAAAAAGGGTGAAAGAAATTTCACCTTTTTTATTTTATATAAGTCTCATTTTTTATGAGGCAAATCTTCAAAGTGCCAAAGAAAACAATTGGTACACCTCTTTTTCAAAATGTTTTTTTAAAATACTTAGATCTATCAAAACAGTTCTTGGAACAATTCGACTAAGCTTTGGAAACACTTTAGTAGACCTTAGCAACACTTCAATAAGCTTTGGAAACACTTTTCTAAAAACGTGTTTATTAATTTAAATGGTTTTTGAACAAGTAGATGCCATTTTATTTAAAATAAAAAAGTTATATAAGTAATTTACCTACTAAAGGAAGCCTACTAATTTTTTTATTAGAATAAAAAAGGAAAAACATATCACCTAAAACCATTATCCGCAATGGCCTAATGCCTACGACTTACTGCTTGTAAAAAAAATTGTGGTCTAAGTATTCCCATACCTTTTGAGGCAACATAGGAGCGACATTTTTTTTATCTTTAATACATTGACGGATAAAAGTAGAAGACAATTCAATAACAGGAGAATCGATCAAATGAACATTCTTGTGAGAAGCAAGTTCAGAAAGTTTTTTTTCATTGGTGATTCTTGGATACACATAAATAGCATAGTTTTCCAAGATCACTTCGTAGTTTTTCCACTTAGGAAGCGAATTAAGGTTGTCTTCGCCCATAATTAAGGCGAACTGATGCATTGGGTATTTATCGTGCAAATGCGCTAACGTATGGACAGTATAGTTCGGTTGTGGCAACTTAAACTCAATATCGGAAGGTTTGATTTTCGAATACGCTTCAGTAGCCAAATGCACCATGTGCAAACGCTGGTAATCGTCCAGCAAAGTACTTTTTTGTTTATGAGGATTATGAGGAGTTACCACCATCCACACCTGATCCAAATCAGTATGTTCCGCCATATGATTTGCAATAATCATATGGCCAATATGAATGGGATTAAAAGTTCCAAAGTACAATCCTATTTTCATAACTGTAAATTAGGAGTTAACAAATTGTTTCACCAATTGATAGGCTTCTTCTTTGGCTACATCCAAATCGTAGTTTTTGATAATTAAATCAAATTGTGGTGCAGTAGCCAATTCCACGTGTGCCTTAGCAATTCGCATATTGATTTTGTCATCACTTTCGGTAGAACGTTCCTTTAAGCGGCGTTTTAATTCATCCACACTCGGTGGTTTGACAAAAACAGCCAAGGTTTCTTGAGGAAATTTAGATTTTATACGCAGCCCACCCGCCACATCAATATCAAAAATAACATTCTTCCCTTTGGCCCAGATCCGTTCTACTTCACTTTTCAGAGTGCCATAGAAGTTGTCTCTGTAGACTTCCTCCCACTCCACAAAATCTTCTGCTTTGATATGATTTTTAAATTCGGGTATAGAAATAAAGTAATAATCTACTCCGTTGACTTCTTCTCCACGAGGCTCACGAGTTGCCGCCGATATGGAAAACTCCAAATTCAAATCATCTTGTTGCAATAAATGCCTTACTATAGTGGTTTTTCCAGAGCCCGAAGGCGCTGAGAATACTAATAATTTTCCTTTATTCATGCTAATCTTCTATACTTGCAAAAAGTGTTAATTACAACACATTTAAAACCTGTTCTTTAATCTTTTCCAATTCATCTTTCATCATCACTACCAATTTCTGCATCTCCGAATGATTGGATTTGGAACCCATAGTATTGATTTCTCTACCCATTTCTTGAGTGATAAAGCCTAACTTTCTACCGTTAGCTTCAGTCCCAGCAAGGGTTTCGATAAAATAATTCAAATGATTTTCTAAACGTACTTTCTCCTCAGTGATATCGTATTTTTCAAGATAAAATATCAATTCTTGTTCAAAACGATTCTCATCCACATTCACTTGCAATTCATCAAGAGCCGTTCTCAAACGGCTTTTAACCGTATCCACACGTTCTGCATCATAAGCCACCGCATCATTCATTAAGGAAAGTATATTACCAATACGCAATAAGAATTCCTTTTCAAGAGAAACACCCTCATCTTTTCGGAACGTAGCAATATTTTCTAAGGCAGTATCAATAACGGATTGGATTTGTTTCCATTCGTTTTCGTCGATTTCTTCACGTTCTGTTTTCAAAGCATCGGGCATACGCACCGCCATTTTCATCAATTCCGTTTCATCCGCATTAGGAATCACCGCTTTCATCTGATTGATATACGCTTTTACGATAGGCACATTGATTTTGGAAGAAGTTTCTTCCCCAGTAACCTCAATATATAAAGAGAAATCTATTTTACCGCGTTCCAATCGTTGAGAAATTTGATTGCGCAATCCCAATTCCATTTCGCGGTACACCGAAGGCATTCGAGTGTTAAGGTCAAGTCCTTTACTGTTTAGTGATTTTAATTCTACTGTAATCTTTTTGGTAGGTAGTTGCAAAGAAGCTTTACCAAACCCCGTCATTGATTGTATCATCCCTTGTTTTTAATAGTCTTCAAATATATAAAAAAGCAATGGGAATTATGGATTGTATTTCTATAAAGTAAATCCTCAATATCTTGCTTCTTGTTTCTATTCTCTAAATTCCGCAACGGCCTTTTGCCTTTTGCCTATTGCCTTTAAAATTGCCCTTCTGTGTCACCAAATACACTCCTGCAAAAATCAACACGGCTGAAAATAATTTCACCCAAGTCAATTCATCTTTATCCAAACTCACCGCAAAGATGGTTGCAAAAAGCGGTTGCAGGTAAATAAACACCGCAACGGTAGTCGGTTTTAATTCGCGCATAGAAATCAAGTTCAGCAAATAAGTCAAGAAGGTAGAAAACACAATGACAAATCCTATTTTCCACAACACATCAACAGGAACTGTGGCCCAACTGATGGCGTGAAATTCGCTCCAACCAAAAGGCAATACCATCAAAAAACCAAAGGTATAAATCCATTTCACGAAAGTAAATGCATTGTATTTGTCCATTAGTTTTTTGACCAATATCAAATAGAAACCATAAGAAATAGCATTGACAAACACCAACAAATTCCCAAGAGTAGCATTAGGAGCATTCACCATTGATTTTCCATAAAGAATCAAGGTAACAGTACCCGCCAATCCGAGAACAATACCAAAAACTTTGCGTTTCTGCATTCGTTCTTTCATTATAAATGCCGACAATATCAGCACAATCATTGGGGTTGTGACCATCAATACAGCACCCATTATAGGTGAAGTATAGCTTAAGCCTTTAAAAAAAGTCAACATATTAAACGCCACTCCAAAGAAGGCGGCGGCAACAATTCGGGGATAATCTTCTTTGTCAATCGTTTCTTTTGGGCCAAAAAAGGAAACCAACCAAAACAAAAGCACTGACCCCCCTACTCGCATACTGATAAATCCAAAAGGAGCTACATACTTTGGCATCACATCCTTGGCAATGGTAAAAGTCACGCCATAAATAATCGACACTAGGGTCGCGGCAATTAAGGCCCAAGTTCTTTTTGACATTAGTTCAAGGCTTTAATTACAGCTATGATATTTTGTTGGCTATTGCCAATATAAATCGAACCATCAATGATAAAAACCGGACGACTCAAAAAAGTATAATGTTCTAAAAGGTATTTTTTATAATCGTCTTCCGTAAGCGCTTTGTTTTTTAAATCCATAGATTTATACAACTGAGCTTTCTTGCTGAAAAGTGCCTCATAACTCCCCGACAAAGCATACATCTCCTCCAATTCCGCTGCAGTAATTGGATTTTGACGAATGTCGTGAAACACTAAACGATCAGCATTAGGAAGTGATTTGATGATTTTTCTGCAAGTATCGCACGAAGCGAGATAGTAAATCTTATTGGTCATAAGGATTTTTTTTGCAAAAGTAGGTTATTTTAGGCAATTGTTGATGACTTTAGGCATTAGGCAATAGACGATTCTAGAAGATGTGTTTTGAGAAATCAGACATTTGATTTAAACGATATTAAGGAAATAGACAATTGTTAGTTTTTAATTTACTACTGCTCCTTTCAATTGCATAAACAGTAATGTTGTAAAATTAACTATATTTGAATTCAATAGCTAAACGTCAGTAACCATAATCCGCCTATTGCCTTCAATAATTATTGAAGGCAATAGGCAAATGTCAGTTATTATCTACTACTGCTCCTTTCAATTGCATATACAGCAATATTGTAAAATTAATTATATTTGGTATTCAATAGCTAAACGTCAGTATCCACAATCCGCCTATTGCCTTTTGCCTTTTGCCTATTGCCTAAAGCCTTACAATTATGAAAAAACTACTTATACTGTTGCTAATAATTGCAACAATTTACTTCCGAATCAGCATCTATCCCAAACTTGATTTGATCTCTGGTTTTGCAGCCAAGAGTGTTGCCTCTGCACATTTTATTGATAACCGTTCTCTTCAAACCATTCAACAAGGGGACAATGATATTGACAAAATCGATTGGGCTTCAAATACTG
>CANCJZ010000157.1 GCA_947378465.1 Flavobacteriaceae bacterium
CTTTTTTGATTCTTTCTTTAATGGAATAGAATCGGTAACTATCAATTCGCTCAATTGAGATTTTTCAATCTTTTCGTAAGCATCACCCGATAAAATCGCGTGTGTACAAATAGCTCTTACACTCAAAGCGCCTTTTTCTATCATTAAGTCGGCTGCTTTTGCAAGCGTGCCTCCCGTGTCAATCATATCATCTACCAAAACTACGTTTCGGCCTTTTACCTCTCCAATCAACTCCATAGTGTCGATTACATTGGCAATTTTTCTTTGTTTGTAACAAATTACTACATCCGACTCTAAGAATTTCGAATAAGCATAAGCTCTTTTCGAACCTCCCATATCAGGAGAAGCAATAGTTAAGTTGTCCAAATTCAAACTCTTTAAATAAGGTAAGAAAATGGTAGATGCAAATAAATGGTCTACTGGTTTTTCAAAAAAACCTTGAATCTGATCGGCGTGTAAATCCATGGTCATGATTCGGGTAGCCCCAGCTGTTTCTAATAGTTTTGCTACTAGTTTTGCTCCAATTGGCACTCTTGGTTTGTCCTTTCTATCCTGTCTTGCCCAGCCAAAGTAAGGAATTACGGGAGTTATATGACGAGCTGAAGCCCTTTTAGCGGCATCAATCATCAGCAATAATTCCATTAAATTATCTGCACTTGGAAATGTAGAGCAGACAATAAAAACGCGTAAACCTCTTATTGATTCTTCAAAAGAAGGTTGGAATTCACCATCACTATATTTAGAGAACGTAACCTTGCCTAGCGTCACACCATAGCTTTTGGCTATTTGTTCCGCTAAATGGACACTTTGTGAACAGGCAAATATTTTTGCTTCGGGTTCAAAATGCGACATTTTAATTTGTTGTTTTGTAGTTAGTTAGTTGTGTGTCGTTGTAACGAGGTGCAAAGGTAGAAATATAATTGAACTCTGAAAGGATATTTTTAAGTATTTTTTTATGTAATGTAGAATTTTTTTTTACATTTGCACCCACAATTGAAACAATCAATTGCCCGGATGGCGGAATTGGTAGACGCGCACGACTCAAACTCGTGTACTTAGGTGTGTGGGTTCGATTCCCACTCCGGGTACAAAAACTCCTAACATTGTTAGGAGTTTTTTTTTGTTTATATGGATATTACAAACAACTATTTTATGGATATTCATAAGATGCTCAATCTTCTCAATTGCTCTAAACAGTCAATCTTCTCAACTTTTATTTTGTAGCAAATTCATTTTTTACAACAGCCAAATAATAACCATTGTCTGTTTCCAAAATTTCTTCACCATTTCGCTTTTTTAAAACTAATATTCCTGATTTTAATACTTCTGGTTTGTAGTTGTTTATGAAAGTTAATCTCAAAGTGTCTTTTTCAAAAGTATATTTTCCAGCATAGTAACCTGAACGAACAATTCCAAAGACTCTTGCTTGGAATAAAAAAGTTTTATTTTTTCTTAACTTTAAATAATCGTCACCCATTTTCCAATTTGAAAGCGCATTTAATTTACTTTTAGAAAACTGATTAAAAAAATCACTTCGTTGCACCATTCGGTCATTTTTTTCCATTGTCCCACAAGAATTAAAAAGAAAAAGAATTACTATAGAACTTAAAAGTTTTTTCATTTTAAAAAGATATTTTTTAAATATAAGTTAGATAGTTACGTATAACTTCGTTTACATGTAAAACTTTCATTATCGTCTTTACAACCATTTGTGAGAAGATTAGCGTAGGTTTGATTTATTAATATTCTCAAAAATATAATAAAAACAATTATAAATTATAAAAAGCTATTGTTTAAGTAGTAAGTAAGCTTTTCAAATCCTATTAACTTTATGTCTTCCAAATAACGAGAATATATAAAGTGCTTTAGGAGTTCTTTAAAGAATCAAATGTTTTTTTATTAGTTCCTTTTTTTAAAAAATCCTCCCTACAATTTTAATCAAAAAAAAGCTGATCCATTCTATAGATCAGCTTCAGTCTAAAAATTGTTCAATACAGTTTGTGTTTTCAAAATGTAATGCAGCGAAATTAGTAGTATTATTAATGTTCTATGTTATCTAAAAAAGAAGTTTAAGTCAATTAATCTTTATCGAAATATGAGAAGTTACTTTATTGATTTTTCAATTAAAATAAATAAGGGCGCATTTCGCGCCCTTAAATAAAAATCTACTTATAATAAAGCTATGAAAAACTATTACTATCCAAATGTATTTAGTATTTTTTTTAATCAAGTTAAATTAATATAACGAAACAATTAAGTTTCGCATTCTTTTAGAATCAATTATCTATTTGATAATTAATTTCTTTGTAGTTCCATTGGATGATTTTACTAAATACATTCCGGTAGCAAAATTATTGGTATTGATAACTGTTGCATTGTTTTTAGAAAGTAATAAATTCCCTAAAAGATCGAATACTTCAATATCTTGTTCCGAGCTTAAATAAACAATTCCTTTATATGAAGGGTTAGGCGACAAACTAAAATCATTGGCAGTAGTAGTAAAACTGTGATTACTTAATGTTGCTGTAGTTACATTGATGTCGTCGATGCTTAATTGAGCTCGAGCCCCAGTGCCAATGATATAATAATACACCCATCTAACTTGTACTAATGATTGACCGTTACAACTAGAAGGAAGAAGCGTTGATTTATTTTCAGAAGTATTGTCTTCTCCACTCAAATATTCTTCTGTAGTGGGGAATTCTAACCACCCTGAATTAGGATTGCCGTTAGAAGTACCAATTCGGTATTGCATTCTCAAACCATAAACTCTTAGGTTTTTTAAGATAGTTCTTCCTGTCCAATTGATTGTGATTGAAGAATTCGGGCTAATAGCGCTAGCATCTAAAGCCATCACAACTGCGCCAGCTCTTCCATTCGCTATGGTGTTGCCCGTGGTTTGTGTTGGGTCAGAGCCATCACAAATTCCAACGAATTGTGGATTTCCAGTATTTACCATAGACAAACCATTAACTCCTTCGCCTGAAAAACGAGATCTAGAGGTTAAATTATACAAACATCCCCAATCCTCAATAAATAAAGTGTTCAAATCAGGATCTGAAGTGGAATGTGACCAAAGTGATAGATATTGTGGACGTGAACCTGCGGTATTTGTGTTGTCCCATTGATCAAAAACTACTGTATTCGCACCTTCGCTAATCACTACTGGGGTAGGATTAGTCACTGTTGGTGATACACAATTCCCTGTAAGAGCAATGTTTTGGGTAGTGGTATTTGTGCTTGACGCGGTTAAATTTCCACTGAAAGAACCGTCTGCGCTGCTATTAAGTCGAACATAAATAGTGGAAGATACAATTCCATTCGTTGGAGTGATGTTCAAACTATTGGTAAAGCCTGAAGAAGGACTTAACGATATTTCATAATTAGAAGGCGCAACAAGGTTAACCGCACCGTTTAAGTTACTTCCTGCTACCGTAAAGGTTTGAGTTTGCGATGGAACTCCTAACACTTGAGTGAAAGCCATCGTCGTTTGATTCAATACGATTTGAGGCGTGGAGGTTTGTTGAATAGTCACATCATCAATCACCAATTTTGCGGCAGTTGAAGTTCCAGTACTTCCTCTAGTAACATAAAAACGCACCAACACATTACTTTGATTGTTGGCTGCAACTGGCAATGGATAACTATAACTTGTGAAAGCCGTTTGGTTGGTATTAGGTAAAGAAGCTATTTGTGTGGAGCCAATCCACGTAGTACCACCATCAATAGAGGTTGACATTGTCAATACTACATCTCTAGTTCCTGTGCCATTAAGCATTGATTTTGCAAGAAAATTTATTGCCACTGATTGATAGGAAGTCAAGTTCAAACTTACTTCAACATCACCATCAAACGAGCTGGTTGGAATAACACTTAATGCTGCTGGAGCCGAATTGTAATCCGTGATGTCTCTGAAGATTTTAGTGGAAGGAGGAGCCACAATATTCCCCGTCCAATTGGGTATAAAAGCAACACTGGTGCCTTCCGTAAAAACGGTATCAAAACTTTCGGTTGAAGGCAAGGTGCTTATCTGACTGTACATAATTCCAGGGACTAATGTACTCAACAAAAGGTAAATTATTTTTTTCATGCTTAATTAGGTATTTATTGTTATTTTAATTGAAATTGAAACCCTAATCGGAATTGTTCTTTCCAACTTTGTGGATCAATGCTTTCTTCTTTTAGGATGTTAAAGTATTGGAATTTAATCATCGCACTAGTATTTTTTAATCGATAGGCTATGGCTGGAGAAAAACGTTTGGAATTTCCTTTTACCAAATCATTTAAATCAAGTTCTTCATAACGAGCGGAAAAGATCGTTCTGAATTTTTTAGAATAGTAATTGATTTGGGCAATATATCCTCCAGCAAACAAATAACCGTTGGTTTGTTGTAAAGTGTAATTTTGAAATAAAGGATCGTTTGGATTTTGAGGTTTTGCTTTGATTTGATGAATTTCAAATTGTCCTGAAAAACCTTGGTATTGGAAGGATGCATCAAATCCATAAATATATCGTTGGCCATCAATCACCTTTAATCCATAAGTACTGGCTGCATCCGTAGGGAAGGTCGTTCCTGTAGGGAGTTTTTTATTGGCGTATCTTCCTGCAATTCCTATTGAAAACATTGGTATTGGGGAATGTCTAAGGTCCACTTCTTGATACCGGTAACGACAAGGGAAGGAAACATCAAATCGGCTGATGTATTCCAGTTGCCCGCTAGGATCATTGTCGCCTGATAAAGATAACTCACCCAAACCGGAATAAGCTCCTAAATAGAAATTCGCACGTTGATGCCAAAAGTTTTTCTTAAGCGTCACTCCAACGTCACGTACCGAGAATATCGATCCTCTGGTGATTTCGGCACTTTGCCAATAGGCACTGGATTCAAAAGCAACCATGGCATTTCTGGAATAATATAATTTTCCATAACCCATTTCAACATCAAAAAACTTAAAGCCTTTGTAAGTTACATTCGCATTCAATAAACCTGGGTTTTCAGGGTCGATTACTTTGTTGATATTGTTCGCGGCCATATCGGCAAAATCGACTTTTAAACTGCATTCAAAGTCATTGCCAAAATGACCTTCGATTCCTAATTGAGCATCCCGTAGTTTGAATCTGTTTTTTGATCCATCAACCTCTCCTGGTTTTAGTATTTGGTCGTTGTAGAAACCTGAAAAGTTACTAAATATCTCGATATTACTTTTGCCATTTGTGATTACAAATTGGGCAAAAATTGGAGCGCTGATAAGCAGTAATAAAGTAGTAAGTAATAATTTCCTCATCTTATTTTTTTTCTGGATTATTGAAATAGTAAACACGTTGCATATCGTCACAACTGATCAGCAAATCCCCATTTTTATCAAAGGCAAGCCCTTCGGGATTAATTACTGGAAGTTTCCATCTTTGTAGTACTTTATACGTCGATGGATCTACTTTTAGCAACATCATGTCTTCATCGCTTAACAACCATAAAAAATGATTATAGTAGCGTGCCGAGGAAATATCACTTGCGATATCGCTTATGTCTTTTTGTGAAGTCACTTTAAAATCAAGATCTAATTCAAATAACATCACAGGATTACTCTCTGTAATTAGGATAAACTTGTTTTTTTCTGGATTAAAATCAAGGGATTCATAGCCTTTATTGCGCCCTCCGTTATAAGCAATTACAATAGAACTGATCAACTCTAAGTTTTGATTGTCATATTTATATACAGTTCTATTGCTTTCGTCTACGGCATACACATAAACACCATCAGTGTATACTGCTTCAAAATCAGTGTCTTTTTGAACACGAGTTTTCAGTACTTTACAATTCTCATCCGTTTCATACAATATCCCTGTGTCGCTAACGATATAATAGGTATTTGTTTTAGGATTATAACAAATGTCCGAAGGTTCAGGAATCGAAACTGAAATGGATTTCGTAGGTTTTAATTTTATTGCTTTCTGAGCATTTACTGAAAAACTAATTAGAGTAATGCTCAATAATAATGTCTTTTTTAAAATCATAATTGATTAGCTTGAAAAGTTAAATTATCTATTCGGTCATTTCCACTTGCGCCAGTAGCTTCGGGTCCACCAAAACTGATTTTTACAGTAAAATTCGGATTGTTATTGGCGCCACTCACTCCACTAAAATCCAATGTGATAACATCGTAAGTTGGGTCGATATTAGGACTGAAAGTAGTAGTGCTTAAATTGGTAGTGATAAAGTTAACACCATCTAAACTGTACGAATAGTTTTGTACTGATGCTCCAGAGGTAGAACTTTTAGCGGTAGCAAATTTGGTTACTATATTTTTATAGCCTGTTGTTGGTGCATTAATTACAACACTTCGAGTATCGCTTGGGTTTCTCATACGAATTCCTAAACCAGAAACATCTGAATTTTGAGCATTTAAAGTAGTTGTGGAAGTATATTGGTCCATATAACCCGCTCCAGTTCCTGCATAACTTAATGACGCTTGTGGTGAAGTGATTAAACTTGCATCAGCGACTACTGAAGTTAATGTACCTGTAGGAACAGCATTGAAATTCCAATAATGTAATAGGTAAACGGTAGTGTTTATAGTAGCATTTACTGTAATGGTAATAGTAGTTGTAGTACTACCATAACTATTTGTAGCAGTAATAGTATAAGTTGTCAAATTACTGGCTGAGGTGGGAGTTCCGCTGATGATCCCTGTGCTTGGATTTAAGCTCAATCCCGCTGGAAGGCTAGGGGAAATACTATAAGTAGTAACATTTCCTGAGACACTAGGATTCAAATCCGTAATTGGAGTATTGACTACAAAGCTATTTGCACTATTATAGCTTAAGCTTGTTGGTGGTGCAGTCAAACTTAAAGGAATCCCTTTTACGGTTACATTGTCAAATCGGCTATTACCAGAAACTCCAGAGGCCGTAGTACCACTAAAAGTGATTTTTATTTTAAAATTAGGATTGTTATCCACCGCTGTAATTGCACTAAAATCCAAATTCACTAAGGAGCTCACAGGATCAATTGTTGGATTGAATACGCTAGTAGAAAGTCCGTCGGTGATATAGTTTGTTCCATCAATAGTATAGGAGTAGTTTTGAGTGGTTGCTCCACTAGATGAAATGGCTGCTGCGAATTGCACCACTATTTTTTTATATCCCGTAGTAGGCACTGTCATTATTAAATTGCGAGTGTCACTTGGGTTTCGAGCTCTGATTCCAGTTCCAGCAACTTCATTGTTTTGTGCGTTTAAATCATAACCAGGACTAAAAGCATCCATATAACCTGCTCCTGTTCCAGTATAGCTGATGTCAGCACTTGAAGGGATCAATGTTAAATCAGGACTAATGGACGTTTGAGTTCCTGTTAAGGAATTGAAATTCCAATAATGAACCAATACACTATTGGGATCAATTGAAATGTCATTAGTA
>CANCJZ010000158.1 GCA_947378465.1 Flavobacteriaceae bacterium
TAATGAAGGATTAAAGAATATTGAAATACTAAATGTAATACCTCTAAAAAATGATGAAGTTTTTATTGTTCCTTTTTTAAATGATTTTGCAACCATTAAAAAAAATACTATTATTTCTTCTTCCATTAACAAAGAATTACTAAAACTCAATACCCTCAAAAACTTTAAAGTTCGACACAATCAAGATGCTAAAAATGAATCTATAAGTCTCTATAAAGATGAATGGGCCGATTATATATACTTATATAAAAATGGTAAAGTTATAGTAAAAAAAATCACTCTTGATTTAACGCGCTATACCTATGCCCATTCTATTAAATATAATTTTGAAACAGGTGATTTTTACTTTATTGCTAACGATAATAAAAATAGTGATTCACCAACCCTCTTCGCATATAATCTGGACAATAAACTATTAAAAAAATTAGACATCACCTTTGATCCTTATGAAATTATCACAGAGATCAATGGAAATTATTTTTCTACTATCAATACAAAAATTGCAAACCTAATTAGTGTATATCAATTTACAACTTCCAATACCTATAAAAAAATTACCAGTATTCATTGCAATGAAAAAGTAATGAACTCTCTTGTAGATGCAAAAAACAACTTGTGGCTAATATTGTATAATGGAGGAATTCAATACTATGGAAATATTAATCGCTTGAATTCAAAGCTGCCAAAACCCATTACCTTATTAAAGGATTATGTAATCAATGCCGTGCATATTGATTTTAATGGAAATATCTGGTTTTCCTCTAAAAATAATGGAATCTTTTTTCTACCACAAAAGTCTTTAAAAAGTTATATCAATTTTCCAAATGCCATAGCTGATAATTATTTAACCGCTATAGCAGGAACTGACAAAACTATAATTTTAGGTGATAACGAATCGAATTCTATTTTTTTTGATGGAAAAAATTTAATTAAAACTCAATTAGATAATACCTCTAAATTTGAAACTAAAGCCATATTAATAAACCACGACAATGCCTATTATGGATTAAATTACAATAGCGTTATTGAAATCAATAGGAATACAAAAAAAATAAAGCAAATTCAATACGTCCAAAATACGCTGGCAATTAAAAATTTAATTCCTTTTAATGATAAAATGGGACTTATCTGCTCCCGTTTTGGTCTATCCACTTTTGATTATAAAACGAATGCCATTAAAAAAATATTTAATGAAAATACCTATAACGCCCTTCCTTTCGATAAGGATAGCCTATTTGTAGGAACTTATTGTGATTTGTACAAATTAAACGACAAAACAGGAATAGCAAAATTATTTTTAAAAGATTGCTATTTGACAGATATCAAAAAAATAGCGAATAACAAATATATCGGTTCCTCCAATACAAGAGGACTAATTGTTTTTAATAACAATAAACTATTAGAAAGAATTACTACCAAAAATGGTTTAATTACCAATCAAATAAAAAAGATAAGTCTTGATAAGAAAGGGAATATTTGGGCAGCAACCAATCAAGGATTACTATTTATTAATTTAAAAAATAAAAAACCTTTAATAAAAACATTAACTCGAATAGATGGACTCCCTTCCGATCGAATTGCGGGCTGCTTCCTCCGGAATGATTCCATATTTGTGGCTACCTCCAAAGGATTAGGATTGTTTAATACTAAAGAATTAATTCATCAATCCAATGGCTTGGATTGCAAAGTCATCATCAATGAATTAACGATTGATGAAAAGACAATTAATAATTTTGATAAGGAACTCCTTTTTGAACATCAAGACAACAATATCATTTTACATTTAAGCTTTCCAGATTATAATTCTCAAGGTAAAATTAAATACTTATACCGCGTCATCGGACTGCATAATGATTGGATTGAAACCAATACTTCAAAAATAATATTAAACTCATTACCCTCTGGCTTCTATCAGTTTGAAGTATATGGCGTAGGTTATAATGGGATGCGTTCCAAAAAACCAACGTTTCTGTCATTTGAAATTAAACCTCTTTTTTGGGAAGAATGGTGGTTTATTACCTTGGCAGTATTTGTAATTTTAATCCTATTTGGACTTTTATTAAATTTTATTTTTCAAAAAAGAAAAAACAAAAAATTAAAAGAAATTGTCTACGAAAAGAAAATTGCTGAACTTGAACTCCAAGCCATTAAAGCTCAAATCAACCCACATTTTATTTACAATTGTTTGAATTCAATTCAATATTTGTTATATCGTAAACAATATAAAGAAACTGAGAATTACCTCAATTCATTTGCCAATGTCATTCGTATGACTTTACACTATTCCGAAAAAACCTTTATGCCCATTTCTGATGAAATAAGCTATCTCGATTTGTATTTAAAAATGGAAAAACTTCGTTTCATGTCTCATTTTAATTATGAAATTAAAGTCGATTCGAATGTCAATAAAAACATTCAAATCCCTTCATTATTGATTCAACCCTTTGTTGAAAATGCAATTAAACATGGAGTAAACGGACTTGAAAAAGATAAAGGAATCATTAAAGTACTCTTCCAATACCATCAAAAAACCTTAACAATTAAAATTATTGATAACGGTAATGGTATCGCTAACGATTCCGATTATAAAACAAATAAAAATTCTTTTGGAATCAAATTATCAGAAAAAAGAATTGAAACCTTCAAACAACTTTTTGAAGTAAATATTAAATACAGCATTACAAGCAGCCAAAACACAGGTACGGAAGTTACTATTACATTACAATACCCATGAAAAGAAAAATAAATGTAGGCATAGTAGACGATGAAATTTTTGGAAGAGACTTTGTCGAAGCCATACTCCACAATCAATTTCCAGATTTAGAAGTGATTTTTAAAGCCGTCAATTTAAAAGATGCTTATGAAAAAATAATACAGCAACAACCCGATCTCCTATTTTTAGATATTGAATTAGGTGATGGTTCTGCATTCGAATTATTTGACAAAATCCCAAATCTCAAGTCTCAAGTTATATTCATTACTGCTTATGACCAATATGCCATCAAAGCAATTAAAAAAGATGCGGTAGACTATATATTAAAACCCATTAACGAAGAGGAATTTACAACCGCTACCTCAAAAGCGCTCGAAGGCTTAAATCACAACAAAGAGGCTACCAATGAAATTATGCTTCCCACTTCTCACGGATTAAGAAGAACTAAAATTAATGACATAATCCGTTGTGAAGCGGATTCTAATTACACATTGATTTATCTGATAGATAAAACAAAAATAATAGTTTCCAAAACTTTACAGGAATTCGAAGAACAATTTGCCGAATATAATTTTATTCGAATTCATCACAAGCATTTAATCAATTTGAATCATTTAACTAATTATATCAAAGGCAAAGGCGGGCAAGTGATGATGAGTGATGACAGTATTATTGATGTATCTATACGACGAAAAATTTCTTTTTTAGAAACAATAAAAAATTTAGGCCATTAAAAAAAGGTTGCCTTTTGAGCAACCTTCCTAAACAAACAAACAAAATAACATAGTTAAAAACTAGTGTTGCTATTCGATTGATAAACAAATTTAAAAGTGAAATATCTAGACAAAGAACTCGCATCAGGATTTGCAGTAGCATCTTTATAATAGCTTAAGATTTCAAATTTGGCATATTTACCATCGTGTGTTTTTACCACAAATACTTTCCCCGCAATAGGAGCAATGATGTTGGTTGTTTGATTATAAGAATACCAACCATTTCCACTACCCGTTGGAATAGCATACACTCCAATACCATCTTGCATAAAAGTAGTAGTTGCTGGAAATGTAGTTATGTTATCAAAGAGTCCCGAAACAATACTTACAGCGCCAACTCCTGTTCGAGCTGGCTCATCAGTGATTCCTATTGCTGTGCCTCCATTAACAATAATAGTAGTACCTCTAAAAGCAATATCCCAATTGTCATTGGTAACCACTGCATTTTCAGAAAAACTAAATTTAGTAAATGCTCCACCAACGGCTTGCCCTTGTCCTCCTGTTTGAGGTGCATACAAATTAGAAAAGGTTTTTGCTTCTAATGAAGCCACTTGCGGTGTATCATTATCTTTATTACAAGATGTTAGCCCCACAAATAGCGCAAGAATAGAAAGTTTTAAAATGTTTTTCATAATGAAAGAATTAAAATTATAAAATTAAAAATTGAATTGCATTTTCAGAAAGACTTGCCTCCCAGAAATGTTACTGATTTGCTCTGGATTTGTAAAATCAAACAGATTGTTCACTCCTACTTGAAGTGTATAAGATTCTTTTATTTGTTTTGAAATGGAAAGATTAGCAAGAAAATACCCTGCTACAAATTGATCATAAACATCTAAAACCTGATTGCCATTAGTATCGCTTAAACCGTATTTACTTCTATAAAACACTCTCAAATTGATATCTGATTTTAATTTAGAAAAATGATACAAGAATTTAATATTGGCCGTGTGTTTAGATCGATTATACAATCCAAAATAATCGGATTTCTTAATCTGAAACGATTGCAATGTTTGAGGATCACGTGCATAAACCGCCCCATTTTCAATAGCACTAATTACTGATTTATCTTTCGCAATCAAATATTGATACCCTAAGGACACTTGTAAGGCTTTGCTGAAATTATAGCTTGAATTGTATTCTAAACCATAAGTAAAAATGTTATTAATATTAAAATAACTGAATACATTTTGCCCATTCGTTTTTTGAGCGACCACTTTAGTATCAATCAAATTTGAAATAGAATTATAGAAAACAGTAAATCCCATTTTTAATTTATCCTTTTGATAAGTACTCCCAAAATTGAAATTGATTGAGCTTTCAGGTCGCAAAGCTTCAGAGAAATTTATCCCCGGAATCCTATACAAAAGCTGTCCCTGACTCAGTAATAAATCCAATCGCGTTGCCGCAACACTGTACCCTAAAACGGTATATCCTACAGCAGAATTTGTAAAGTCAAAATATAATTGTCTAAAATCAGGCGCCTTAAAACCATACCCTACAGACGTCTGAAAAGCTATAGATTTACTAATTTTATAGTTTAAAGCCACTTTAGGACTCAATTGCGATTGATATTGATTGTGATGATCGTATCGAAAACCAATTAAAACATTCATTCGATCAAAAGGATTATAATCAAGCTGAGAAAAAACATATTGTGCATTAAAAATCACTTTTGAACTAAAATAGGTTCTATCCAAAGTCTCATAATTACAACCAATTCCTGAGGTTAGCTTGCTTTTACCCAAAGAAACAGAAGCTCGAACTTCTGGTCGCATCAACCATTGATTGTAAAAAGTACTCTCAAACAATTGTTGGTTGGATGAATTTAAATACTCATTAGTTTTATAATTAGAAGTGAATAGTTCATATTCCATTTGAGTTTTAGAATTGATTTTTTGTTCCAATTTAAGTTGGGTATTCCATTCGTTTATAGAAGAAAGACCATTATAATATTCGTTTGAAATATTAGATCTATAATCCTGACTTTGATGATAGATTCTACTACTAAAAATTAGTTTTAACCGATCGGAAAAATCAAAGTATAATTTAGGTTGTAGAGTTGTATTCTTATAAGGTTCCACTGTTTTTAAAACAGTAGAGGGATCTAAATCAAAACCATTTGTAGCAAAATAATTGGCATAAATACCCGCAGCAAATTTGTTTTTATTCCAACTCAATTGTGCACTAACATCATTAAGATTAAAGGTGCCATATTTATAAGAAACACTTCCTGTAGTTTGGTTCTTTTTGGTTCTTTTAGTAATAATATTAATCACTCCTGCTAAGGCTTCTGATCCATATAAAGAAGAGGAAGCTCCTTTAACAATTTCTATTCGATCAATATTCCCAACACTAATCCGAGATAAATCTAAAGTTCCTGCACTTCTCCCAATCAATGGTACCCCATCTATCAAGATTAATGTATAAGCTGCATCAAGTCCTTGCATTTGTATCCCTTCTACTCCACCAAAATCTGGAACCGTAATGAGTCCTGTTTGTTCCCCTAGAATTTCATTCAAACGAGACACCCCAGATTTGGCTATCATGGAGTTGGTTATGACAGTGGTTGGCAAAGGCAATGAAGATACAGTTCTTTCAGTTCTCGTAGCAGTTATTATCACTTCATCCAATAGATTAATTTTCAAAGTATCTTTAGAAACAGTTTTTTGAGCATTCAATATTGAAGTACAACAAACCATCACTAATGATAAATATTCAAAATTGGTCATTTCTTTTTTGGCAAATATATGTCTTATTTTTATTTATTCTAAATAAAAATAATATATTTGCAACCTAGTTTTAATCTAAATCATATAGTATTATGAGAATCAAATCATTTAGTTATTTTACACTTCTACTATTCCTAACAGTTAGTATGCATGCCCAAAATGCAAAGAAAAAAGAAGACATTGCAGCAATTAAATCCATGTGTGGTTGCTATGAAGTACAATTCAACTTTGCAGAAACATTTCAATACCCCAAAGACAGTATAAGTTATACCAAATCCAAAACAAATCACGATAAGGGTATCGAATGGGTAGAATTATTAGAAGATCAACCTAATAAATTATCCCTACAACATTTATTAATTGTGGGGCCATCAGAAGATGCCATCGTAAAACATTGGAGACAAGATTGGTTGTATGAGAACAACAATTTACTGAGTTATTCAAAAGAGGATAGTTGGAAAATCAAAAAAATCAATGCACAAAAAACCAAAGGACAATGGACACAAAAAGTTTTTCAAGTAGATGACAGCCCCAGATACGAAGGGTCAGCCACATGGGTACACTATGATGGTAGGCATTATTGGGAAAACACTACAGACGCCCCACTTCCAAGAAGAGAATACACCAAAAGAAATGATTATAATGTATTTAAAAGAACCAATGTACATGAAATAACTGCAACGGGATGGATTCACGATCAAGACAATATCAAAATAAATAGAAACGACAAAGAGGAAGATTATATTTTAGCTGAAGAAAAAGGAAGAAATATTTATACTAAAATAGCGGATAGTAAGTGTAAAACAGCTCAAGATTGGTGGTACAAAAACAAAATTTTGTGGAATAAAATCAGAAGTGAATGGGAGATAGTATTGCAAAAAAATAAAGATATCAAAATAAAAAACAGTATTAATGACTTAACATTATTTGATCAATTTAAAAACTTAAATAATGAATCCTCTCAAGAAGAAATTAGAACTATCATTTCAAGCTATTTAATAAATTAAACAAAAAAAGCCCAGTCT
>CANCJZ010000159.1 GCA_947378465.1 Flavobacteriaceae bacterium
AGTGATATTACCTGTACTCCAACAACCAAATCCAATTGCCCAAAAGTGACGTCCCCAATATCTTTTTTTTAATTCTGGGAATTCCATCTGAAGTTTTCTTGATGAACGACCTTTCATTAATTTCACTATCGAACTAATATCTTGAGAAGGACGATATTCTATATGCATATGAATATGGTCTTTTGATACAACTCCTTTCAAAATCTGAACATCTTCTGCTTCGAAAATCTGTATTAATAGCGTTCTACATCTAACCTTAATATCTCCTGACAAAACAGGATATCGGTATTTGGTAACCCAAACTATATGAGCTGTTAAATGTGTAACTGAATGACCATTTGTTCTTTGAAAATCCATTGAACAAATATAACATTTTTAGAAGCTGAAAGCAAAATGCACTAAAGTGAATAGTTTTAACTGTTTTTGAGACCAATAAAATACCCTTCGAGTTAATTTGTAATAGGTAATGATAAAAGCTGTCAATTGTGACAGCTTTTATTTTATAGTATCAAATTATGCAGAAAAACCGAATGTAATTGAAGGATAATTGGATATCACGAAAACGTTGGAATAAGAAAACAACTCTATGATGACAAAAAAAATCTTTTTTTGATTAGAAATAACTATGTCACGATAAAAACTAACTCTTTTTGGTCAGATATAACTCTCGCTGGACAAAAACTAACTCTTTTTGATCAGACATAATTCTTTTTGGTCAAAAACTAACTCTTTTTGGTCAGAAATAATTCTTTTTGGTCAGACATAATTCTTTTTGTTCAAAAACAAACTCTTTTTGGCCAGACATAACTCTTTTTGATCAAAAACAAACTCTTTTTGGTCAGACATAACTCTTTTTGGGCAGAAAAAATTCTTTTTGGTCAAAAACAAACTCTTTTTGGCCAGACATAACTCTTTTTGGGCAGAAAAAATTCTTTTTGGTTAAACATCACTCTATAGAAGTAAAAAATAAAATATTTTGAAACTATTAAGTAATGAAAAATCATATTTCATTAATGTTTTAGAGTAAAACAGTAATGTAATGTTGTAAAATAGATTTGTTATTTTAAAAAATATTAGTGCTAATTCAATCTTTTATGATGCTATTCTATTAATAAATAATGATTTCTATAAAAATTATTATTAAAAGCTATATTTGCAAATCAAGGAAAAAATATTTATTGACCACATGAAAAAAATAATAATAGTTCTCCTTATAGTTCCAATTTTGGGGAGCATCAGTTGTAGTTCTAGTAAAACAGAACTTACCTCCGATCCAAGTTCTATTGAAAACACTTATGGATATAATGTGTTGAATAAATTAAAAGGGATTTGGGCCGGTCCTGTTACTTCAACAACTGCTTTGGGAAACTTTCCCAAATGGATAGTTGATTTCAGACCTATATCCGAAAATCATATTGCTGCTAAAAATGAATTGGATAAATTAAACGACATCTTTATGTCGTTCTTTATCGTTAAATACAATAACGAATACCGTGTTGCCTTTAGAAATGGAGGTACATTCAATGGAATGCAACGAGTTTCTTATTTAATAGCTGATAGTATTTCCGAAAGCAACACTAAATCCTATTATCGATTTTCAGAATGTATTAAAGGAAAAAAAAGAGCCTATTCCGAAGTTATTTTTAAAAATGACAGCCTCTATATCAAGTCCTACACTAATCAATACAACAGTCTAACTAATCCAAGCCTGCACATGTCGTGGAGTGCTAAAATTCAAGACCAAACTGCTTGCCAAACAGCAACCACACAATTAGGATTCCCAAGTAAAACAATGACAAAAGATTTTTCAAATACTTTTATTGGAAAAACGGAATCAATGTATTTCTCTTCTTCTGGTCCTCCTTCTGGAGACCCATTTCCTGAAAATGCACATCCCTATTTAGGTCAATTGACTGCAAACTATTCTTATAATTCTACCTTAACTCCTGACAGTGCAAAAAAAGTATTTATTATAGTTAGTACACAGTCCTTATTACCAAATGGGAGTTTTAATATCAATAATATGAAATACATTTCACGGACTGTTCTTTTATCAGCAACGGATAGCTCTTATACCTTTAATTATATGCATCCAGGATCCTATTATATTTATGCAGTGTACGATAATGATGGAAATAATGCTTGTAATAGCGGCGATTGGATCAGCATCATAAGCAATAGTAATTTTTATACTTTAAATCCATTAGAGCAAAAAACATCTGATTTATTTATTAATTTTGTAATTCCATAACATTTTATATTTTAAATTAAAAAATATTTTTTTTATAATAATAATCGTTTTACAAAATAATTAAAAGAGTACCCCAATCACTATGAAAAAAATTACATTAGTATTCAGTTTACTATTTATAACCGTATTCGCGATAGCTCAAACTCCTCCTATTCCTGTTGAAAAGGCGTTTAAAAGCAAATTTCCATCCGCAAATAAAGCCTATTGGGAAAATGAGGACAGTAATCAATGGGAAGCAGAATTTAGAATTAACAAAAAACGCTACACTGCACTATTTTCAAGTGATGGAAAATGGATTAATACCGAAGGTGAAATCGATGTAAGCGATTTTCCAAATGCATTAAGCAAAGAAGTAACCGCTAAATACCCAGAAAGTACTATTCTAGAAGTTTGCAAAATAGAAACTTCGAAAAATGAAACTTTTTATGAAGCTAAAATTAAAACTACCAAAGGCAAACGCAAAGTATTTATGAAAGATGATGGTACATTTGTTAAATCAATGTTGAAATAAAACAAAAAACATCACGAACATCAATCATTCACCCAATAATAAGTCCTCATAAATATGAGGATTTTTTTTGTTAAAATGACTCCTGGGGGCCTAAAGTAAACAATTTCAAAAGACTCGAGAAATAGCACTATTTTACTTAAAAAGTATCTCATCTAATTTAAAAAAAAGAATTACTTTAGCACGTTTGAATTTAAAATAAAAAAAGGTTATGGCATTTGAAGATTACGAAAACGAAGACCACAGAATACAAGATAAATTAAAGCAAAAAACATGGAATGAAATTCGTTCCAATGACAGTTGGGCGATATTCAAAATCATGTCTGAATTTGTAAATGGATATGAAAGTATGTCCCGTATAGGGCCTTGTGTTTCTATATTTGGTTCGGCACGCACAAAACCCGAAGACCCCTATTATTTGCTTGCAGAAAAGATTGCTTTCAAAATCAGTAAAGCTGGCTATGGTGTCATTACAGGTGGCGGACCTGGTATTATGGAAGCTGGAAATAAAGGAGCACACCGAGGGGAAGGAACTTCGGTTGGTTTGAATATTGAACTACCTTTTGAACAACATTACAATCCTTATATTGATAAAGATAAAAACCTCAATTTTGATTACTTCTTTGTACGCAAAGTGATGTTTGTAAAATATTCTCAAGGATTTGTAGTGATGCCTGGAGGATTTGGAACATTGGATGAATTATTTGAAGCCGTTACTTTGATTCAAACTAAAAAAATTGGAAAATTCCCTATCATACTTGTGGGTACTGAATATTGGTCGGGTTTACTTGATTGGATCAAAAACGTTATGATTGACAAACAAAAAAATGCTAATCCTGACGATTTGAATTTAATTAAATTAGTGGATACCGAAGAAGAAGTGGTTGAAGCTTTGGATAATTTTTATAAAAAATACAATCTAAGCCCGAATTTCTAAACTATTTCATTACTCAAATTACAAATCTTAGGATTAAGATTTGTAATTTGAATTGTGACTAGAATACCAATTCTCTCTATGTTTTTTAACTCATTCCATTTCGCGGTATTCTTACCTATTGTATTTGTGTTGTATTGGTTTGTATGTAACAAATCGAAAACGACACAAAATTTTTTATTGATTATTGCCAGTTATTATTTCTATTCCTGCTGGAATTGGCACTTCTTATTTTTATTAATCTTCTCTACCCTACTCGATTATTATACCGCACTTAAGATCGAAGAAAACGAATTACCTGGTTATCGAAAGTTTTGGCTATGGCTGAGCATTTCAATTAACTTAGGTTTTTTAGGAGTTTTTAAATATTATAATTTCTTTGCGGATTCCTTTGCAAGCTTATTGCATTCGTTTGGATTCAATGTAGCGCCAATTACTTTGCAATTGATTCTACCTGTTGGGATTTCATTCTATACATTCCATGGACTATCATATATCATTGACATTTATTATAAACGAATTAAGGCCGAAAAGAATTTTGTTGACTATTCGTTGTTTGTGAGTTATTTCCCTTTATTAGTAGCGGGACCAATTGAACGAGCCACCCATTTATTACCCCAAATAAAACTCAAAAGAGAATTTAATTTTGAAAAAGCCAAAGAAGGCGTTTATCAAATTGTTTGGGGTTTGGTTAAAAAAGTAGTCATTGCGGATTCCTGTGCCAATTATGCTAACGAAGTGTTCAATCACTATACTTCCATGAATTCACTTTCCTTATTGTTAGGTGCTATTTATTTTGCATTTCAAATATATGGAGACTTCTCAGGTTATTCGGATATTGCATTAGGGACTTCTAAACTATTTGGTTTAGATTTGTTGCGTAACTTCAATTACCCCTATTTTTCTAGAGATATAGCTGAATTTTGGCGCAGATGGCATATTTCATTATCTTCTTGGTTTAGGGATTATTTATACATCCCGTTGGGAGGAAGCAAAGGAAATAAGTGGTTTCAAGTCCGCAATACCTTTATTATATTTATCGTAAGTGGATTTTGGCATGGTGCCAGTTGGACCTATGTTGCATGGGGATTCATTAATGCGTTATATTTTCTGCCGCTATTGTTATTAAATCGCAATCGTAAAAATGTAGATGAATTTAAAATAGGTTTTGATTGGGAATCACTTCGTACCTTACTCAACATTAGTATCACTTTTGCCTTAAGTTGTTTGGCTTGGATATTTTTCAGAGCCAAAACCATAAGCGATGCTTTGCTT
Source organism: Flavobacteriaceae bacterium (assembly GCA_947378465.1). GTDB lineage: Bacteria > Bacteroidota > Bacteroidia > Flavobacteriales > Flavobacteriaceae > Flavobacterium. Next base: position 4,969 of record CANCJZ010000159.1, read on the forward strand.
TATATCAAAAGAATGGTGCAAGACCAGCATTTTACAGAACAATATTTTAGCATTGAACGTTATAGTCATGAGTTAATCAGTTTGATTATTGTATTTGTAATAGTCGAATGGAATAACCGAACCAAAATAGAACCTATTTCTGGAAAATACAGTTGGATAAAATTAGGTTTGTGTTTGGCTGCCATCTTGGCTTTGGGTGTGTTTTCAGATTATAAAGAATTTATTTATTTCCAATTTTAATGAAAAAGTTTGTCTTCTTTTTAATAAAAATTGCCCTGCTATTGTTTCTAACAATGGCCTTGCTCGATGTATTGTATACTTTTGTCTATTTAAAGTCCAACTCACGAACCAAAATTGATTATCTCTACAATTCTAAAGACAAGCAATACGATGTTGTGTTTTTGGGCTCTTCAAGAGTAAACAATCATTTTGTTCCAAAAATATTCAACGATCAAGGATATCATACATTTAATTTTGGAATTACTCGTTCGCGATTAGAAGAATCCGCATTAATGTTAGAATTAATGTTGGAACGAAATTATAAAATTAAAAACTTGATTCTTCAAGTGGATTTGAACATCAATACTAACGACCATTCCGAAGCAATACGCTCTTTATTTATGCCGTATCTGCATCGTTCGCAAACGATTCGTAATTTTTATAGACCTATTCCTGAATATAATGCTTTGCTTTATATTCCTTTTTACCGCTATATGCATTACGATGCACGAATTGGATTTAGAGAAATGTATTTGTCTGGAATTCATAAACCAACTAACGCCTTGGAAAATGACGGATTTCATCCATTGCGAAAAAATCAAATTCCTTTAGTCCCTGCGGATTTATCCAAATACTTTCCAAAACGAAATATTGGATATGAATCAATTAAGGCTTTATGTAAAAAGAATCATATTAATTTGATTGCCATGACTACACCAATGTGTATGAGTACCATAAATAGAGATTATTTTAATCATATTCATCAAGTTTACCCTGAAATTCATAACTTTGAAAATGCCGTTACCGACGACAAGTATTTTTCAACTTGTGGACATATGAACGAAGCAGGAGCCAATGAATTCACAAAGATTGTTTTTAAAGCTTTCTTTAAACCTAAAACAACACATTGAAAAAACTTCTCTACATAGGTATATTCTTTATCAGCCAATTTATTGTAGCACAACATTACACCAAATTAGTTGTTACGGTTGATAATGATAAAAAAGTACTTCATATAAACCAAGAGTTAAGTTTTTATAATCAAACCGGGGACACCCTTAACTCTATTATTTTAAACGATTGGAATCATGCTTTTTCGGATAAACGTTCTCCCTTAGGAAATCGCTTTTCAGATGAATTTGTTCGTAGTTTTTTTCTTGCCTCTGATTTTGAACGAGGCACTACTTCCGACATAGCAATTACTAACGAGCAAGGAAATTCAATCACTTGGAAACGATTAGATAGTCAAGTGGATTTGATTGAAATCCCTTTAGAGCAAGCTTTATTACCAAATCAAAAGATTAATTTAAAATTATCCTATTCTATTAAAATACCCGATGATAAATTTACCAACTATGGATATAATAACAAAGGAACGTTCACTTTAAAGAATTGGTTTTTAACTCCTGCTCAATATTCCAATCATAGTTTTTTGAAATACAGCAACCTTAATTTGGATGATGCAGCGAATAGTATGTTCAATACTGACTTAATCATTACTGTACCTAAAGACTATTATATCAGTAGTGATTTAAAAGAAATTAAAAAAGAAAGTGACACTCATTATTTAGTTGGAGATAAGCTATTTGACATACCATTGTATATTGAAAAAAAGATCAGTTTTTCCATTTTCAAAAACAATATAGCAGAAGTAGTTTCTAATTTAGATGAGAAGAAAGTTGACAATATCACTAAGTCAATTCTTATTGACAAAGTGGTACAATATGTAGCCGATAATATTGGAAACTATGGACCAAAAAAGATAACCGTATCACAATCGGACTATGACAAAAATCCTTTCTATGGATTGAATCAATTACCCTCCTTTATTACTCCTTTTCCTGATGATTTTATTTTTGAATTAAAATTTCTAAAAACATATTTGAATAATTATTTGAAAGCGACCTTACAAATGGATCAACGCAATGACAATTGGGTTTATGATGCTATTCAAATGTATTATGTAATGAAATACATAGATGTTTATTATCCAGAT
>CANCJZ010000160.1 GCA_947378465.1 Flavobacteriaceae bacterium
GTTTTTTGTCTGCGAAAATCACAAAGACCGCTCTCGAAAAGACAACGGTTTCAAAAAGCGGCACCCGCGGAATTATCTCAAGAAGAAAAAGAAGAAAACCAAAAGGTTTTAGTAGATACAGAGTTTGTGCATTTGCACAACCACACCCAATTTTCCGTATTGCAGTCTACGATCAGTGTTAAGAATCTGGTGGCGGCAGCGGTGAAGCATAAGATGCCTGCCGTAGCGATGACGGATATGGGGAATATGATGGGCGCTTTCCACTTTGTACGCGATATTTTATACCATAACAAAGCGGCAGCGGCCAAAAATAAAGAAGCGATTGAAGCCGGCGAAAGTGCGACCGAAACCATTATCAAACCCATTGTTGGTTGCGAGTTTTTTGTCTGCGAAAATCACAAAGACCGCTCTCGAAAAGACAACGGTTTCCAAATTGTGCTTTTGGCTAAGAATAAAAAAGGCTACCACAATTTGGCTAAGATGGCTTCATTGGCCTATACCGATGGCTTTTATTATGTACCGCGTATTGACAAAGCAATTGTGAAGCAATATAAGGAGGATTTGATAGTGCTGACCGGGAGTTTGTATGGGGAAGTGCCAAGCAAGATTCTGAATGTAGGGGAAAATCAGGCGGAAGAAGCGCTGTTGTGGTGGAAACAAGAATTTGGCGACGACTTGTATGTCGAGTTGATGCGCCACAATCAAGAAGATGAGAATAGAGTAAACGAGTCGTTAGTAGCCCTAGCCCGCAAACATTCGGTGAAAATGGTGGCGACTAACAATTTGTTTTATATCAATAAAGAAGATGCGAATGCCCACGATATTTTGTTGTGTGTACGCGATGGCGAAAAACAAGCCACACCTATAGGTCGTGGTCGTGGTTACCGCTACGGATTGCCCAATCAGGAGTATTACTTCAAGTCCAGCGAACAGATGAAAAAGCTGTTTTCGGATTTGCCCGAAGCCATTTCCAACATCAGTGAGGTGGTGGACAAAATCGAGATTTTCGATTTGGCGCGAGAGGTATTGCTTCCCAAGTTTGACATTCCTGAAGAATTCCTTGTCGCTGAAGATGAGGCTGACGGAGGAAAACGAGGCGAGAACAAATATTTGGCACACCTGACTTTTGAAGGGGCTAAAATCCGCTATGGCGAAATCACGCCTGAAATTCAAGAGCGATTGGACTTTGAGCTAAAAACGATTGAGAATACGGGTTATCCTGGGTATTTCTTGATTGTGCAAGACTTTATCGCGGCAGCCCGAAAAATGGATGTGTCGGTAGGGCCGGGAAGGGGATCGGCAGCAGGATCGGTAGTGGCCTATTGCCTTTGGATTACCAATATCGACCCGATGAAGTACGATTTGCTTTTTGAGCGTTTCCTGAATCCGGATCGTGTGTCGATGCCCGATATTGATATCGACTTCGACGATGAGGGTCGAAGCCGAGTGATGGATTATGTAATTGATAAATACGGCTCCAATCAGGTGGCGCAGATCATCACTTATGGAACGATGGCGGCCAAGTCCTCCGTGCGTGATACCGCACGTGTATTGGATTTACCGCTGTTTGAAGCCGATAAAATTGCCAAATTGATTCCTACTTCGCTCAACTTGGCGAAAATCTTCTCGATGGATGATCCCAAACTAAAAGCAGCGCTTAGAGCCGAGGAATACGATAAGGTTAAGGAATTGATTGAATTGTCCAATGCGGACGATTTGGGATCGGAAACGATTACCCAAGCCAAATTATTAGAAGGGAATTTGCGAAATACAGGGATTCACGCTTGTGGGGTGATCATTACCCCTAGTGATATTACGAATTTCGTTCCTGTGGCTACTGCCAAGGATTCGGATTTGTATGTTACCCAATTTGACAACTCGGTGGTTGAAAGCGCGGGCTTGTTGAAGATGGACTTCTTGGGTTTGAAGACCCTTACGTTGATTAAAGACACCGTGAAGTTGGTCAAATACCGCACTGGTGAAGAACTCAATCCGGACAATTTCCCGATTGATGATGTCAAAACCTATGAATTGTTCCAAAGAGGGGAAACTGTAGGGATATTCCAATACGAGTCGCCCGGAATGCAGAAATATTTGAAGGATTTGAAGCCAACGGTATTTGGGGATTTGATTGCAATGAATGCCCTTTATCGACCGGGACCTTTGGAGTATATTCCTTCCTTTGTACGACGAAAAAATGGCGAAGAGGAAATTACCTATGACTTGGATGCCAATGAAGAATATTTAAAAGAAACCTACGGGATTACCGTATATCAGGAGCAGGTAATGCTACTGTCGCAAAAGTTGGCGAGCTTCTCAAAGGGGGATGCCGACGTGTTGCGTAAGGCGATGGGGAAAAAGCAAAAGGATGTACTGGACAAAATGAAATCCAAATTTGTTTCTCAGGCGGTAGCCAATGGGCACGCGGAGGACAAATTAGAAAAGATTTGGAAGGACTGGGAGGCCTTTGCACAATATGCTTTTAACAAATCGCACTCCACGTGCTATGCTTGGATTGCGTACCAAACGGCTTATCTGAAAGCGCACTATCCTGCGGAATATATGGCGGCGGTACTCTCGAATAATATGAACGATATCAAACAGGTTTCGTTTTTTATGGAGGAGTGTAAGCGAATGGGATTAACGGTATTGGGTCCTGATGTGAATGAGAGTTTCTATAAATTTACCGTAAATGAGCACTATGCCGTTCGCTTTGGGATGGGGGCCATCAAAGGAGTAGGAGCAGGAGCAGTGGATACCATTGTGAACAACCGCAAGAAGGGAAATTACAAATCGATTTTTGATTTGTCGAAGCGTATTGATTTGCGCGCAGCTAACAAAAAGGCCTTTGAGAATTTGGCTTTGGCAGGAGGTTTTGATTGTTTTACCACCACCCACCGTGCGCAATATTTCCACGATGAAGGCGATGGGATTACATTTTTAGAAAAAGCCATCCGCTATGGATCCAAATTCCAAGAGAATGAAAATTCCTCTCAGGTGAGTTTGTTTGGCGAAGCCAGTGATGTTCAAATACCAGAGCCTGTAGTGCCTCCTTGTGAGGACTGGAGTACGATGGAAAAACTGGCCAAAGAAAAAGAAGTGGTGGGGATTTATATCTCTGGTCATCCTTTGGACGATTACCGGTTTGAGATGAAATATTTCTGCAATGCCAAGTTGGAGCATTTGAAAAATTTGGAACAGCACATTAACAAAACCCTCTCCATTGGAGGAATCATCACCAGCGTTCAGCACAAGGTGGCAAAGAACGGAAAAGGGTGGAGTTCCTTTATTATGGAAGGCTATGACGATAGTTATGAATTCAAAGTTTTTGGAGAGGAGTATTTAAAATTCCGACATTTTATTATTCAAAATAATTTTACCTATATGAAGGTGCTGGTTCGCGAAGGTTGGACCAATCAAGACGGCAAAAAAGGCGATCCGCGTATTCAATTTCAATTGGTGCAATACCTACAGGATGTATTGCCGAGTTTTGCCAAAAAACTCATCATCCGAATGAATATCCACGATTTGCACGATGGATTGATTGCGAAAATGCACGATTTGTTTCAAACCTATAAAGGCGATCGCGCTGTGGCATTTGAAGTAATGGAATTGGAAACGGTTAAAAAAACGGTTACACCATTACTCGCAGTTCCTGAAGTGGAAGATGCAGTTGCCGATATCGAACTCGATAGTGCTATGGAAACAGAACTCCCAGTGCTCACTCCTGAAGTGGTGGATGAGATTCGTGTTGTGAATTTGGTGACCATGCCCAGCCGTAAATTAAAGGTTAATATCTCTACGGAATTCTTGACCGAACTGCAAAAACTCCAAATTGACTTTAAGTTGAATTAGGAGTTTGGTTGCAATGTATATTTATTATTTATACCCGTTAGACAATTGTTTAACGGGTTTTGTTTTTTGCTGAATAAAAGATAGTTGCCTTATATAAACGGGAATTGCATAAAATAAATTTTATACGCTTCCCAACCTTTTTACGTTTTACCTACTCTTAGTTACATATACTCCAAAAAGATGAAGGTACTATTTAAGTTATGTTTTGCGATGGTATTATCGCTTTCTATTTCGGGCCAAGCTCAAAGTAAAAAACAGTTGGTTAAAGAATTGAGAATTGATTTTTCAAATGGCAGCGCCGAATTTTCCCCCAACAAGAAATTAATTTTGGAAAACTCTCTAAAGGAATTGAATAATGATTATTCATCCTATAAGGTTGAAATCAGTGCGCAAACGGATCCGCTGGGAGATGCTCGTGTCAACCAACAGGTTTGGCAAGCGCGTATTCAAAGTATGCGTAATTTTCTTGTACAACAGGGGTTTACGGTTAATCAATTTCAGGTGATTCCTCAAAATCAAAAAGAGTTGACGGATTTTGTAGCTCCTAAAGAAGATGCTTCGAAGCGAAATGTAGTGGCGCGAATTTACAAATCGGTTAGCGATAAAGGGGTTGTAGGAGGATTGAGTTTAGACACGAAACACTTTGAGATAGAGGCCGAAAAAGAACAAACGGTAGTGAGTGAATCAGGGACCAAAATCACGATTCCCAAAAATGCTTTTGTGGACAAAAAGGGACGTCCTGTAGTAGGTAAGGTAGATTTGCGTTATGTGGAATTCCGTCGTCCGGTGGATTTTATTTTAGGAGGATTGCCGATGGATTACCACCACAATGGGGAGCATTACGATTTTAATTCGGCAGGAATGTTCAAAATTACAGCGCAACAACAGGGGACAGAAGTTTATTTGGATCCTTCTAAAACTATCGATATGGATTTTCCTTTGACGGCGGATTTGCCGGATTTGAATTTCTATCAATTGGATACCATTTCAAAAAAATGGACGGAAATCAGCAAACTGACCAAAGGTAACGAGATGAAAATTTCCTCGATTGATGCGCTGATCAATGGTAAGAAAACATTTGCTAGAGATACGATTGTTAGCGATTTGAATAGAATTTTGAGTTCATATCAGGGGATGAAGGATTGCGATTCCGTTTACGCTCATCTCAAACTCGGCATCGCCATCGCCAATGACACTACGCATTACCAACAGTATTATAATTATGTGGATGAAGTGACGATGCGGAAATATAAAAAAGAACTGCAAATGAACAACATCAAGATCAAGAAGTATGGTAAAAAAGCAGATTTCTATCAAACACTTGAAGAAGGTTATAACGAACAATTTACGTTCAGTCCAGCGGTGAGTGGTAAGGAGGAAAAAGGATTTAAAATTACCTTAGATAAATCGCCTGCAAATACAAAGATTTCCAAAATTATATGGGTTCCTGAAGTGGGAAGTGCCTTTTCGGAAAATGATTTTTATACCCGCCATTGGAATATAAATCAGATTGTCGCTAAAGCGGACAAGTCGTATAATTTGGTGCTGAACGATTCCTTGGGGAAAATAGAATTGAAAAATGTAAGAGCCTTTTTAGAGGCTAGCGAAAGTCCTAAGAACCGCGATTATTTTTTGAAATATACCGTCGCTACTTTGAATGCGCTTGCTTTGAAAAAAGGAAATGCCGATAAAGGTTTGCATACCAATCTTACCATTAAAAACAATGTGGAGAAAATCAACGATAACTTAAAAAAATACAAACTAAGTGCTAAAGGAAAAGAACTTCAGATGAAGCGTTTTATGAACGATTTTTGGAGAATGGAAAGAAGTTTGATGCCTGCCGATGAATTCGCAATGAGTGAAGAAGAATGGGTAGGGTATTTTGACACTCATAAAAAGGAATTGATGGATCGTTTTGAGGCCAAAAAGGAGAGTCCTGAATATGAGAAATGTAATAAAATAGAAAGAGAAATTCTTATCAAACAAAAAGAAATGGAGGCAGCGGTTGATGCTTCCAAAGCAACGGTTAAAAATTTGCGAATCAGCTCCCTTGGAGTCTATAATTGTGATCAAATCCAACGATTGGAAAATCCAGTAGAAGTAATCGCGAGCTATAGCGATGAAAAAGGATCGGTTATAGATCCCGTTTTCATTTACATTGTGGACAGCCGATTGAATGGAATATTGCGATACGACGGACATTACGGTTATAGTCCCTATAGATTTGCTTATAGTCCAAAGGCTAAAACAGTGTTGTTGGCTTTTGATAAAAACGGGGAAGCCTATATCTATAACGCCAATCAATTTAAGGACTTAAAGGATGAGTCCAGTCCAGTCAAACATCAGTTTTCCCTATCTAAAATAGGACCACTAAAGGATGAAAATGCCCTAAATGCCTTGATTAATTAGTCAGTTATCAATTCTGACGATTAAAAAATAATTAAAACTAATGCGGCTTACTTATTAGAAGTAAAATCTTTGTATATCTTTGTCCTTCAAAAGTAAAAAATTAAATAAAAAGAATATGGCATTAGAGATAACAGATGCTTCCTTTGATGAAGTAGTATTAAAATCAGACAAACCAGTAGTAGTTGATTTTTGGGCAGCATGGTGTGGACCATGTAGAATGGTTGGACCAATCATTGACGAAATTCATACTGACTACGAAGGTAAAGCAGTAGTAGGAAAAGTGGATGTAGAAGCAAACCAAGAATTTGCTGCAAAATATGGAGTAAGAAACATTCCTACTGTATTGATTTTCCAAAACGGAGAAGTGGTAGGACGTCAAGTAGGAGTAGCTCCTAAAAAAACCTATACTGATGCAATTGATGCATTAATCTAAGAAATAGATAAAAGATAAAAGGCTCAACGAAAGTTGGGCCTTTTTTGTTTGTAGAGGTTTCTATGTTTTTTTTACTTAGCGATTATTCGTTAACCAAATAAAGGTTTAATGGCAGCACATAAGCGAAATTTACCGCTTTACCATTTTGTTGACCAGGGATAAACTTTTTGTTTTTACTCAAGGCCAAACTTACTTTTAACACCTCCATTTCGATGTCGAAATATTTCTTACTACTGCTAATGTTTTTCAATTCAAAAGTACCCTCTTTAGTAATGATGAAGCTAACATACAATGCGTATTTACTTTCCTCAAATTCTCTAAGGTCTGGAATTTGAATTCTATTGGCGAAATATTTTGAGATGATGTATTGCGCACAATTTGTAGGAGCAGGGTTTATCTTAGCGCAATCCTCCGAATTGGGGGCAATAATCCCAGTATTTGATAGGTTCTCTTGACTATTTGCATTCGTTTGCGTGGACGGGGC
>CANCJZ010000161.1 GCA_947378465.1 Flavobacteriaceae bacterium
TGTTGCTCGGGTAATAAATCTATCGCCTTGAATAATACTTTAGCCCTTTCTTGATTTTCTAATAAAACTCCAGGATGCACAAAATCGGAATGATTTTCTATCGCTTTTTCGCCATCAGAAGTAAAGATTGATTTAAAAATTCCAGAACGTTTCTTCCGGTTTTTCTTTCTAATAAACTCCAAACATTTATTGATTGAAATGCGGTAGATCCAAGTAGAAAGCGATGACTCTTCTTTAAAATCTTTAATATTAAGGTGTATGGTAATAAATATTTCTTGGGTTACATCTTGTGCATCTTCACTATTCTGTAATAAACCAATACAAGTATTGTAAACCTTTTTGGAAAATAATTCTACCAAAGCATTGAACGCTTGAGGTTCGTTCATTTTAAGACGTGCTATGATTACTTTATCCTCCAAATAAATTCAATTTATCTTTAGATGTCTAATGTAATCTAAAACTTGCGTTTAACGGAAGTTTTTATAAAAAAAAGAATGCTGATTATGCAAGAACTAATTGTCCATTATTATAGATTCCTAGTGCTTTTCCTTTCATTTGAGCATTTAAAAAGGCTGAGTTTTTAGATTTTGAAAGAATATTATCCTTAGTAAATTGCCACTCCCCTTCGGCTGTAAACAGACTAATTTCAGCGATATTCCCTACGTTAATACTAGAAGAAGAAATATTAAAAATAGATTTAGCAGCTGTAAGTTTTTGAACAATTATTTCTAAAGGTAATACCGTTAGCAAAGCTCCAAAAGCACTTTCTAAACCTATAGTGCCATTTTTAGCTAAATCAAATTCTAATTTTTTATGTTCAATATCCATCGGATTGTGATCCGATGTAATACAATCGATAGTTCCATCAATTACCGCAGCAATAAGCGCTTGTCTGTTAGAATCCGTTCTCAATGGTGGGCATACTTTATAACGTGTATCAAAACCAGACAACATTTCATCAGTTAATACTAAATGATGCACCGCAACACTACAAGTAACTTGCAGTCCTTTGGCTTTAGCTTCTTTAATTAACTGAATGGATTGTGGAGTAGAAACAGTTGGGATGTGCATTTTTCCACCGGTATATTCTAAAAGGGAAAGATTCCTAGCAATGATTAACTCTTCGGCTAAATTTGGAATTCCTTTTAATCCTAAACGAGTTGCCACTTCTCCTTCATTAGCGATTCCGGCACCCGTAATCTTTTCATCTTGTGCAAAGGCAATTACTAAACCATCAAAGTCTTGAACATATTGAAGGGCTATTTTAAGCAAATTGGCATTGGTGACATTTTTATTATAATCGCCAAAGGCAACAGCGCCAGCATTCTTCATATCAAACAATTCCGCTAAATCCGTTCCTTCACTATTTTTAGTCAAGGCCCCAATTGGGTATAATGAGGTAGCACTTGCGTTTGCTTTGTATTTTACAAAATTAATTTGCGACTGATTGTCTAAAACTGGAGCGGTATTGGGTTGTAAAGCAATTGCGGTGAAACCGCTTTTAGCGGCCACTTGCAATCCATTAGAAATCGTTTCTCGGTCTTCAAAACCTGGTTCACCGAGACAAACACTGCTATCGAACCATCCTTGAGAAATATGCAATTGATCAAAAACCACTTCCTTATATCCATCAGTAGCATTAATTCCCTTAGCGATTTCCTCAATAATTCCATCGGCTATTTTTACATCCACAACTTGATTGTGGTAAGGACTTTTAGGGTCAATTACATTTGCTTTTCTAAGGATTAGTTTCATTTTACAAATTTTTGAATGAGTACTTCTAAAGCGATAAAAATTAAAGATAGAAAGACAAACCATTTCCATATCTGATTATCGGTTCTGTCCAAATAAAGCGTATTAAACACCTGCTCTATATTATTCATTTCTTTATAATCACTAGCTGCATCAGTATTGGGATGGGTTACGTTACTTTCAGTTCTATCGTAATCAAAACTTATATTTTCTACTTTTTGTTTGTTGTTGTAAACACTAAAGTTTCCGGCTTCGTTTGGACTATCGTTAAAACTAAGTTTTACTTTGTTGTCTAACATTTGTTGTACAGGAATGAAATCTTCTTTAACTCCAAGTTTATCATTTCTAACCGTAACAATTTCATCTTTAGAAAGTGTAGTTTCAACAATAAAAGGATTATTACTTCCTATAATAATAGCATTCACCCCCGATTTTTGTTTGCTTTGAGCCATATTATAAAAAGTCGGTACAATTAAAGGAGAATTTTGAAAGTTTCCATTCATTTTATTAAGAGGTGCGGCAAAAACATATACCGATGCAATTCCTTTTTGAACCGATGTCAAAAAAGGACTTTGATCATTATAACTCAATACCAATGGCGCTGAACTGCTCAAATCAAAGGAACCATTAACGGTTGGATATTGAAAATTATCAACCTTTTTCTCAAAAACAGTACTGTATAATGGATGGTTGAAATTGATTTTTGAAATGATCTTTTGAGATTCGTTATATTGCTTAAACTGAATAGCTCCAAACTGTGATAAAAATCCATTTAATGTTGAAACAGAAATATCTTTAGAGGGTATTACAACTAAATTACCTCCTTTTTCTACAAAAGATTTTAGAGTAGTTTGAAGTGCTTGTGGAATTTCTTTGATTTCATTTAACACAATTGCATCTTGTTTTTCAATGCGATTATAATCCAAGCCATTCAAAGGAAAATTGGCGAAATTAAACTCTTCAGCGGTATATATTTTTGATAAAAAGTTAGCTTTATCAGTATCTCCAATACTAATCACATTGCTTTTTTGAGGTTTAGAAACACTAAAATAATAGGTGTTATCGTAATCTAATCCTTTATCCGCAATAGATACATAACCGTGAAAATCTTGTTTAGGAATTGTAAAACGTATGGTTTGTGATGTCGTTTTGAAGTTGACTAAAGTTTTAGCAATTAACTTGTTTTGATTGTACAAGGCAATTGGAGTATCTTCAAAATCATCGCCAAACGCCTCTAATTTAATAGCAATCTCATAAAACTTATCTAATGTTTGATTGATATATACACTATCAATAGAGATATTATTAGTTTGTTCAGCTTCAGGGAACACAAAGTAAAGACTCTCGTCCTCTTTGATTCCCTTTAATTGATTAGGTTGTAATCCGACACCATCAGTAATTACTACTATATCTTTATTAAACGCTGATTTATGTGCTTTGATTTTAGCTAATAAATTGTCTAGTTGAAAAGGATTCGCACTGTATTTCAAATCTTGCAATTCCTTTTTAATGGACTTAATATCGGTATTCCAATAATTATCTGAACATGTAACTAATGAGAAATTAGTCGTTTCTGGAGTATGTTCCAAAAGTTCTTGAACAGCACGTTTTAATAGTTCACCCTTTTTGCCTTTAGCTTGCATACTAAAAGAATTATCCAGAACAATATACAGTTCATTGGTGGCATTAACACTGTCTTTGGCTTTAAAAAAAGGTTGGGCAAAAGCCACAATCAAAGCTGCCAATAATAGTAAACGAGTTGCTAAAAGCAAATATTTTTTGATTTTAGAGCTCTTTCTAGTTTGAATTGAAAGCTCTCTTAAGAATTTAACATTGGTAAAAAACTCTTTTTTAAATTTTCTTAATTGAAATAGATGCACCAGAATTGGAATGATCAATAAAAAAAGAAAATAAAGAATTTCTGGATGTTTGAATTGCATTTTATTATTTTGATTTCAAAAATATAAAAAAGATTAGAAGTATGTATGAGATCCCATTAAAAGTTGAGCAGAATAAGTAAATTATTTATTCTTGCGTTTAGCATCCCTTTTACGTTCTATACCTCTATTTCTAGATTCGGTTTTACGGGGTTTTACTTTCCCTGGACCACCTAAGTTTACTTTTTGATTTTTCTTAGATTTCTCGTGAAATGCAGCTCCTCCTTCTTGTTTTACTTTTTTGAGTAATTGTTTTACTTTTTTTCTGTCTTTTTCAAATTCTAATAATCGAGTAGCTACCTCAACTTCTTTAGGAAATTCAATGAAATCAATTTCTTTTTCCATCAAAATTTCAGCTTGAATCTGAATTTCTTCTTCATTAGGACTGATGAAACTTATAGCTGTTCCTTCTTTATCTGCTCGTCCTGTTCTTCCAATACGGTGAATATACTGTTCTGGAATTTCCGTAAATTCAAAATTAATAACGTGAGTGACATCAGTAATATCCAAACCACGAGCCATTACATCAGTCGTTACAATCCCTCTCAATTCTCCAGCTTGAAAAGAAGCCATCGTATTCAAACGATAATTTTGAGATTTATTAGAATGGATTACTCCAAATTGTTCAGGGAAAATCTCCTCAATACTATTTGAAATTAAATCAACTGTTTTTTTATTATTAGCAAATATTAATACTCTACTAGTACTATCATCCGATTGTAAAAGATGGTTTAATAAATTGATTTTAGTTAGAAAATTTGGAACTCTGAATGCCAATTGTTTTATCTTTTCTAATGGAGTTCCTGAGGGAGCTAAACTTACCTCAACAGGTAATTCAAAATGCTCATCAAGCAGAGCATCTACCTCATCGGTCATGGTTGCTGAAAATAAAATATTTTGACGTTTATTACTCATCATAGTTAATAATGAAGTCACTTGAAAACGGAAACCAAGATTAAGGATTTCATCAAACTCATCAATTACTAATTTCTGTAAAGAATCAAATCGAATAACATTATCCAAAGCCAAATCCATTGTTCTTCCAGGAGTACCCACAAGAATATCAACCCCTTGACAAACTGCTTTTTTTTGAGTATTTATGTTCACTCCTCCATATATACCAAGAGTACGAACGGACATAAATTCTGTCAATTGCTCAATTACATCAACTATTTGTACCACAAGTTCACGAGTAGGAACTAATATAACAATTCTAGGAGAATCAGTGGAAATAAATTTCCATTGTTTTAATAAAGGAAGTAGATAAGCTAAGGTTTTTCCAGTACCTGTTTGTGCAATCCCCATTACATCACGCCCCGACATTATAACAGAAAAGGATTTTTCTTGAATTGGTGTAGGAGTTGTTAAACCCAAAGCATCAACTGCTTTCTGTAATGATTTTGGAAGATTGAATTGCTCAAAAGTATTCATATGTACTATTTTGGGCAAAGGTAGGGAATTCTTTTTTGTCAAAAATATTAATTGATCAAACCACAATTTGTATTTGTTTTGATAAAACATAGTTTATTTTGTAATCTTAAGATTACTTTTTATCGTTATTAATGCATTTTGTCGATTTATTTATAAACTTTATCTATTTTGTTAATATATTCGAATCGTAATTGCATAAACAAACAAACCCCTAAAGAGAAATGAAAACAAACAAACATTTATTCCAAAAAGAAGAATACTTTCCAAATATAGGAAAATATTTATAGACAAAAAAAACACAAACCCTTAATTATCAACGCTAAAAAAAATGGCACGCACATTGTTATGTGTACAACAAATCAAATTAATCATGAGAAAATTATTATTTTTATTGTTATTACTTCCTTTTTTCGGACTTGGAAAAAGTGTAATAGTTGAAAACAGTAGTTCGTTTATTCGTGTTGATGGTAAGAAAGTGACCAAAAAAGTTGCTTCAATTGCACCAACTTCGATTAGTGGAACTACTACAATTTGTAATGGTTCAAGCACTACTCTGACTGCTGTTGGGGCAACTGTTAGCTCGGGTGATTCCTATCAATGGGGAGTGGGATCAACTGTAGGAAATAGTATCCTAAGCAGTCAAAATGGTGTTTCCATTACAGTATCGCCTAGCACGACGACGACCTACTGGGTAAGAGTTGTGGGACCTAGCCGATCAACTACAGGTGTAACTGTAGTGGTTACCGTAGTGAATCCATCTACGGCACCAACTTCAATTACGGGTATTACTACATTGGCTTGTCCAGGTTTGAGTACTACCTTAACTGCAACAGGAGGAACTTTAGCTTCTGGAGCTGTGTACCAATGGAGAACTGGAGATGACGACAATGCTTCAAACATCATTGCCGGGCAAACAGGAAGTTCAATTACTGTTTCACCTTTAACTTCAACTAAATATTCTGTTAGAAGAGTGGATAGTGGTGTTTGTACTACTTCAACAAGTAGTGCTTCTGTGAATGTTACCGTTAATCAACCAGGCGGTGATCAAGTAACTTACGGAGACAATTCTTGGATTGGATATGTTTATCCAGGTTTTACTAGTACAGTAAATCCTCCAGCAGATGCTTTTAACACAACTTACAAAGGGTATGTAACCGTACCAACTTTGAATTTTAATCAAAACTGGGCTTCTGGAGCAATTTCAGGGGCAAATTTGTGTGGAACTTACAGTGATTATTTTGCTGTACGTTACAAAGCTAAATTAACACTACAACCAGGTTACTATAACTTTACTGTAGGTGGTGACGATGGATATCGTTTGCGTTTAAGCTATTCTGCTAATGGAGCAGACATTACTGCTGGTACCGCAAATTCAGGACTAACTGAAATGGATGATGATAATTCAAACAATTCAGGCGCATATTTCTTTAACAATTGGGCTGATCATGGATATACTAGTAGCACAGTTACTGTTTATATCCAAGGGGATGTTTATGCTACATTTGATTATTATGAAAGAACAGGTCAAGCGCAAGCTTCATTTACTTATACACCGTGTTCAGCACCATCAACAGCAGCTACTGCTATTACTGGTGTAAAAACTATTTGTAATGGTTCAAGTACAACTTTAACTGCTACTGGTGCTACTTTAAATACCGGTGCTACATATCAATGGGGAACTGGTGCTGTTGTAGGTAACAGTATTATTGCAGGTCAAACTGCTGCTACAATTACTGTATCTCCAACTTACACTACTACCTATTGGGTAAGAGTTGTTGATGCTGCTCCTTGCTCGAATAATTCTGCTGGTTTTACAACTACAGTAACTGTAGTAAACCCTTCAACTGCTCCTACATCTATTAGTGGTAACACTTCTGTTTGTTTAGGAAGTAGTACTACATTAACTGCAACTGGTGGTTCTGCAACAACTGGAGTAACTTATCAATGGGGTACTGGAAGTGATGTTGGAACAAATCCAATTGCTGGACAAACTGCAAATTCAATTGTTGTAACTCCAACTACCGATACTACTTACT
>CANCJZ010000162.1 GCA_947378465.1 Flavobacteriaceae bacterium
GAACCTCCATTTATAATTTTTCCCCATTCAAAAACTGTTTTTCCCCCTTCAAGAATAGTTTTGGAGTCTTTTAAAATAGTTTTGGAGTCTTATAAAATAGTTTTACCCCGTTCAATATATATTTTAGAATCTTCAAAAATGGACTTAACACCTCAATTAAATGCTTTTTTAATTTTTTGATTAGAGTAGGAATTCCCTTTTTATTAACTGTAGCGTAAAATGGAGTAAATGTTTGTTTGCCTATGGAGCAATTAGAGTTTAATAGTTACCTATTACTTTTTAATACTGTTAGTTTCTATCTCCACTTCTTCAGTTGCGGTGGGCGAATTAATATGTCTTGAAGCCAGTACATTCAATTGGACATCGTCAATTTCAATTGTTTTTTTGCAAGTAGTAATTGATTTGATTTCGGTAATATGTTTTACATTTCCATTGCGAATAATATCAATTTTTGTTACTAATCCTTTTTTTAAAGGACTTTTTTTATCAAAATCAATTCTTGATGTTAACATACAAGTGTTGTCGTATTTGTTGTTAATGTCAATATACACCACATAGGTTGATTTCTTTATGGTAAATGTAAATTTTCTACATTTTAAATTTAAAATCGTTACGTCTTCTTTGGTATCCGTAATGCAGATTGTATCATTGGTTTCCTTTTCAGGAACAAAGCTCGATTTATTGTACTCAATTTTTTCAGAATCTTTTTCAATAAATACCATATACCCTTTATTGTTCGCAATTAGATAGTCGCGTTTATCGGTAAAGTCCGTTTTTACTAACATGTATTGAGGATACTTCTTTGACAGGAACATTTCTGTATTTTGCTCCTTAGTGGCATAACTCATTGCAATGTCAAATGTCACCTTGTTTTTTTGAGCCAAGATTAAAGAAGAGAACAATACGGCGACAACGAGTATAAAATCTTTTTTCATAATTAATTCATTGGTGTAATTGCAAATGTATTGAATTATAGTTTGGGTTTTTTGTGAAATGGTAAGGAGGTAAAGATTAATGATAATAAATGGAGTAGTGTTATAAGGTAAACGCTTCACTTTTGTAATGTAACCACAAAGTAATCACAAAGTAACCATAACAGAACCCCACAGCAACCCCACTGTAATGTTCCTTTTTGTTTCTCCCTCCTGTAAGATGACAAGCTTGGGGTTACTGTACGCTAACGTTGTGACTACTTTGCGATAAAAATAATCTTAAAAAGCCATTCCAAGTTTCACTATTATAATTCCCATATCAAAATTGGAATTTATTATTTTGGTTTTCCAAACCTGTCAGGTTTTTAAAAAACCTGTCAGGTTTCGAGTTGTAAATGAAATGTATAAAACACTATGTTTTATAAACAGTGGGTTAAGAGTTTGGAATTTCTTTATGATTATTTCAGCATCCAAATTGGAATTTGAAATTTAAAAAATTTGGAATTTCACCATAATTATTTCAGTATCCAAATTGGAATTTGGAATTTAAAATATTGGAATTTTTTACTGATAAAGAGCACTAATCTTTTGCCACAATACATCATCAAAGTCGGATAAAGCCATCGTTTGAGTATCAGCAGCATTTCCCATTCGGATGACCACCATTTTTTTGCTTGGAATCACATAGGTTTTTTGATCGTTTTTCCCCAAAGCCATAAACATATCCGTTGGACCATGAGGAATCAAACTTCCTGATATTTGCAATTGACTACTGGGCAAATGATAACTCGATTGCCCGTTAATCCACCACAAATACCCATAGGATAAATTGATGTTTTGCGAAACAGTTGTTGCTTGATTAAAATACGTTGTATTGATGATTTGTGTTCCGTTCCAATTGCCGTTGTTTAAAGCCATCAATCCAAATCGCGCCATACTTCGAGTAGTGGAAGAATAAGTACGCAATCCTGTTGAACTGTCGTTGTACCAAAAACCATTAGTACCCATTCCTATTTTGTCGCGCAATTTGCTGTTGAAGTAGGACTCCCAAGTTTGTCCAGTCGCCGCTGCCACAACATCTTGTAATTTTACATATACATTGTCGTAAGCCCATCGAGTGCCCGTATCGGCTTTGTATATCAAATGGGCCGCATCTACAAAATCGTCATTGTAATCATCGTCCAAACCAGAGCTCATTGTCAATAGATGCTTGCAAGTAATAGCATTCTCTTGCGCTAAAGTCTCGCTGGTCCATCCCGTGCCAATATATTGGGAAACTTTGTTGTTGATGTTCAAATAATTTTCTTGTTGTGCAATTCCAGTAACGGTTGATGTTAAGGTTTTACCAGCGCTGGCCCAATACCATACGGTATTAGCATCGTGACCGTTAAAATAATTTTCCATAACAATTCTACCATTAACCAATATCATAAACGATTTGGAGTTTTTGGTGTTCAAATAATCCAATAAAGGTTGAACTGCGCTTTGATTCCACCCTAAATCGCTAATGCTTTTGGTTTCCCAAGTAGTGCTGCCATCGTTTGGAGGGAAATACATCGACTCAGGAGTTGAAGAGTTTTCGGTTGTGGAGTTGTGGCTGCAACTGATAAGTGTTAATGTTGCGAACAGGAGGGTAAAATATTTTTTCATAATGGGGAATTTCATTTTAAGACCTTCAAAAAGAATTAAGGTTTATTCAAAAATACTTTTTTAATCCTAATAAATAATTGTAATTTTCGATTTTATTAAAATTATGAAAAAAGCAGTAAGTATATTCGTGATGTTAATGGTGTTTGCCTCTTGTAAACAAACCATTACCGATAAAGATTTGGTAAAAATCAATGGCTATTGGGAAATTGAAAAAGTCAATTTAGCCGATGGTTCTAAAAAAGATTATACCGTTAATGAAACCATTGATTATTTTTCTGTAAAAAATAATAAAGGTTTTCGTCAAAAGGTAATGCCGCAATTGGATGGAAAATATCTAACCAACGACGTAAAAGAAGACGTAAGCATTTCCAATACCAACGGCGATTATTTTGTGAATTACACCACGCGATATGGGAAGTGGAAAGAAGAAATCATAGAATTAAGAGACAGTATACTAGTGTTGAAAAACA
Source organism: Flavobacteriaceae bacterium (assembly GCA_947378465.1). GTDB lineage: Bacteria > Bacteroidota > Bacteroidia > Flavobacteriales > Flavobacteriaceae > Flavobacterium. The sequence continues at coordinate 3,053 of CANCJZ010000162.1, forward strand.
AAGACAATATTGAATATCATTACAAAAAACAAATTCCTTTTTCAGTTAAATAATGGCAAAACGAGCAAGTAACGAAAGTCCTATTTCAGATGTATTAAAAGATTTTATTGCAGTAAATAAATTGCAAGCCGGTATGGATGTGGTGAATGTGCAGGAGGCTTGGAAAAATTTGATGGGAAATGGAGTCAATAGTTATACGCAAGAAGTGATTTTGAAAGGGAGTACCTTGTATGTCAAATTAACTTCTGCGGTATTGCGTGAAGAACTGAGTTATGGTAAACAAAAAATCATTGCGATGATTAACGAGGAGCTTCGAAAGGAAGTGGTTAAAGAAGTGGTTTTAAGATAAAACAAAAAAATCCCATTCAACTGAATGGGATTTTTTAATACTACCAAAGTAGTTATTGTATTAGAATTGCTCTCTTCCAGCAAAATGGAAAGCACCTTCAATAGCTGCGTTCTCATCGCTATCCGATCCGTGAACTGCATTTTCTCCAATAGAAGTAGCATATTTTTTACGGATAGTTCCTTCAGCTGCATCAGCTGGGTTAGTTGCTCCAATTAAAGTTCTGAAATCTTCTACTGCATTGTCTTTTTCTAAGATAGCAGCTACGATTGGACCTCTTGACATAAATTCTACTAATTCACCATAAAATGGTCTTGCAGCGTGAACAGCGTAAAATGCTTTTGCATCAGCAACTGTCATTTGTGTCAATTTTAAAGCAACGATTTTGAAACCACCTTCAGTAATCATATTTAAAATTCCTCCGATGTGTCCGTTTTCAACAGCATCAGGCTTAATCATTGTAAATGTTCTATTTGTAGCCATTTGTTTATTTATTTTAATTCGGTGGCAAAAGTACAATTTTTGTCCATAGATACAAGTCTTGCAATTAAAGTTTTTTTATTCCTTAACCCTAAGTTACTATTAGAGTACTATAATATTGAATTCTTGTTCCAAGGGTTTTAATTCCTCAATTATTTTTTTAATTAAAACAGAACCAAATTGTGCATAGTATTGAGAGAAATTGGCCTTGCGTTCCTGCAAACTTTGATTGGGGAACAATTCGTTTTGCAAAAGAATGATGCGTTCTAATTGATCCGCGTGAACTCGTTTCTCCGCTTTTAATAAACGTTTTTCCAAATGTTCCAAACCTTTGATTTGTTTGGCTTCTTGAGCTTTTACCGCTCCTACAAAAGATTTGTCCGTCTGTAATGCTATAGTGTATAAATCGTCAAATTGTTTTTGCAAGACTCTTTTTTGTTCTGAAAAATCAATAGTGATTTCGGAATAGGCTTTTGTTTTTTGATTAAATAAATCTTGCTGATTAGTAAATAAGTCTTTCCATGTCAACTCCAATTGATCGGCTTTATGGGCTTGCTTTTCGGTTGCTAACAGCACGGAATTGCGCAATAAAAGCATTGGAAAACAAACAGAGTTAGATTCGAAGTTTGATTTTAATTCTAACCAATACGCCAATTCACCACCTCCGCCAATATAACACAAATTAGGCAATAGCACTTCCTGATATAAAGGGCGCAAAATAACATTAGGACTAAATTTTTCAGGATGATTTTCTAATTCTGCTAAGATTTCATTTTCTGAAAAAGAGAGTGAGGTATTGTTGACTTTATAGCTGTTTTCTTCAAAAATAATTCGCTCACGCAACTGATCTTCAATATAGAATAAGTTGATTTCTCTTGGGTTTACTTGAACAAAATATTTTTTAAGGAGCTCGTTGGTTTCGTTTACTTTGGCAAATGACGTTTGATGTAGCAATTCGTTTTTAGCAAAAGGAACAAAAAGTTGTTTTAAGACTTTGCTGTCACCATCAAGGATGACTAATCCTTTTTTTTGAAACAATTCATTGGCTAAATAGCGCGTGGCATCAGCTAAATTGGCATGTTCTAAATAGGATTTTTTGAATAAATCTTTTAAATATACTGCCTGAGTTCCTAATCCGATTTCTTTGGAAAATAAATCAAACACTTCATCCAATCCTTCAGTAGAAAGTCTTCCAACGGGGCCTGTGCTTTCTCTTTTCCACGAGATTTTTTTGTGATTGAGATGGAAATGATTGATTTCTTCAAAATCGTGATCTTCTGTAGCCATCCAATAAATGGGTACAAAGTTGTACTCAGGATAAGTTTCTTTTAATTGTTTGCACAAATTAATAGTAGAAACAATTTTATATAAAAAATACAAAGGACCAGTAAACAAATTCAACTGATGTCCCGTGGTAATAGTAAACGTATTGGACTCTTTGAGCAGTTGGATATTACTTGCCGTTAGAGAAGAATGTTCTAAGGAAGCATATTGACGCTCTAACTCATTTACCAAAACATCTCTATGGTTTGCATTGTAATTTGTACCTTTTTCAGCAATTTGCTCTTTAAAATGTTCTATTTTAGGAAACCGATTGTAGAGTGGTTGTAAATCGGGATGTTCCTCTAAATAATGAACAATAAGTTTGGAGAAATATCCCGAATCTATATAGCTGATACAATCGTTTGGCATTGGAAGTAATTTTTTGTAAAAATACTCAAAAAATGCGAATTGATTTTAAAATTAGCGTTTCATCGCAAAGTGGCCTTTGTGCACTTTTCCATCGGTACGATGCACCACAAACCAATAATCGTCTGAAGGTAACATATTCCCATTGTAGGTGCCGTCCCAGCTGTCGTTGTTATAAAGTACTTTAATTAATTTACCTGAACGATCCAGAATTTCGGTTTTAATACCCGGTTCGTAATGAGAAAAGTAGATGCGCCAATTGTCATTTACTCCGTCATTATTTGGAGTAAAGAACTTAGGATAATTCAAAAGAAAAACTTCTTCTGAAACCACACCGCAACCAAATTTATCTCGAACGTAAATATGATATACGCCAATATCCAAATTAGAAAATACATTACTGTCCTGATAATGCACTCCGTCTAAGGAATATTCATAGCTGCCAATCCCATTTACATGAGCTGTAATCATATTTTCATAATTGGTCCAATCGACTAACTCTATACTAGTAATTGTAGCATAGTTGGATAAAAAGATACTAAAGTTTTTAGTGGAAGAACAAACTAAATTATTAGGATGGTTAGCGGTTACTGTCACCCAATAGTTTCCAGTATTCGTAAATGTTTCATATTGTAAATTATGTCCTGTGGACCAATGATAGGAATTATAACCAGCACCAGCATTTATAGTTACATATTTGTCTTTACAAAGCGGATAGGTATCTAACATTCCAAAAGTAGGAGAGTTGATGAAATGGAGTTGTAATACAGCCGTTTTGTGACAACCAGAGGCGCTATCAGTTACACTAATGTAAGCTTTGTTGTTCGAATTAGACATTAAATAACTGTTGGGATTTTGAATTTGCATAGTATAATCCTGATTGTCCGCAGCAGTTTGTGATGTGAAATAGGTAAAAGTATAATTGTTCGGGTTTGTAATAAAATTAGCATTAAAACTAGTCAAATCGATGGATTCAACTCCATCGTTCAAATTATCACAAAGTGTAGTGAAGTAATCAGTGGCTGGAGGCAATGGAGAGTAATTGTTGTAAAGATTAGCATAGGAGCTATAGGATAAACAATTTGGAAGTTTTTTTACAATAACATTATAAGTACTACCACCATTTAGGTTGGTTAATATGTTGTTAGTAGTCCAAGTCAGACCTCCATCAAAGCTAAATTCATCACCTGGTGTTTGAATAGTGATGGTAGCATATTTTCCACATCCAGCTTCATCTATATTGATAATTGGGTAAGTGTCTTCTAAATTGTATAAATATACATAGTCGTTAGGAGAGGTGCATCCTTGAGCATTTTTAATTTTAATCAAATAACTACCACTTTGAAGATTGGACAAAGTGTTGGAAGTTTGCCAAGTAGTTCCTCCATCAAAGCTATAGGAAGCCGCAGGAGTTGATATGGTAATACTTCCTAAATGACCACAATAAGGATTGTTCTCAATATAAAGAGGTGGATTCAGAAATTCACTATACAAGGTAACACTATTGTAATTAGAGATACAACC
>CANCJZ010000163.1 GCA_947378465.1 Flavobacteriaceae bacterium
ATGCTCTATCCTCTATTTTCTATCCTCTAACCACAATATCTTGCTTCTTGCTTCTTGCCTCTATGCTCTATGCTCTATTTTCTATCCTCTAACCACAATATCTTGCTTCTTGCTTCTTGCCTCTATGCTCTATGCTCTATTTTCTATCCTCTAACCGCAATTTCTTGCTTCTTGCTTCTTACTCTTTCCTCTATTTTCCTTAGCTTTGTACTAACACACAACTTAACACATCAGCATTATGACAACTTCTAATGAAAAGGGCAATGCTAAAAACATTGCAAATGCACTCCTATTAATAGAATTTATTATTGAACTAGGCACAACATACAACCCTACTAATTCTAAACTTTCCCTATCAAATTTACAATCTATTCACCAACTTGCGGCCTTTCAGCAACAGCAAGTAAACGCATTACTTGCACCATACGCTCTTGCGGTAGATAATAGAGAACTCATTTTCTCATCACTTAATAAAAAAGTAACCAAACTTCACAATGTTCTAAAAACCACTGAAGGAATCACTAAATTACAATTAGAGGATTTTATGACTATTGCTCGAAGAATTAAAGGTAAACGCCTTTCTAAAATAAATCCTGAGGAAGGCACAACCCACCATTCCATATCCCAACTAAGTTATGACCAAAGAACTAATAATTTCGATATTCTAATATCATTCCTTATAAATACCCCTAATTACAATCCTAACGAAATCGAATTTCAATTAGATGCTCTTCAACAATTTAAAATTCAAATGCTACAAGCAACAGAAGTAACCAATACAACTTACATCGCTTTAAATAAAGCACGTTCTCTTAAAAACGATACAATGTATCGCTCTCAAAACAACCTTGTTGACACATTCAACAAAGCTAAAATCTATTTACTTACGATTATTGAAGCCGAAACGTTACAACATAAGTCAATCTCAAACATTATTTTTAGAAAAATCTAAGCTTTTACAAAAAGGAAACATACTTATGCAAAAAGGAAATAGCCTTATGTAAAAAGGAAATGAGCTTATGTAAAAAGGAAATAGCCTTATGCAAAAAGGAAATGAGCTTATGTAAAAAGGAAATGAGCTTATGCAAAAAGGAAATGACCTTATGTAAAAAGAAATGAGCCTTCTATAAAACCCAAACCCAATATAATTTTTAAAAAAATCTATATTTTATTTTTAAAAATTGCAATTAACAATTCCAAAATTGGTTGTGTAGGAATAAATAAACAACAAGTATTTCTTAAAAAAGTGAATACCAATAAAAGCATCACATATAAAATCACGTAACCCCAACACGCATATTGCCTAATGCATATTGCCTATTGCATATTGCCTTAAGACTAATGCCTAATAACCATAAATTCAAAAAAATTTCTTTAATTTGGCAGAATTAAACAAAACTGTATGTCGCCAATTGCTATCCTTACATTAATTGTAGTTTATTTTGGGTTATTAATATTTATTTCCAATGTGGTTAGTAAAAAGAGTTCGGACAACGATACTTTTTTTAAGGCCAATAAAAACTCCAAATGGTATTTGGTGGCTTTTGGGATGATTGGAACGGCAATTTCGGGGATTACTTTTATCTCGGTGCCTGGGGAAGTGGGGAATCCCGACTTACAGTTTAAGTACTTCCAGTTTGTATTGGGTTGTGCAATTGGTTTTTTGATTGTGGCAAGGGTGTTACTGCCATTATACTATCGAATGAATTTGACTTCCATCTACGGCTATATCGAACAGCGATTGGGTTATGTGAGTTATAAAACCGCGGCGTCCATCTTTCTAATCGGAAGAACTATTGGTTCCGCATTCCGATTGTATTTGGTGGTGTTTGTATTGCAAAAATATGTTTTTGATGATTTGCACGTGCCTTTTGCGGTAACAGTGCTGATATCCTTAGGTCTGATCTTCGCTTATACCTATAGAGGGGGATTGAAAACGATCATTATTACAGATACTTTACAAACATTCTTTTTGATTTCGTCCGTGTTTTTGACGATATTCTTTATTTGCAAAAGTTTGAATTATAATGTAGTTGAGGCTTTTGAAGCGGTTAAAAACAGCAATTATTCGAAGATCTTTTTCTTTGAGGATTATATGAAAGGAACCTTTTTCTGGAAGCAACTACTGGGAGGTATCTTTGTGACCATAGCCACAGTGGGTCTGGACCAAGACTTGATGCAGAAGAATTTGAGTTGTAAAAATATTGGTGAGGCACAGAAGAATATGTACACTTTTACAGGGATTTTTGTCATCATCAATATCTTCTTCTTAAGTGTGGGGGCTTTACTATACATCTATGCTGCCAAGAATGGGATTGAGGTTCCCAAGGTGGGCGATGTTGCTCGTACGGATTTGTTATTCCCTGAGATTGCGATTCATCATTTGAGCATCATTCCTTCTATTGTATTCCTATTGGGATTGACGGCAGCTACTTTCGCAACTACGGATAGTGCGTTGACGGCGTTGACGACTTCTTTTTGTGTGGATTTCCTTGGGATGGATAAAACCGAGAACGCGAATAAACCGAATGTGGTTCGTACGCGCCATTATGTTCACGTGGCGTTTTCGATGTTGATGTTTTTGGTGATTCTCTTTTTTGATGCCATCAACGACGACTCGGTGGTGAAAATGGTATTCAAAATTGCGTCTTACACCTACGGTCCGCTATTGGGATTGTATGCTTTTGGATTGTTTGTAAAAACCAAAACGGTGCACGACAAGTTGGTTCCTCTTATCTGCTTGATATCACCTGCAATTTGTTATATCATCACGGCAAACTCCGCCAAATGGTTTGGCGATTATGTGATCGATAACGAATTAATCATCATCAATGGTTTGATTACGTTTATTGGATTGTACTGCATCAGCAAACCTGCTACTTCACAAACTAGGTTTTAGTATTGATTAGTAGTCAATAATACTAAGGTACAAGCTTCTTCAACTTTGATATTATTGGATTTTAGCAATTGATAAAACTCAGGGTTTTCAGTTCCTGGATTAAAAATCACTCTTTTAGGTTTGGTTTCAATGATGTAATTGTAGAAATCTCTTTGACGCAAAGGGTTCAAATACAGGGTTACGGTATCGATATTGGTTAAAGGGATGTTTTTAGTACGGATTTTAACACCAGCTACTTCGCCTTGGTTTTGACCAATAGCCAACACCGAATGTCCTTTTTCAACTAATAAGCTGATGGCTTTATAAGCATAACGTTCTGGTTTTGTTGAAGCACCTAGTACTACTGTTTTCTTGTTTCTCATGGGGCAAAAGTACAAATTTTGTGCTTTTAACTGCTTAAAATAACAATTCATTAATTTTAGTTTTACCTTTGAGGAATTATGTCCAACTACTTTTGCTTAAAAAATGGAAGTATTTATCTTTTTACTCGCAGCATTATTTTCCGTACTTAACCCCATAGGTACCGTTCCCATATTCGTAGGATTGACACAGGGCTATTCAAAAAAAGAACGTTCAAGAGTGGCTATACTTACGGCAATCAATGTATTTATTATTCTTATTATTTCCTTTTTTGTGGGTCAATATGTATTGACTTTCTTTGGGATTACCATCCCTGCTTTGCGAATTGCTGGTGGGATTATTATTGCCAGTTCGGGTTTTTCATTATTAAATGGAAAGTTTAGCAAAAACAAAGGAATCAACAAAAAGGTGGAAGAGGAAATCCAAAGACGTAACGATATTGCTTTGACGCCTTTGGCTATGCCAATGCTTGCTGGACCTGGATCGATCTCCTTATTGATTGCATACTATCAGGAACATCATTCTACTTCGGATATCTTATTTTCCAGCTTGTCGATACTGACAGTGGCGTTCTCTATCTTTTTAATCTTGCGCAGTGCGCATTATTTGGCTAAAATGTTAGGCTCGTCAGGGATTATTGCCATCTCGAGAATCATTGGCTTTTTGACTATTGCCATCGGGATTCAATACATCATCAGTTCTATTATTAGCATTGCGAAAGAGCATTTTATGAAGTAGAAGAAAGAGGAAAGATATTGTGCGAAGAGAATAGAACATGGAGAATAGATGTAAGAGGAAAGATTTTACGGTATTTGAAAGCTCCGTTAGGGGCGAAATATAGGTAGCAAACGTTTAGACAAAGAGAGGAAATCCTGTAGGGATGACATATAATTAAGATCTGTAATCACGATAGAAATTCACGTCTCGAAACCTGACAGGTTTTTAAAACCTGTCAGGTTTGCTAAGAACATAAATTATAGAGACTATTAAAAATCGGTCAACACAAAATAGGGAAGTTCAAATAGAGGAAAGATTTTGTGTGATATTATAGAATTTGAAAGGCTCGTCAGGGGCGACATATTGATAGTAAAATGATTGACAAAGTCAAGAATCTCATTGGGACGGCATCTAATAAGATCTATAATCACGATAGAAATTCACGTCTCGAAACCTGACAGGTTTTTAAAACCTGTCAGGTTTGCTAAGAACACAAATTAGGGAAGTTCAATAAAAACAACACAAGAAAGGTATTATAGGAACGGAGTTCCTTATGTAAACACATAAAAAAACTGACAGCCTTACACTGTCAGTTTTTCATTAAAATACTATGTGTCTTATATTCTAATTATTCCGCTTTTGGAAGAAAAACTTCGGCCATCATACAACGGGCACTTCCTCCACCGCAAGCTTCAATAGTATCTAAACTGGAATGAAGGATGGTAATGTGTTCTTCTAATTGTGCGACTTGTTTTTTGGTCAATGAATTGTAGGCAGAGGAACTCATTACTAAATAACGACGGTCGTCGGCTCCTTTTACTTCCAACATATTTCCAGCAAAGTTGTTTACTTGGTCTTCAGTAATTAAGATGACTTCTTTGTCGTCCCCACGAAGACTGTCTAGTACCATTTTGCGTTCTTTTTTATCATCGATACAATCGGCGCAAATCACCGCAAAAGTATCACCTAAACACATCATTACATTGGTATGATAGATGAGTTTGCGTTCGTTGTTCACGGTTTGAAATGCTTCAAAGATGACAGGAGTGAATTCAAAATCTTCACAGAATTCAATCATCAGTTCTTCATCAGCTCGTGGAGAAAGGGCGCAATATGCTTTGCCGTTTTCTCTATCTAACAACAAACTTCCGGTCCCTTCAAGGAACACATTGTCTTCTTCAGCTATGGTATAATCCATAATTTCGTTAATCACAAAACCTTTGTCTTCTAGGATATCCAATACATCTTCTCTGCGTTCTGCTCTTCTGTTTACAGCAAACATGGGATATAACACTACATCTCCATTTTCGTGAAAGGAAATCCAGTTGTTTGGAAAAATACTGTCCGGAGTATCGGGATCTAAGGTATCCTCTACTACCGTTACATCTACGCCTACCATTCGGAGTTTGTTGACAAAGGTGTCAAACTCTTCTTGTGCTTTGGCATTCACCGTTTCAGGGGTTAAACCATCTAATACTTTTTGGTAATAATTGTTTACTGCCGTTTGTTCGTTCATACGGAAAGCCACCGGACGAATCATTAATATGGAGTTGGTAGTTTGTTTCATTGTGTTTGATCGTTTGTTTGTCAATTTCACAACCATTTTGCTTCTTTTGAATGATTGTTTGTGATATGAGTTATTAAATAATTATTTGCTTCTGATTCAAAGAATATGTACCAAGTGGTTTGCGCATTTATTTTAAAGAAAACATAATGTTTTCCATAATATTGAAGCTGTACAGGGCTTTCTTTTGGAGGAAAACGGTCAATACTTGTTTCTATAAATTCATAAATATTGGCAACATAGATTTCGGCACTTTCTATAAATCCAAAATATTCCTTTCTATAAAGAACTTCAATTAACTCATCAAGATAATTAACGGCCTCTATAGAAATCAGGATTTTCATTTATCCCAATATTTATGGATTTTTTCTATGGATTTTTGTTTTGCTTCCTCAAGAGGAATTGCTTTTTTGAATTCATCTTCAAAATTGAAGCTAGCATTGCGTTTAATGCTCTCTAACTCCTTTAATATCTTTTGATCCTCCAATTTGGAGATCCAATCGATTAGTTCTTTTTTTGAAATTAAAGCATCCATTTTTTTACAAATTAGAATCTCAAATATAGTGATAAATTCTAACAACAAGGCTATTAATCCCGAATCAAAGGCAAGGTTGAGCAACGCAATAATCCTTCTTGTTTAGCAATTTCAGCATAAGGAATTTCCTCTACTGTAAAGCCTTGCTCGCGCAACCATTGGTTCAATCTCGTGAAGTTCTTTTCAGAAACAACTACATCAGGAGCAATGGAAAACACATTAGAATTCATATTGTACATCTCATCGCGAGTAATATGGAAAAGGTTTTCTTTACCAAACAATTTCACGAGATACATATAGTCTGCTTCTTCACGGAAACCACTTTTATAAATGATTCCTTTGTTATTCCCTACGGGTTGAAAACAACAGTCTAAATGCAAAGCATTGTCGCGTGCTTCAATTTTGGATTTAACCAAATCAAATTCTTTGACAATTTTGTGAGGAAATAAATTACGGATGTATTCCACACCTTGCATATTGGTACGAGCGGTGATGTAGTCTTTATAATCCGATCCTTTATAAGTTCCAATAAAAATATAATCGTTCCATAACATTACGTCTCCCCCTTCAATATGCACTTCCTCTGGTGGACGTACTACTTTGGTGGGATCGATTTGATCAATTACATACTGAATGGCTTCCAATTCTCTGTTGCGATCAGGAAGAATATTGGCTTTGATAAAGATATCATCAATAACAAATCCGATATCACGAGTAAATATTTGATTGTAGTTTTCAATCATTTCAGGACGAAAGACTTTGACATCGTATTTTTGAAAGACTTGATTAAAGGCTTCCATTTCATTAATCATATCGGCTTCGACCGGATAAGTTCCTGCCAAAATATGTTCTAATGATTTCGGATCATAGGCTTCATCCACCGTAGGAGTTGGTCCATTATTTATGGCCGACCCCAAGACCACGGCCCTCAAACGAGCGCTTTCGTTTTTTACATTTAATTGTAGCATAA
>CANCJZ010000164.1 GCA_947378465.1 Flavobacteriaceae bacterium
CCTTTGGCTTGCGCTACTCCTATATTATTCCCTTTTGGAAACCCAAGGTTTTCCTTATTTTCGATAAGTGTTACAGAGGGAAATAACTTTTTCATCATTGCACAACTATCATCGGAAGAATGGTTATCAATTACAATGATTTCTCCATCGATATCCTGCAATGCCTTTTGAACGCTCAAAATACATTGCTCTAAAAAAAAGCGTACATTATAATTTAAAATAATAACCGATAGTTGCATGGAGCAAATATAATTAGTTCTCCATTAATATGAATCATTATAAAAAAGATAGAGGGAATTTGGAGAATATTTAATTTATCTCAATAAAAGGATATTTCTCTTTTAATCGTTTCATCACTTCTTCATGAGGGTTCCCTTCTCCATTTTCAGCTTCTTGTAGAGCCTTATCTAAAAGTTGCTCTAGAACGGGAACTATTTGTTTATTATTTTCAAATGTCGAATTTGAGTTATAAGCTGTTTGCGACGCTACCACTTTTACAACATCTTCTTTTTTTGAGTTTTTTTTTTCAAAATTTTCCATAAGTAGCGTATTATAAATCACTTTTTTTTAGTGTAACAAAAATACTAAAATTAATTTACTAAGGAATGAAAGGAATAGTATTAAAGTATTTCCATTTCTCTTTTATTTAAAATAGTAAGCAAAATACAATAGTGCTTGAAATTTAGTTCCAGGGGTAAAACAAATTTGAGTAACGGGAGCCGTTTCATTTTGAAGTCTTGTTTCTGTAGCAAATTGGGTCTCTTTCCATTTGGTATTGAAAATATTATTTACTTTCAAACCCACTTCATATTGCGCTTGCGTGTAACTAAGAATCCCGTCCGTTACAAAATAACCTTGTGCGGTTAATGAATAATCTTCTACTGCGGGCCTATTAGACAAATATCGGTAACGCAAGCTACCGTTAAAGCCTTTTACTTTTTTATAGGTTATTCCTCCAGTGGAACTTATTACTGGCGCTAAAGGAATACGGTCTTGCCCTTTGGGTTCGTCCTTGTATCGTCCATGGGCATAATTTCCATCGAAGTCAACAAACCAATTTTTTATTGGCTCATAGCGAAGTGAAAGATCAACACCAATCCTTCTGGTAGCTCCTGTTATTTCAACATTTCCTCCATCCCCGCTATACACAAATTCTTGTTTTAAATCCATCATCCAAGTCGCGCAATGCAAAAGCAAATTAGTTGTTGGCTTGTATACAGTCCCAATATCAAAACCAATAGCAGGTGGCAAAATCTCTTTCCCGTTTGTAACCACAACAGCTCTGGTATCATTGGAATGAAAACCACGACCTGAAGCAAAATAAAATTGAGTTTTTGAATTTGCTTGATAATTCAAACTCAACTTTGGACTTACTATATGTGCTTGAGCTTTATACCGCCCTACACCATTTAAAGTAACATCCGATTCTAATTTATTAAAATATTGATTGTAGAATTGATCTAAACGCAAACCCAAATTAGCACTCCACTTTTCATTGAACTTAATGGACTCACTAACATACAATCCCGTATTGAACTCAGTAATATTTCCAAGTTTATAAGGGGTTATTATTACTGTTCTATCGACAGTATTGGACAATTGTGAATTATTGGTCAAATCCAATCGCGTATTCATTCCAAATTCAGAAGTAAGCTTGGCTTTTTTGAAAAAGGTAGTTTTGGTATAACTTGTAGTATGTCCCATCAAATTTCGATTCTCTTTTTGCCTGATTTGATCTCCATTGATTGGGTCATTTAAAAAAAATGTAAAATTGGTATGCAAATCAAATTCATAGTTGGAATAATACACTTGGTTTTTCAACAACCCCCCATCTTTCAATGTTGTCACTAATTGTGAATTAAAATTGGACCTGGAAGTAAAACCACCTTCAGTTGGATCGATAGCTCCATAAAAGCTTATCAACCCTTCGTCCACCGCTCGTTCTGGAATTTGCCCTGAAGCATTCCATTTGCTTTGCAAGGTAGATGCGGATAATTGTAGATAACTATTCTTGGAAACTCTTCCTTTGTATTTTGTAAAAAAATTAAACCGATAAAAATTTTGTGGATTATCAAAATAACCATCCGAGTAATTGTATTCAGAAGCCACATACCACGATTGTTGTTTGGCAATTTGTTTTTGATTCAACAAATTGAAAATTCCAACTATACGCTTGGAATTAAACATTCCTCCTTCCACTTTTAAAAGGTTTTGAGAAAATGAATTCGCTGTTTTAAAATCTACAAAACCAGCAGTATCAAAATTTCCTTTCTCAGCATAGTAAGCTCCTTTTTTAAAATCAACAGTTTCAATAGTTTCAGGGATTATAAAATGCGCATCTGCATATCCTTGTCCGTGTCCATGAGACACCATATTGATGGGCATTCCATCAACATTCAAACTTACATCCGTTCCATGATCACAATCAAAGCCTCTTAAAAAAATTTGTTCCGCTTTACCACCTCCTTGATGCTGACCTATAAACAAACCTGGAACTAATCGCAATATTTCTTGAGAATTATTAACACCCCTCATTTTGATATCAAGTTTACTGATTTGTTTGTATTGATTGGAAACACCGCTTGAACTGATGATCACTTCTTTTAACTCAGTAATTTTTACAGGCTTCATTCGAATCACTTTATTGGAAAAATATTCCTCATTCGTAATGATTTTCTTCTCGAAACCAATGGAATACAATTCAATTGTAAAACTTAAACTACCATTGGAAGAATTAAAAATAAAATTACCATTCTCATCGGTAATTGTTGTTTTGTTCTCTGGCATCAATGTCACAAAAACCCCCTCAAGTGGAAGCGCGCCTAAATCATTAATTACACTTCCTATTATAGACTTGTTTTGAGCAAAAGAAAAAATCGAAAAAAACAAATTCAACAATACAATACAGTGAAGTATTCGATGTAGATATTTATTATTGCTTTCCATTATAAAATATTATTCGCCAAAAATAAAAAAACAAACAATACTGATTCCATTAAATTTAGGGTTCTCTATTTCTTCTAACTCCTTTTAATATCAACGTCTACATTATTTCACCTATAAATATCCATTCATCCTCTAAATAAAATACTCCTTAAATATTGAGATCCATAGCAACAATTAAGACGTAACAGTTCCTTCTAATTTTGAAATTTTTCTAAAATGGAAAGGAAAAAAAATAAGCTATCTTTGCATTGTTTTTTTAGTGATTGTTACAGTATTAGAGACCTATTCTGATTTTAATCACCATAAAAGCCTAATTTTCAAATACAACATACATTGAATTATTTATCAGTCGAGAACATCTCTAAATCATTTGGCGAAAGAACTTTATTCAAAGACCTTTCGTTTGGAATCAATAAAGACCAAAAAATTGCCTTCATTGCCAAAAATGGTTCGGGAAAAACCTGTATCATGAAAATTCTTAATGGCGAAGATGAACCCGACACGGGACAGGTAGTAATTCGCAAGGAAATTAAAATGGCCTTTCTCTCTCAGGTTCCCAAACTGCAAGATGAATTGACTATAGAGGAAAGCATCTTTGCCTCCGATAATGAAATACTTCACGTAATTGAACGTTACGAGAAAGCATTGGAACATCCAGAAGACGAAGAGGTGTATCAAAAAGCCTTTGACGACATGGATCGCCATAATGCTTGGGATTTTGAAACGCAATTCAAACAAATTCTTTTCAAATTAAAGTTGGAAGACTTTAAGTTGAAAGTTAAAGATCTTTCTGGAGGACAAAAAAAGAGATTGTCATTAGCTATTATTCTTATCAATCGTCCTGACCTATTGATTTTGGATGAGCCAACCAACCATTTGGATTTGGAAATGATTGAATGGCTTGAGAGTTATTTTGCTAAAGAAAACATCACCTTGTTTATGGTAACTCACGACCGTTTCTTTTTGGAGCGTGTATGTAATGAGATCATCGAATTGGACAATGGTAAACTATACCAATATAAAGGAAACTATTCCTATTATTTAGAGAAAAAAGAAGAGCGTATTGCCTCTGAAAATTCTTCTATTGACAAAGCACAAAATCTTTTTGTAAAAGAATTGGCTTGGATGCGTCGTCAGCCAAAAGCAAGAACAACCAAGTCCAAATCACGTCAAGATGATTTTTATGTAATCAAGGAAAAGGCAGAAAGCCGCCGAAAAGAAAATGTAGTGGAACTTGAAATCAATATGGAACGTTTGGGTAGCAAAATTATTGAGTTACACAAAATCTCGAAGCGTTTTGGGGATAAAGTTATTTTAGAAAATTTTAGTTTCGACTTTCAACGTGGGGCGCGTATTGGTATCATTGGAAAAAACGGAACTGGTAAATCCACTTTCTTGAATATGCTTACCCAAACCATCCCTACCGACAGCGGAAAGGTGGTTACAGGAGACACTATCAAAATTGGTTATTATACTCAAAGCGGAATCAACCCTAAACCAGGGCAACGCGTTATTGATATTATCAAAGAATACGGGGAATATATTCCTTTGATGAAAGGAAAACTAATTTCTGCTTCTCAATTATTAGAGCGCTTCCTTTTTGATAGTAAAAAACAATACGACTTTGTTGAAAAACTTAGCGGAGGAGAATTAAAACGTTTGTATTTATGTACGGTTTTGATTCAAAATCCTAACTTTCTTATTCTGGATGAGCCTACCAACGATTTGGATATTGTGACCTTAAACGTATTAGAAAGCTTTCTTTTAGATTATCCTGGATGTTTATTAGTAGTTTCCCACGACCGTTATTTTATGGATAAAATCGTGGATGACTTGTTTGTTTTTAGAGGAAATGGTATCGTAGAAAACTTCCCTGGTAACTATTCCGATTTTAGAGCTTATGAAGACAGTGCAGAACCAGCTAATGGCAATGACAGCAAGGAAAAAGTAAACTGGAAACAGACTAAAACTATTTCTGCAGGATTGAGCTTTAACGAGCAAAAGGAATTCCAAAAAATCGAACGAGAAATCAAGGATTTAGAATACGAGAAAAAGCAAATCGAACAATTGTTTTCCGATGGAAAAGTAGCCGATGCCGACATAGAGAAAAAAGCCAACGATTTGCAAAAGGTTATCAAAACTATAGAAGCAAAAGAAGAACGCTGGTTTGAACTATCGAGTAAAATGGAGTAAATCAATGTGGTTTCAAATAAAATCGTATCTCAATTTCCTTTGGAACTCCAAAAACCAACACGGAGTGCATTCGCCTTTTGTGTTTCTTTTGGTGACGCAATGCTTTTACGACAAAAAGAAATACCCACAATACAAGTTACTAAAAGATTACCGCAACGCATTATTGCGCAATAAGAACACTATAGAAGTTTCAGATTTTGGCGCAGGTTCTCGCGTATTCAAAAGCAACACACGCGCCATCAATCAAATTGCTAAAAATGCTGGAATCTCTCAAAAAAGAGCCGAATTATTATTTCGAATAACACAATATTTCCAAGCGGAAAGCATACTTGAAATTGGTACCTCCTTAGGATTGGCCACTTCCGCTCTATCCCTTGGAAATCCAAAAGCCAACATTACCTCATTGGAGGGATGTCCTAATACTATGGCAGTTGCACAATCGCAGGCTGCTAGTTTTCAATTAAACAACATTCGCTTTATAAATACCAAATTTGAGGACTATTTGAGTATTGAAATTCCAAATAGTCAAATTCCAAATTCCAAAACTCAAATTCCAAAACCTACTACCAATAACCTAGAACCTAGAACTTACAACCTAAAACCTTCAACCCAGAACCTAATACCTAATACCTACAACCTAAAACCTAAAACCTACAACCTACAACCTAGAACCTACAACTTACAACCTAAAACCTACAACCTCATTTACTTCGACGGGAATCACTCACAGAAAGCTACTTTAGATTATTTTGAGAGTTTGCTTTCTACGATTACTAACAACAGTGTATGGATTTTTGACGATATCCATTGGAGTGCTGATATGGAAGAGGCTTGGGAAATCATCAAACAACATCCTAAAGTAAAGGTAACTATAGACACCTTTCAATGGGGTATTGTTTTCTTTAGAAGCGAACAGGCCAAAGAACATTTTACGATTAGAGCATAAGCAATTGTAACAAATCACAAAATCACTCTACTTATAGCCCTAAAACCATTTCATTTTGTAATTTTATAAACTGAAATCAACTATCGATAAACATCATTCAATATTCCAATGGCAAATCCATTAATTCAGATTACCAACATCAAGCGTGACTTTCAATTGGGAAGTGAAACCATCAACGTACTTAAAGGCATCGATTTGCAAATCAACAAAGGTGAATACGTAGCACTAATGGGACCTTCGGGTTCTGGGAAGTCTACATTAATGAATCTTTTAGGATGTTTAGATACTCCAACATCAGGATCCTACATTTTAAATGGAAAAGATGTTTCCAAAATGCACGATGATGATTTGGCAGAAATCAGAAATAAAGAAATTGGTTTTGTTTTTCAAACCTTCAACTTACTTCCTCGTACTACGGCATTAGACAATGTAGCCCTTCCAATGATTTATGCCGGTTATTCCAAATCGGAACGAAACAAAAGAGCAACGGAAGTATTGGCTCAGGTGAATCTTGCCGACAGAATGGATCACCAACCCAATCAACTTTCAGGAGGACAACGTCAACGTGTAGCGGTTGCTAGAGCATTGGTTAACAAACCTTCCATCATCCTTGCCGATGAGCCTACCGGTAATTTGGACAGTAAAACTTCGGTTGAAATTATGAAACTTTTTGGCGACATTCACGCTGCTGGAAATACTGTGATCCTAGTAACTCACGAAGAAGATATTGCTAAATATGCCCACCGGATTATTCGTTTGCGCGATGGTATCATTGAAAGTGATACTCCAAACGAAGATCATTTGTAATAAAATTCCAATATTTTAAATTCCAAATTCCAATTGCAGGGTTCCTATTGTGGAATTTCTTTTGCAAAGTTCCTGACAGGCTTATACAGCGAGGTCAGTGATATTTTATTATATTTGGGGATTCATTTTGGATTTTATTTT
>CANCJZ010000165.1 GCA_947378465.1 Flavobacteriaceae bacterium
TGTCCAATTGCCATTAAAAGACCTCCGATAACAATACTTCTTCGGTTTCCTAAAAATTTATCACATAAGTAACCTCCTAAAAGCGGAGTTAAATACACTAATCCAGTGTAGCTACCATAGATTTGTGATGCATCGGCATCTTTCATTAATAAAATTTTTGTCATAAACAGAATGAAGATTGCTCTCATTCCATAATAACTGAATCGCTCCCACATCTCTGTGAAAAATAAAAAGTACAAGCCCTTTGGATGTCCTGTTTTTACAGCTGTTTCACTCATTTTTAAATTGTTTTTGTTTTAGTTAGTTTGTTATAGTTTTTCTTTAATAAAATTGGTCATTTTGTTAAACAATTGGATTCTGGTTTTACCTCCATAAATACCGTGGTTTTTATCAGGGTAAACGGCCCAATCAAATTGTTTGTTGGCTTGAACCAAAGCTTCTATAAACTGCATAGAGTTTTGAAAATGCACATTATCATCCGCCGTTCCGTGGATTAAAAGGAAATTTCCTTTTAATTGATCGGCGAAATTAATAGGCGAATTGGTATCGTATCCACTAGCATTTTCTTGTGGCGTTTGCATATAACGTTCTGTATAAATACTGTCATAAAAACGCCAGTTGGTTACAGGAGCCACTGCAATTGCCATTTTAAATACATCCGAACCTTTTAGGATGCAATTACTTGCCATAAATCCTCCAAATGACCAGCCAAATATACCGATTCTAGATTTATCAACATAAGCATAGTTTCCAATCACTTTAGCAGCGTCAATTTGATCTTCTAATTCGTATTTACCCAATTCTTTTTGAGTTACTTTTTTGAAATCAGCTCCTTTAAATCCAGTTCCTCTTCCATCTACACAAACAGTGATATAACCTTGTTGAGACAACATCATAAACCACATATCATTGGTATCTAACCAATCGTTAGCCACTTGTTGTGAACCTGGACCAGAATACTGATACATAAATACAGGGTATTTTTTGGTAGCATCAAAATCTTTTGGTTTGATCATCCAAGCATTTAATTTATTGCCTTTGGCAGTGGTCAATTCAAAAAACTCTTTGGTAGGCAAATTGTATTTTTTCAATCTGTCGGCCAAAACGTTGTTGTCTACAATAGCTTGTACTTGTTTTCCATCTTTAGAACTGTTCAAGGTATAAGTTGGTGGAACGGTTGCAGAAGAATAGGTATTGATAAAATACTCAAAGTTTGGACTAAAAGTAGCGGCATTAGTACCCACTTCGTGAGATAATTTTTCTTTCTTTTTACCGTCTAAACTGATTTTATAAACGTCTCTAACGGTAGAACCATTTTCAGTAGATTGAAAATAAATAGTTTTGTTTTTTTCATCAAAACCATAGTAAGCCGTTACTTCCCAATTACCTTTAGTCACTTGGTTTTTTAACTTACCCGTTTTGTCGTATAAATATATATGGTTGAACCCATCTTTTTCAGAAGTCCAAATAAAGCTATTGTCTTTTAGGAAAGTCAAGTTATCGGTAACATCAACATACGCTTTGTCTTTTTCATTCATCACTACTTTGGCTGCCCCTGTAGTACCATCTACAAAAATCAAATCCAAATTATCTTGATGACGGTTCAACACTTGTGCGCATAATACATTGGCATCATTGGTCCATTTCATACGAGCAATATAGAAATCACTGTAATTCCCTAAGTTAATTGCTTTAGCTGCTTGAGTAGCCATATCATAGACAAACAAAGAAACCACAGCATTCTTCTCCCCTGCTTTTGGATATTTAAAAGTCTCCACCGTTGGGTATAAATCTTTGTGGTAAATGTTCATTGAAAATTCAGGCACTTCGCTTTCATCAAAACGGATATACGCTAGTTTTTTGCTATCCGCACTCCAATCAAAAGCTCTAACAAAAGCAAACTCTTCCTCATATACCCAATCCGTAATCCCATTAATAATGGCATTTTTCTTTCCATCGGTAGTTATAGTAGTGGTGTTTTTAGAGGCAATATCATAAACAAATAAATTGTTTGCCTTAGCATAAGCAATCTTAGTTCCATCAGGAGAAAAAGTAGGCTCTTGCACTTGGTCAAACAATTTAGTAATAGCTTTGGTCGCGATAGTGTATAAGTAATAATCAGCAGTAAAAGAATGACGGAAAATAGGATGTGTATTGGTAGCGATTAAGATTTGTTTTTCATCGTTGCTAAAAGCATAGCTGTCAATACCGTCAGCAAGAGCAGTAATTCCTTTAGTATCGATTAGGGTAGCCACTTTTTTCAGGGTAGCATAATCGTATAAATCTATTTGTTGGGTTCTACTGGCACGATCCGAATTGAGAACCGTGTACTGATTGGTGTTTTTTAAAGCTTGAAGTTCGTCCATTCCTTTGGCACGAAAAGCTCCGGTATAAATTTCTTCAACAGTTATTTTTTGCTGAGCAAGCGCTGATAGTCCCGTTAAAAGAAAGAGCGCAATAAGTTTAATTGACTTCATTTTTTTGATTGATTATAAAACGACTTCAATTTTAGTGAAAAAAATGCAATTATCGATAGTTTTTTAAAGGAAATGCAATTTGAGGAAGGAAATTGGGAAGGGAATTGCTTGAAATGAAAAACCTGCCCTACAGCAGCAGGACAGGATTAACCATTACTAAAACAATTTTTATTAAAAACAACAAACAATTTATTAACTTTAATGAATAGGCAGCAACAATAAATGTTCTTCTTCTATTGGTACATAGTTAAACTTTTTAGGTTTGACATGACATTGAGAAGTAAGAGAGACAAAGAGCAGCAGGGTGGCTAGTATTTTCCATTTTGGCTTTGTATATTTCTTTTTCACTGCTCTTTGTACTTCTCCCTAAAATAATATATTAAAAATAATAAGCCACTAATTCTATCTAATGGCAACCACATTGATTTTTTATGCAAATAAATTGGGATGATGGAATTAAACAGCACTACCATTATTACAAAAGAAACTCCCAATAAATTAACTTCTTTTTGTAATTCTTGTACCACTACCCATAACGCTCCTATGGTTATTATTAACCTCAAAAAGCTATAATACACTATTGGCATTGGAAAACATCCAGTGAAAAGAACCAAAGCACAAATCAGTGTAAAACTTCTCATCCTTATTATTTGAGCAAACTTAAAGACTTTGAAACAATCTATTTTACGGGAAACCGTAATTTGAGTGTTTTTTTTTAAAAAAAAAAGAAGAAAGAGGAAAGTTGTTGTGTTTAGAGAATAGAAGAAAGAAGAAAGAAGAAAGATGTTGCGGTTAGAGAATAGAGTAAAGAAAAGACTAAAGAAGCAAGAAGCAAGATTTTGTGGAATGTTGCGGTAGACATAATTGGTAGCAAAATGATTGAAGCTAACAATATGTCCCATAGGTACGGCATATATCAAGAGCTATAATCACGATAAATATTCACGTCTCGAACCCTCGCAGGGTTTAAACCCTGCGAGGGTTGGAAAAAAAAAACAATTAGAAATCAGTCAACACTAATCAGGGAAGTTCAGCATAGCAAGAATATAGAAAAATGATATTGAGGATATACTTTATAGAAATAGAATTAAGTGTTAAAGATTCACTCCTATAATAATAACATATATCAAAAGCAACCCCAATCTTTATTCAATAGGAATGTTTTTTTAACTCAACCACGAATGTTCATCACAATAACAATAAAAATCTAGCAACCTGACCGTTTATCAAATAACGGTCAGGTTTTTATTTTAAAAAAATATAAAACTCTTTTTTAATTTCAATTACCATCATCTAAAAACTTATCACTGATTACTGACTACCGATCACTGACCACTACACTATTAAAAAAGAAAAATCCGTTTCAAATAATGAAACGGATTACATCTAACATTAAAATAACATAAATCACAAAACTATCTGGCCGTATTCTTGAAAATCCCCAAATTTTTAATGAAAACCTTACAAACCTAAATCAAAATTTATAAGTAGCCAGATAGTGTTATTTTGAATATTTTTATAAAACAATTATATCAATTTACTATCGCTTAATTTATTATTAATCACTTTAATCAAATCGCGTTTGTTCTCTTGCAAATCAAGCACTAACACATCTTCTAAATTCATATTCATCAGTTTTTCTTTAAAAATACTTCTGGAAGTTGCGATGATGATATGTTCAATTTCAAAATAGATCTTTTTTAAATTCAAAAAATCATCTATATCATTTATGATAAAAAAACACAAATTATACTCCGTATATTTATTATATAAAAAGTTTTTGCCATTGGCACAAACGTCAATATTCATATTACAAGAATAATAACGTTTAATCATCCTTGAAAAACCTCTTGAACTGTCATATATTAATGTTTTATTGCTCATTTTATTTTATTTAAAACTCAAATGTTTTTTAAGTTATTCTTTTCGTTTGGGACAAAAAGGAAATTTGTTATAATTAGTTAGCTAGCAACTGCTAGGTTTGTTTTTTTGACTTCTATTTTTTTATTTATTTGAAATATAATTTCTTCTGCCTCTGATTTACAATCACTATCTACTTTAATTTCTAATGGTTGTAATGTATTGGTTACCATCAATATTGTGTAATCATTTTTTCTATATACAAAAGATAATAAGACAAAAACAAAAGAAAACAATGAACTAAACCCTTTAATAATCATTATATTTTGACTGTACACTAATCCTAAAATCAAAATGCTTATTCCTGCTAGAAAAAAGAAGAAATTCAAACTAAGCTTTCTCTTTTTTACTAATTTGATTTTATTCAAATTGTCAATATCAATAAAAGAGCTGTAGTTGTAACGGTGTAGGTAAAACCGGTCTTCAAATACTAATCCATAGGAATTAAAAAACTCTAATTTTGACTGATATTCTGGGGACATTAATTAATCATTTAATTTCTTTAACAAATATATTTTTAATATAAAATCAAATTCGGCTTTTTCGTCGAATATGAATTAACTATAGACAAATGAATAGTAATAATCGATGTTTGATTTTACCGAAATCGGAGTAAGGTGAATGGTCTGGTTTAATAATAGAATTGAGCTTAAAATCCGAGCAGTATCAACTAACATTAAATCTTATTATTTTATTTAAAAAAGCTCAACATGAATTAGTTAAAATCCAATTAGCCTTGAGCAGAAATCATCAGGACATAAATTAATTTTATTTATCTTTATGATGAGCTCAGCAAGTAGTTAATTACTATTAAATGGAATAATACTGAAGTAGACAAGATGTAAATTAACGCTAAATAATCAACTACTGAATTCAACAGGTTAATGATTTATGTTAAAAAGTCTTATGTTGAAGTCAACAAGATATAAACTAATACCAAATTACTTCATACTGACGTCATCAGTTTATAAATGAAGATTATTTAGCTTAATCCTGAAAACAACAAGGCTTATGCAAAAGATTAACAACTTTTACATAAGCCAGTAATAATGGGAATAAATATTAGATTATTTTATAATAAATTTAGATGCCTCATCAATTCTTCCTTATTTTTTTTACTGATAGGAATAACTTCTTTATTAATCAATACGCTATTATCTTGAATGTCTATAATTTTATTTACATTGATAATATGCGACCGATGAATCTTTAAAAATAAGGGTTTAGGTAGCTTTTGTTCTATTTTTTTAAGGGTCGTATGTACTACATAATTTTGACCTTCCGTTTTGATACAGATATAGTCACCATTGGCTTGAATATTATTGATGGATAGCAAATCAATTTTGATTAATCGTTTATCGATATTGACGTAAATCTCTTTCGTAGAAAGTCCAACGGTTTCTAAAGGTTTAGTGTCTTTAGTTTTTGCATTAATACGTTTAATCGCTGAAATAAATCGATTGGTATCAATTGGTTTTACTAAATAATCAGCAATACAATCATAATTAAAAGCATCAATTGCAAAATTTTTATCGGTAGTCACCAAAATTACTTTAGGAGGATTTTTAATCGTTTGTATAAAATCAAATCCTGAAAAATTTGGCATGTGGATATCTAAAAAAATCAAATCCACTTCATTTTGATTCAAATATTTAATTGCATCAATAGCATTAGAAAACTGTTCTACTAGATGTAATCCAATAGTATTTGATATCATTATAGATAATATCTCACGGGACATTTGTTCATCATCTATGATAATACATTTCATAATTAATTATTTTTTAATTTGTTTAAAAAAATTTGAATTTTAAGTAATATTATTTCAAATTGTGTTCTGTTGTTTGTCAAACCTTCTTTCAATTGCTGTTCGTACTGTTGTGCCATAGCATAGGCTTCTTCAAAACCAAGTAGTGCTACCTTATGGTTCAATTTATGAACGTTCTCCGCAGCGAGCTTATGATTCCCTAAGTTAATGTTTTTATTGTAGGTTTCAACATCTTCTGGGAATTCATTTTTGAGCAAATCAATCAAGCGGGCTTTTAATTCGTTATCATAGCCTACTAGTTTAATGATGTAATCGATATTAGGTTCTTCTTTCATATTATTTTTTTATTGTAAAGTAGAAGGTCGTACCTACTTTCAGTTCGCTTTCAATCCAAATCCTTTCATTTTTATTTTCCAATATTCGCTTCACAATAGAAAGTCCTATACCAGTGGAACGCTCATCATTATGAAAAGATTGAAACATTTTGAAAATCTTAAATTGATTTTCTTTTTTTATTCCTGGGCCATTGTCTTTAACGTAGAAAATATATTCATTACTAAACTCATCACATCCCACTTCAATTAATCCGTTTTCTTTATCATTATAATTAACAGCATTGGCAATTAAATTTTGAAACACTTGAAATTTACGCGTTCTATTGGCTTTAATAATTGGCAAATTGTTATTAATTACAATTTGAATATGCTTTGGTATGTCAATCGTATGAACAACATTATTCACGACTTCATTCAAATCAACATT
>CANCJZ010000166.1 GCA_947378465.1 Flavobacteriaceae bacterium
TCCCCACCATTGAAATTTGAAACTAAAAAATACTATCTTTACACGCTAATCGTTATAGAAACGTAGCCTTGAATAAAAGTCAAGGTGATCTATATATATATTCAAAGATATGGCTTGTACAAACTGTTCCACGGGTACCAAAGACGGTACACCAAGAGGATGTAAAAATAATGGGACTTGCGGCACCGATAGCTGCAATAAATTAACGGTTTTCGATTGGTTGGGTAATATGACATTGCCAAACGGAGAAGCCGCTTTTGATTGTGTAGAAGTCCGTTTTAAAAACGGAAGAAAAGAATTCTACCGCAATACTGAAAAAATCACTTTATCTATAGGCGATGTAATCGCTACAGAAGCCTCTCCCGGTCACGATGTGGGAATTGTAACCCTTACGGGTGAATTGGTTCGAGTGCAAATGAAGAAAAAAGGAGTGAGTTTAAACAGTCCTGAAATTCTAAAAGTATACCGTAAAGCCTCTCAAAAAGACATCGATATTTGGAGCGATGCACGTGATAAAGAAGAACCGATGAAGGTGAAAGCACGTGAAATTGCAATTCATTTGAAATTAGAAATGAAGATTTCGGATATTGAATTCCAAGGCGATGGATCAAAGGCTACCTTCTACTATACCGCTAATGATCGTG
This sequence comes from Flavobacteriaceae bacterium, assembly GCA_947378465.1. Classification (GTDB taxonomy): domain Bacteria; phylum Bacteroidota; class Bacteroidia; order Flavobacteriales; family Flavobacteriaceae; genus Flavobacterium. Next base: position 645 of record CANCJZ010000166.1, read on the forward strand.
TCGATTTTAGACAATTGATTAAAGAATACGCACAAGTTTTCAAAACAAGAATCGAGATGAAACAAGTAGGTTTCCGTCAGGAAGCTTCACGTTTGGGAGGAATAGGTTCTTGCGGAAGAGAGTTATGCTGCTCTACTTGGTTGACTGATTTTAGAAGTGTAAATACTTCAGCAGCTCGTTACCAACAATTGTCCTTGAACCCTCAAAAGTTAGCCGGGCAATGTGGTAAATTAAAATGTTGTTTGAATTATGAGTTGGACACCTATTTGGATGCTTTAAAAGATTTTCCTGATTTTGAAACCAAATTGCATACAGAAAATGGAGATGCAATTTGCCAAAAACAAGACATTTTCAAAGGCCTAATGTGGTTTGCTTATACCAATAATTTCGCCAATTGGCACGTCTTGAACATTGAGCAAGTCAAAGAGATTATTGCCATCAACAAAGACAAAAAGAAAGTATCTTCTTTAGAAGATTTTGCGATTGAAATTGTGGTAGAACCAGAAGCTAATTTCAACAATGCTATGGGACAAGAGAGTTTAACTCGTTTTGACCAACCTAAGAAAAGCAAAAACAAAAACAGAAATCGCAATAAAAGCAAAGAGAAAGTTTCCAATCCTAATCAAGCGGCAACGCCTAATCCAAACCAAGGCAAAAACCCAAATCAAGGCAATGGAAATAAACCTCAAAATAAAAGACCTGTAATTATTAAAAAGAATGAAGATAAAAAATAGTTTACTATTTATTCTAGTCGCTTTTTTAGTTATTTCTTGTGACAAGAAAAGAGTTTTTGACGAATATAAATCCGTTGGAAACAATTGGAATAAAGACAGCATCATTGCTTTTGATTTGCCACAATTAGAGCAAACCAAAAATTACAATTTGTATGTCAATGTTAGGGATAATAACGATTATCCATTCGACAATTTATTCCTTATTGTCAGTATGGAACAACCCAATAAAAAGACCCTTGTGGATACTTTAGAGTACAAAATGGCAGCGGAAGACGGTACTCTTTTAGGAGATGGTTTTACCGATATCAAGGAAAGTAAACTTTTCTATAAAGAAAATTTCAACTTTGGAATCAAAGGAAAATACAAAGTCAAAATACAACAAGCTGTTCGACAAACCGGCAAAGTAGCTGGAGTAAAAGAATTAAAAGGAATTACTGACGTTGGTTTTAGAATAGAAACATTAGAATAGCTATGGCACAAAAAAATAATACAACGGTAAAAGACATCAAATACTATCAAAAGAAATTTTGGAAGGTTTTCTTTTATGGTTTTGGCGGAATCTTTCTGTTTTTCTTGTTCGCTTCATGGGGACTTTTTGGAGCGATGCCTTCCTTTGAAGACTTGGAGAATCCTGAGTCGAATTTGGCCACAGAGATCATCTCTTCGGATGGAGTGACCTTAGGGAAATTCTACAACGAAAACAGAACGGCAATCAAATACAAAGACTTGCCAAAATCATTAGTAGACGCCCTTGTATCCACTGAAGATGAGCGTTTTTATGAACACTCAGGGATTGATGCTAAACGAACTTTAGGAGCAGCTGCTAAGTTGGGTTCTAATGGAGGTGCAAGTACCATCACACAACAGTTAGCCAAATTGTTGTTCCACGGCGAAGGGTCTAAATTCCTTCCTTTCCGTATGATTCAAAAAGCCAAAGAGTGGATTATTGCCATTCGTTTGGAACGTCAATACACCAAAAACGAAATCATTGCTTTGTACTTTAACGAAGTCGATTTTGTCAATGGAGCCGTAGGTATTCGTTCGGCTGCAAAAGTATATTTCAACAAAGAACCTCGCGATTTGACGATCGAAGAAAGCGCTACCCTAGTAGGAATGCTTACTAATCCATCGCGTTTTAATCCAAAACGTTTTCCTGAACGCTCTTTAACTCGTCGTAATATTGTTTTAGGACAGTTGGTGCGTAACCATCATTTGGAAGAATCAGCTAAAAAGATTTTAGAAAAAAAACCTATCGTTCTGGATTTCCACCCTGAAAGTCACCTCGATGGTACCGCTACTTATTTTAGAGAATACCTGCGCGACTATATGAAAAACTGGGTGAAAGATCACAAAAACCCAGATGGAGAAGAATATGACATCTATAGCGATGGATTAAAAATTTATACCACTATCGACTCTAAAATTCAAGAACACGCCGAAGAAGCGGTTATTGAACACATGAAAAACCTTCAAGAAGAGTTCTGGATTCAACAAAAACAAAATAAAAATGCTCCTTTCGTAAATATTTCGGATGCTGAAACTAAGAAAATCTTAGATCAAGCAATGAAAAACTCTGAAAGATGGCGTATTCTAAAAGAAGACGATAAGACAGATGAAGAAATCATTGCGTCTTTTTCCAAAAAAACACGTATGACCGTATTCACTTGGAAAGGCGAACGTGATACTGTTATGACACCTTTGGATTCTATTCGTTACTATAAACATTTCTTGCAAGCAGGATTGATGTCTATGGAACCTCAAACAGGTCAAGTGAAAGCTTGGGTGGGAGGTATTAATTACAAATACTTTCAATACGACCACGTAGGTCAAGGCGCACGTCAAGTTGGATCAACCTTCAAGCCGTTTGTATATGCAACCGCTATTGAACAATTAGGTATGTCACCTTGTGATACCTTGTTAGACGAACCGTTTATGATTCGCAAAGGACGTCACCACGTAACGGAAGATTGGGAACCAAGAAACTCGGACAATAAATACCGCGGAATGATGACCTTAAAACGCGCATTGGCGAATTCGGTAAACATTATTTCGGCAAAATTAATCGACAGAACAGGCCCTGAGGCTGTAGTGGATTTGACTCACAAACTGGGAGTGTCTTCTGAAATTCCGGTACAACCTTCAATCTCTTTAGGAGCAGTTGATATTACCGTTCACGATATGGTAGCGGCTTATAGTACGTTTGCCAATCAAGGGGTGTACATCAAACCGCAATTTATTTCAAGAATTGAAGATAAAAATGGAGCCGTTATCTACGAACCTGTTCCTGAATCACACGATGTATTGAATAAAGATGTCGCTTTTGCCGTAATCAAATTACTAGAAGGAGTTACAGAAGGCGGGTCTGGTGAGCGTTTAAGAACCGAAGGTGGCGGAAGTGGAGACAACAGATGGACAGGATATCCTTATATGTTCCGCAATCCAATTGCTGGTAAAACAGGAACTTCTCAAAACCAATCCGATGGATGGTTTATCGGGATGGTCCCTAATTTAGTAACTGGTGTTTGGGTAGGTTGTGAAGACCGTTCGGCCCACTTTAAAAGCATCACTTACGGTCAAGGAGCAACTGCAGCCTTACCAATATGGGGGTATTTTATGAAAAAATGTTATGCGGATGAAAGCTTGTTGATTTCCAAAGACGAGTTCGAACGACCGGAAAACTTCTCCATAAAAGTAGATTGTTATTCGGCTCCGTCGCATACTACAGAGCAAGATTCTACGGATATCGAGCAAAACACAGATGAATTTGAACAATAATCAATAATATTCTAATTATAATTTCACCATAAATTATGATCAATAAAAAAGTAAACTCGGTTCAAGAGGCGCTTCAAGGAATTGAAGACAATATGACCATTATGTTAGGTGGTTTTGGACTTTGCGGTATTCCTGAAAACAGTATTGCTGAATTAGTAAAAAAACAAACCAAGAATTTGACTTGCATTTCCAATAATGCGGGAGTTGATGATTTTGGATTAGGTCTTTTATTACAACAAAAGCAAATCAAAAAAATGATTTCGTCTTATGTGGGTGAGAATGCCGAATTTGAACGTCAAATGCTTTCGGGTGAATTGGATGTGGAATTGATTCCTCAAGGTACTTTAGCGGAACGTTGTAGAGCAGCTCAAGCGGGAATCCCTGCCTTCTTCACTCCTGCGGGTTATGGTACTGAAGTAGCCGAAGGAAAAGAAGTTCGTGAATTCAATGGCAAAATGCACATTATGGAGCACGCTTTCAAAGCAGACTTTTCTATAGTAAAAGCTTGGAAAGGCGATGAAGCCGGGAATTTGATTTTCAAAGGAACGGCCCGTAATTTTAATCCTTGTATGTGTGGTGCTGGAACAATCACTATCGCTGAGGTAGAGGAATTAGTGCCTGCGGGAACTTTAGATCCAAATCAAGTACATATTCCAGGAATTTTAATCCAAAGAATCTTTCAAGGAGAAAAATTTGAAAAGCGTATTGAACAAAGAACGGTAAGAACTAGATAAAAAATTAAAGAGGTATTAGGTTTAAATGACCCTAATTCCCCTTGACAAGAACTATAGATTATGGCATTAGATAAAAACGATATCGCAAAAAGAATAGCCAAAGAAGTAAAAGACGGCTATTATGTGAACCTAGGCATCGGAATTCCGACTTTGGTAGCCAATTATGTGCGTCACGATATTTCGGTTGAATTTCAAAGCGAAAACGGCGTGCTAGGTATGGGGCCATTCCCATTTGAAGGTGAAGAAGATGCTGATTTGATTAACGCAGGAAAACAAACCATCACTACTTTGCCTGGTGCAAGTTTCTTTGACTCGGCTTTTAGCTTTGGAATGATCCGTGGACAACACGTTGATTTGACCATCTTAGGAGCGATGGAAGTTTCTGAAAACGGAGATATTGCTAACTGGAAAATTCCGGGTAAAATGGTTAAAGGAATGGGAGGCGCAATGGATTTAGTGGCTTCTGCCGATAACATTATTGTGGCTATGATGCACGTGAACAAAGCGGGGGAAAGTAAAATTCTTAAAAAATGTACTTTACCCTTAACCGGTGTAGGCTGCGTGAAAAAAGTAGTCACCGAATTAGCGGTTTTGGAAATCACCCCTAAAGGATTCAAATTATTAGAACGCGCTCCTGGTGTAAGCGTTGAACACATCATCGCAAGCACCGAAGCCGAACTTATCATTGAAGGAGATATTCCTGAGATGGTTATTGATTAGTGTTCAGTGTTCAGTTTGCTGTAACTACTGCAAACTGAACACTGCAAACTACTTCTGTAAATACTCTAACAGCACAGGAGAAGCGTGAGCAAAACTTGGGAATTGCTCCGTAATGCTTACCACACGTTTTTTGTTCATCTTATAAGTCAAATCAAATTCTGTGGTAAATAAGATAGCACTTAAAAAAGGATTGTTCAAAAAGGGAATCAATCGCACACAAGCTTCATCAATAGGATACACTTCAAAAAGCTCTTCTTCTTGGTAGCGAAACTTTAATTCCAGCTTCAATTCGTCTGCCTCAATAATCGGGCGTACATAAATGTTTTTTAAATCGGTTTTTCCGATGGTTTTAGCCAAGGTAAGCTTGGCATAGGTGCCATTTGTCAAACTGGTCTTAACTTGCTCGTAAAACGTATTAAAAGTCTCTGTAAAGGGCATAGTATAGAAATTAAAACCTCCAAGGCGGTTAGACCTTGAAGGTTTGATTATTTATTTTCCCAAAAATAGTCGTTTAAGGGAAGCTTTGAATTATAAATTTGCGAAGAAATCATTTCCTTTATCATCAGTGATGATAAAAGCAGGGAAATTTTTCACAGTAATTTTTCGTACCGCTTCCATTCCAAGTTCTTCAAAGTCGACAACTTCTACTTTAAGGATGTTGTCTTGAGCCAAGATAGCCGCAGGTCCACCAATAGATCCCAAATAGAATCCCCCGTATTTTTGACAAGCATCTTTTACCTCAGCAGTACGATTTCCTTTAGCCAACATCACCATGCTACCGCCAGCTTTTTGGAATTCTTCCACATACACATCCATACGTCCTGCGGTGGTTGGTCCAAAACTTCCTGATGGCATTCCGTCTGGTGTTTTAGCAGGTCCCGCATAATATACCGGATGGTTTTTGAAATACTCTGGCATTGGTTTACCCGCATCCAATAATTCTTTGATTTTAGCGTGTGCTATATCACGAGCAACAATCAAAGTTCCGTTCAATTTCAAACGTGTTTTGATAGGATATTTAGACAATTCCGCTAAGATCTCAGCCATAGGACGATTCAAATCAATTTCAACAGGAGCTTCCAAATGCGGAGGTACTTCTGGTAAAAATTGTTTTGGATTGGTTTCCAATTGCTCTACGAAAATACCTTCTTTAGTGATTTTTGCTTTGATATTACGGTCAGCAGAACACGAAACGCC
>CANCJZ010000167.1 GCA_947378465.1 Flavobacteriaceae bacterium
GTATGACTGTGAGTCAATGTCACGGTAGAATTTCCAGGAAATTGATTTCTTCCCATCAATATACTCATAGGTCTCCCCACGATATGACTTCTACCAATTACCACGGTGTGTTTACCATTGGTTTCCACCTTATAACGCTCCAACAATTCTAAGATTCCAAAAGGAGTTGCAGGGATAAACGTACTCATATCCAAGGCCATTTTTCCAAAATTCTCAGGATGGAATCCATCGACATCCTTGCTTGGATCGATCGACATAATGATGTGTTGGGTATCGATTTGTTTTGGTAAAGGCAACTGCACGATAAACCCATCAATGTCATCGTTATTGTTAAGTTCTTTGATTTTTTTAAGCAATTCGGTTTCAGAAGTAGTGCTCGGCATTTTGATTAAAGTCGATTCAAAGCCTACTCTTTCGCAGGCTTTTACTTTACTGCCAACATAGGTCAAACTCGCTCCATCGCTTCCAACAATGATTGCGGCCAAGTGAGGTACTTTTTCGCCATTGTCTTTCATCTTTTGCACTTCGGCAGCAATTTCATTTTTAATATCTTCCGATACTTTTTTCCCGTCTAAAATTTGCATATTGTTGTTGTTTCAGGTTAGGGTTTCAAGAGATTAAGTTGTGTGTAGTAGTCTTGAAACCAGTAGTTAGTATTAAAAGTTAAGGTTTAAAATTCCGCAGTCGAAACTTTAAACCTTATTGTATTATTTCATTCCTTTCATTCCTCCCATCATTCGCATCATATTTTTACCTCCCGGTCCTTGCATCATCTTCATCATTTTGCTCATTTGGTCGAATTGCTTCATCAACTGATTGACTTCTTCTATTTTTCTACCAGAACCTTTCGCGATTCTCGTTTTTCTTTTCATATCAATAACCGATGGCTTGCTGCGCTCCGTTGGAGTCATGGAATAAATGATGGCTTCAATATGTTTGAACGCATCATCTTCAATTTCCACATCTTTAAGCGCTTTTCCAGCACCTGGTATCATTCCAACCAAGTCCTTCATGCTACCCATCTTTTTGATTTGTTGGATTTGTGCTAAGAAATCGTCAAAACCAAATTCGTTTTTAGCGATCTTCTTTTGTAATTTTCTTGCTTCCTCTTCATCGTATTGCTCTTGAGCTCTTTCTACTAAGGACACCACGTCTCCCATTCCAAGGATACGATCGGCCATACGAGAAGGATAGAACACGTCGATAGCATCCATTTTTTCTCCAGTACCCACAAACTTGATTGGTTTGTTTACTACAGATTTAATAGTAATAGCCGCTCCACCGCGAGTATCCCCGTCTAATTTGGTTAAGATTACCCCATCAAAATTCAAACGATCGTTGAAGGCTTTAGCGGTATTCACAGCATCCTGTCCCGTCATCGAGTCAACTACAAATAAGGTTTCCTGAGGTTGAATGGCTTTGTGAACATTGGCAATCTCCGTCATCATTTCCTCGTCTACAGCCAAACGACCAGCGGTATCGACAATCACTACGTTAAATCCATTGGCTTTTGCGTAAGCAATTGCTTTTAATGAAATATCAACTGGATTTTTATTCTCTGGTTCAGAGTACACCTCTACTCCTATTTGGTCTCCCACTACATGCAACTGATTGATTGCCGCAGGACGATAGATATCACAAGCTACCAATAATGGTTTTTTGTTCTTTTTAGTTTTAAGATAGTTCGCTAATTTACCAGAGAAGGTGGTTTTACCCGAACCTTGCAAACCAGACATCAAGATAACCGTTGGATTTCCAGAAAGATTAATTCCTGCTGCATCGCCACCCATTAATTCGGTCAACTCATCTTTCACCAACTTCACCATCAATTGTCCTGGCTCTAAGGTGGTCAATACATTTTGTCCTATTGCTTTTTCCTTCACTCTAGTAGTAAAGTCTTTGGCAATTTTAAAGTTAACATCGGCATCCAGTAAGGCACGACGTACTTCTTTCAAAGTATCCGCCACATTTACCTCAGTGATTTTACCATGTCCTTTTAGGATATGAAATGCTTTATCTAGTTTATCGCTTAAATTATTGAACATAAAATTCTATTTTTAGTGATGCAAATATAAGTTTTTGAATTCAGAATTTAGAATTCAAAATTCATAAATTGTTTTAAATAACTGTAAAAAAGAGCCTAAATAGCCTTACATTCTCTCAGGAACTTCAATTCCTAACAAAAGAAAAGCGGATTTGATGGTATCGGCTACTTTTTTAGAGAGTTGAACTCTGAATATCTTTTTGGTCAAATCCTCTTCTCCTAAAATCGAAACAGTTTGGTAAAAAGAGTTATACTCTTTCACCAAATCATAAGTATAATTAGCAATTAAAGCAGGACTATGATTGCGTGCCGCATCCTGAATTACCTCAGTATACAATTCGATTTGTTTGATTAATTCTTTTTCTTTTGGGTGCAATTCCAAACTTACAGGAGCCGAATAATCAAAGTTTGCTTTTCGCAAAATAGACTGGATACGCGCATACGTGTATTGTATAAAAGGCCCTGTATTTCCATTAAAATCTACCGATTCTTCCGGGTTGAACATCATCTGTTTTTTCGGATCAACCTTCAGCATATAATACTTTAACGCTCCCAAACCAATGGTCTTGTAGAGTTTGGCTTTTTCTTCGTCGGTATACCCATCCAATTTTCCTAAGTCTTCCGAAATAGTTTGGGCAGTGGTAGTCATTTCTTGCATCAAATCGTCGGCATCAACAACAGTTCCTTCACGGGACTTCATTTTTCCAGTTGGCAATTCCACCATACCGTAGGACAAATGGAACAAACTATCCGCCCATTCAAATCCCAGCTTTTTAAGAATTAAAAACAATACTTTAAAATGGTAGTCTTGTTCATTTCCTACCGTATATACCATACCGCCTACATCAGGAAAATCCTTAGTTCGTTGAATGGCGGTTCCAATATCTTGCGTCATATACACAGCAGTACCATCAGAACGCAATACAATTTTACGATCCAAACCTTCTGGTGTTAAATCAATCCAAACCGAACCATCAGGATCTTTTTCGAAAATCCCTTTTTCCAATCCAAATTGAACTACTTCTTTACCTAATAAATAAGTATTGCTTTCGTAATAATAGGAATCAAAATCAACTCCTAAGCTTTTATAAGTTTGTGCAAAACCATCATACACCCACTGGTTCATAGTTTTCCACAATTCCATCACTTCAGGTTTGCCTGCTTCCCAATCCAAAAGCATTTGTTGTGCTTCAAGTATAATTGGTGCTTGCTTTTTAGCTTCCTCTTCGGTTTTACCCTCAGCTATTAGTGAACTGATTTGCGATTTGTATTCTTGATCAAATTTTACGTAAAAATTCCCTACCAACTTATCTCCCTTCAAACCAGAAGAGGCCGGAGTTTGACCTTCGCCAAATTTTTGCCAAGCCAACATCGACTTACAAATATGTATCCCTCTATCGTTGATGATTTGAGTTTTATATACTTTATTACCTGCTGCTTTTAATATTTCAGCAACAGAATAACCTAAAAGATTATTACGAACGTGACCTAAATGCAAGGGTTTATTGGTATTAGGGGAAGAATATTCCACCATAATAGCCTTATCAGAAGTATCCGATTTAAAACCGAATTTTTCATCGTCTTTAATTCCTTTAAAAAATTCAATATAATAGGTATCGGCAATTACAATATTCAAAAAACCTGCAACCACATTGAATTTGGCTACTTGAGGAACATTTTCTACTAAATGATTTCCGATTTTGGTACCGATATCAACGGGATTTCCTTTAATAAGTTTTAGTAATGGAAAAATTACCATAGTAATATCTCCTTCAAAATCTTTCCTTGTGGACTGAAATTCAATCTTTTCGATAGTTACATCGAATTGTTTTTGAACGGCTTCAATAATAAAAGGAGAAAGAATTTGTGATAGTGTCATTAGATGAAATTTTTAAAGGGGCAAAGATACAATTTAAGCACTAATAACGGAATTGAAATTTTATTTTAAAATAAAAGAGTGAAAAACACCTATAAAATAGTTCGTTTGTAAGATTAATACTATTTTGAATGTAAATTTTTACACTTAATCGATTTTATTTGCATATTATCGATATTGGTTGTAATATTGTTTTAACAAAAACCCCAAGGATTATGAAAAAACTATTACTCTTATTAGTACTTTTTTCAACAGCAAGTATATTTTCACAAGGTCTTACCGTTGATACAAACACATATACCGTTCCTCAATTAGTTAATAATGTATTAATCAATTCGCCGTGTATTAATGTAAACAACATAACTTGGAGAACTGGTACCAACTTTGGTTCTGTTAACGGAATAGGATACTTCAACAACACCAATCCAAACTTTCCAATGAACAATGGAGTAGTGTTAAGCACAGGAAATGCTTTGAATGCTGCTGGTCCTAACAATAGTTTTTTGAGTGATGGGTCGGCAAGCTGGACTGGTGATACTGATTTAGAAAACACTTTAGCTGCTGCAGGTATTTCAATGAATTCTGTAAACGCTACTACTTTAGAATTTGATTTCGTTGCTTTATCCCCTCATTTTGATTTCAGTTTTATTTTTGCATCCGAAGAATATGGAAATTTCCAATGTCAATTCTCTGATGCTTTTGCTTTTTTATTAACTAACTTAAATACAGGAGTAACTACTAACTTAGCTGTAGTTCCTAATACTAACGATCCTATCTCTGTAGTTACCATCAGAGATTTTGTTTATAATTCAACTTGCCCTTCAGCCAATCCACAATATTTTGGCACATTTAATGGTGGTTCAAATGCTTCTAACTCTGCTACAAACTTCAATGGTCAAACTGTAGTTATGAATGCATCTTCTGTTTTAACTCCTAATGTTCCTTACCGCATCAAATTAGTAATTGCTGACAGAGGAGATTCACAATCGGATTCTGCTATCTTTTTAGCATCAAACAGTTTCAATATTGGACAAAACGCATTAGGGAGTAACTTAACCGTGGCTGATCATAATGCGATTTGTTATGGTGACACTCACAATATCAATTCAGGTTTAGATCCAAATTTATACAGCTTTTCATGGACTCAAGATGGTACAACTATAGCAGGTCAAAATGGACCAGATATCACCGTAAATCAAGCAGGCACTTATCAATTAACTTATGTTAACAATGCTTTTCCTTGTCAAACTATTACCAATACTGTTGTTGTAGAATATTACCCTAAAATAGTAACTCCAAATCCAACTAACCTATACCGTTGTGATAGTGGACAAGCTACTTTTACTTATGATTTATCTACTAACACACCTATAGTAACTAATGGATTAAGTACTGGCACAACTTCTTATTTTGCTTCAGCTGCTGATGCTGAAGCCAACACAAATGCATTACCTTTAATTTATTCAAGCATAGGGAATCAAACTATTTATGTTAGAATTGACGATAGCGCAACCGGTTGTCATACTGTAAAATCATTCAAATTATTACTAACCAGTCCAGCTGTTGCTAATCAACCACAAGACATGACTTCTTGTGAAAAAAGCAACAACAGCGGAACAGGAATATTCAATTTATCAAGTTTGAATGCAACGGTTTTAGGAGGACAATCAAGCAGTATATATGCGGTAAGCTATTATACCAATGCAGCAGATGCAGCAGCAGGAACAAATCCAATTGCAGGACCTAACTACACAACTACTGACACTACAGTATATATTAGAGTTCAATTAAAAAATGATCCTAGTTGTTATGCTATTACTTCTGTACATTTACATGTTTCTCAATTATCTTTAGTAGATCAATTAACTGAAGTAGTGGTATGTTCTGATTATACTTTACTTCCATTAACTAATGGAAATTATTTTACAGATCCTAATGGTGGAGGAACTCCTTTATTTGCTGGAAATGTAATTACTCAAACACAAACAATTTATATTTACAATCCTGGTGATGCCAACACTTGCCCTAATGAAACAAGCTTTAAAGTAGTTATTTTAACTCCTGACCAATTGTCAATTGCTTCAGGTACTTATTGCAACTACTATGCTTTACCTTCATTAGAATACGGTCATTATTATACTGGTCCAAATGGAACTGGAACCATTATCCATCCTGGAACAGTAATCACTACAACTCAAAACATTTATTATCATTTCCAATCAACTTTACCTCCTTTTTGTGAAATTAATTTAGGATTTACAATCACCATTTCTAATGCTCAAACAGTATTCACTCAACCGGATGTATTTGATTGTTCTTCCTATACACTTCCTGCATTGACTTTGGGTAACTATTTTGATGCTCCAGGTGGAACAGGTAATCAAATTCCTGCTGGAACTGCAATCACTCAATCCACTACACTTTATATTTTTAATCAAATAGGATCTTGTAAAAACGAAACTAGTTTCAATGTAGTAATTGGAATGAACTTCCCTACCACAACTACTGAATGTGTAAATTACACTTTACCACATTTAGCTATTGGACACTATTACACTGGACCAATGGGAACAGGAACAATGATACCAGAAGGTACTGTTATCACAAACACACAAACAATTTATGTTTATGCAGTAAGCCAATCTGTACCTAACTGTACAGACAACTATAACTTTACTGTTTATATTCAATTACCACAAATCCAAGCACCAAGTAGCGTAAGTGGTTGTGGTAGTTACACCTTACCTTATATTGCATCAGGCACTTATTACAGTGGATCTGGAGCTTCTCAAAATCAACTAGCTGCAGGTGATGTATTGACTACATCACAAACAGTTT
>CANCJZ010000168.1 GCA_947378465.1 Flavobacteriaceae bacterium
TCCATTAATTGCTTTTTTGAATCTAAAGAATGGTGATTAGCAAATATTAATTCATTTAATTTCAATTAAATAAAAAGATTAATAGTGCAATTAATGTTTATAAAGCTTTTAAATTGTTATAAAGTTTATTAAAATTAAACCTATAGCAAATATCATTAGTATATTTCTTTAAAAAATGATGTTTCGTCTATATTCTAATTTGATTATTACTTTCCATAATTTTTTAAAATAAAGTGTCACTTTTTTATAAAAAAAGGAAAAACATTATTTTAAGCTTAAATATTTTCAATTGAAAATTTATTTCAACTTGCTATATTTTTAATATTAATTGTGTAAATCAGCTAATTTCAAGAAAATTATAAAATTTAAGAGATCTTTTTTCTGGACTAAATTCTTCTTTTTTAAATTTGTTATCCTATATTCGAAAAGATAGTTATTCAAATTTCATTTAGGAAACAATTATTCAGCATCAGTATCATTATTAGTAACTTATCAAAAGATGCGATTCATTTTTATTTGATGAATTCAATTTTTGTAGATATCATAAAACAACCATTTGTTAATTTAAAAAAATGAGTCATTACAATCCAAATATTCACCATCGTAGATCTATCCGCTTAAAAGGATATGATTATTCGCAGGAAGGATTGTATTTTATTACGTTATGTTGTCAAAACAGAGCACATTTATTTGGTTATATTTTTAATAAAGAAATGATATTGAACGATGCTGGAAAAATGATTGTAAATCAATGGTTACAATTACCCGATAGATTTAATAATATTGTATTACACGAATTTGTGGTGATGCCCAATCATTTTCATAGCATAGTTCAAATTGTAGGGGCAACCCTTGTGGTTGCCCCCAAAACCGATAGCGATAATTTAAATGAAATGCGAGGGCAACCACAAGGGATTGCCCCAACGATTACCCCAACGATTACCCCAACGATTACCCCAACGATTGCCCCAACGGATAACGATATTAATAATGAAATCGAAAACGTCAATAAAATAGAAAAAACTGTTGGGAATATTATCGGTGCATTTAAATCAATAACAACCGTTGAATATATAAATGGGGTTAAAAATAATAATTGGAAATCATTCGATAGAAGATTATGGGAACGTAATTATTGGGAACATATAATACGAAATGAAATAGCCTATCAAAATATATCAAACTATATTATAAACAATCCAAATAAATGGAGTGAGGATAAATTTTATAACGATAATTTATATTAATGTAACCACATATCGCTTTTTCGAAAGAGTTAAAGAAATAATTAACTATTACTAACTCCGTTCATAGATTATATTTCCATTCCAAAACCCTCCAACAATAATTCATAATTATGAATTCATAATTATTAAAGGTTTCTAATAATTTGATAATTCAACTCCTTAAAATTACTGATGACTTGATCGGCCAATGAGTAATCTTGCATTTTAGAATTGACACTGTCATAACCAATACAATAAATGCCAGCGGCTTTAGCAGCAATAATTCCGTTAGTACTGTCTTCAATAACAATACAATTTTCTCTTGGAGTTTGAGATATATAAGCAGCGTGTTCAAAGATAGCAGGATGCGGTTTAGACTTAGGGAAATCTTCTCCAGAAACAATATGAGAAAAATACTGATGCAAGCCAAAACGGTTAAAAATTCTATTGATAGTCACCTTTGCAGAGGATGAGGCCAATACCAATTGCATACCATTGTGGTGCAAATCTTTGATTAAATCCTCTACTCCTTCTAATAGATACAAATCTTCCTTATGGTCAAAGGCTTCGTTAAAGAGGTTGCGCTTGGTTTCGACAAGCGTTTGCACATCATCTTCTAAATTGTAAGTTGCTTTTAGGCGTTCAAAGATATTTTTAGTTGAATTTCCTGTAAAGGAGGCATACATTTCAGGAGTAATCTCAATGTTGAGCATTTTGAAATGCTGATTATAGGCATAATGATGTACCGGTTCTGTATCTACAATCACTCCATCCATATCAAAAATCACGGTCTGAATCATAAGGCTATTTTTTAGTAAATCCTATAAGGGATTATTTTGTTTTTTTAATAAATGTTTGACCACGGTTTCAGCAGCGTACAATCCAAAAAGGCAAGGCATCCAGCTGTTGGTTCCATAAAAGGATTTTTTATAGTTTTTGCCATCGGTGGTTTTCAAACTGTTTTCATCGGGCATTTCAGTAGAGAAAACGGCCTTGACTCCTTTGGAAATTTTTTCCGCTTTTAAGCGTTTGCGTATGTTTTTAGCCAAAGGACAATATTCAGTAAAACTAATATCCCGGACTTTTACTTTACTGGCATCGTACTTTCCTCCTGCTCCCATACTGGAAATTACTTTTACTTTTTTGCGTTTGGAAGCAATCAGCAAATTCAATTTTGGAGTAACACTGTCGATACAATCCAATACATAATCGTATTCAGTAGTAACGATTTCAAAGGCGCGCTCCGGCGAAAGAAACTCTTCTATACGTGTTAAATTCAATTCGGGATTAATATCCATCAATCGATCGCCTACAACGTGTACTTTTGGCATTCCTATGGTAGAATGTAAGGCTGGCAATTGTCGATTGATATTGGTAACATCAACAATATCTCCATCCACGATAGTCATTTTCCCCACTCCTGCTCGTGCAAGGAATTCGGCCGCGAAGGAACCTACTCCACCAAGACCAACTACCAATACATTAGCGTTTTTTAATTTGTTTAACCCTTCTTCTTTAAATAAGAGCGTTGCTCGTTCTTGCCACTGTGCCATTATTACTAGTATTTATTTTTTATCTTTTTGCTCAAAGACAAACTTATAGTTTTTATTCATTTGAATTTGAAGTGCATTCAATTCGATCATTTTATATTTTGCCGCTAAGGCATAGACTTCTTCTAAGGTTTCCTCAATGGTATCTGTTTCCAAAAAGAATCGATCGTTTGGAACCGATTGAAATACGAGTTTTAACTCTGGATTGCGCAACAAATATTTTCCAAAAGACAAATAACAACCATTGGTTAAAAGTTGTTGTGCTACTTGCAGATTTTTGGAAAAACCGTGGAGGATAATGGGAACTGTAATATTTAATCGGGTTTTGATTTCTAATAATTCTTGGTAGGCTGCAACCAAATGCAATACTAATGGTTTTTGGTAGCGTTCCGCCAATGCGATTTGTTTTTCAAAAACCATAATTTGAACTTCCATTGGAATATCAATACGTTTGTCTAAACCACACTCTCCAAGCGCTAAGCATTCTTTTAACTGTAATTTTTCTTCAATGATTTTCAAATCGCTTTCCAATCGGTTTTCATCGATATACCACGGATGAATTCCAATAGAATATTGGGGAATAGTTGCATCAAATTCCCAAGGATATTGATTGACTAACTCCAACACCTTGCTTTGGTTGGTATATTTGTGAGTATGTAGATTGAAATATTCCATTAATCGTGAAACTTTTTTACTCCAGCTAAAATAGCGATATTCAAATCATTTTCAAGAGGAACTTTTGGACAAGAATATTTGTGATTATAGGCACAATAGGGATTATAGGCTTTGTTAAAATCAACCACAATGGTATTTGAAGTGGGAATTCTCAAATCAAGGTATCTTCCACCTATATAAGATTCTTTACCACAGCTTTCATCTGAAAAAGGAAGAAACAAATAGTCTTCAAATCCTTTTTTATGAATCAATTCTATATTTTGATAAATGTTTAATTGAAATGTTTTTCCCTCTAAAACAATAGTGATTTCGCCATATTTGCGGTATTCTGGCAAACGTGAAGTAGAGGTCTTCATTTTGAATACGTGTTCGTTCTCCGTTCTTTTGAATTGAGCCGTTATGATATATTTTTCATTAATTGGATAAAAATCTAAGGATTTAAATGTTTTCAAATCCTTTTCTGACAAAGGACTTTCCTCAGGATTGGCGTATTCCTTATTCAAATCCTGTTGAAATTCTATGGAAGTTTGAGGTGCTGTAGTCTCTTGAGCTTTGGCTGTGATAGAAATAAAAAACAATAAAAATAAAGCGATCTTTTTCATCTTTCTTTTTTTAGCAAAAATAGTTTAAAAGATATAAAAGCACCAAGGGAGTAAGCCACAAAGTTTTTTACCTTTGTCAATTAACCAATAAGTCCCCATGTTTAATAAAGCTTTTAATAATTACATTAACAATTTCAAAGGGTTTACCAGAGAAATCTGGATCCTAACCCTAATAACCTTTATCAATAGAGCGGGTACTATGGTGGTACCTTTTCTTTCTAAATACTTAAAAGAAGATTTGCACTTTAGTTACGACCAAGTGGGTTGGATTATGGTGTGCTTTGGAACAGGATCAATGTTAGGTTCTTGGTTAGGAGGAAAACTATCGGATAAGATTGGTTTTTATTGGATAATGATCTTTAGTTTGTTTACCACTGGTATCGCTTTATTTATCATTCAATTCATCACTTCGTTTGAAGGACTTTGTATTGGAATGTTTTTGTTATTGGTTATTGCAGATATGTTTCGTCCTGCAATGTTTGTTTCGATTGGGGTGTATGCCAAACCGGAAAACAGAACCCGTGCCCTAACTTTAGTCCGATTGGCAATCAATTTAGGATTTGCCGCTGGCCCTGCTATGGGCGGATTAATCATTATGGGAATGGGTTATAAAGGATTGTTTTGGGTGGATGGTGCTACTTGTATTATTGCAATACTTGTTTTTGCTTTATTAGTAAAAGAACGAAAAACCAACTTGATTTCTAAAGAAGAAAAGAAAATATTAGACGCTGATAGAGAATCAGTATTTAAAGATCGTCCGTTTTGGGTTTTCCTTTTCGCTTGCGTAATAACGGGGATTCTGTTCTTTCAATTGTTTACTACTATTCCTTTATATCACAAAGAACAATTCAATTTGAGTGAATTTCAAACAGGATTATTATTAACTATGAATGGAATTATGGTGTTCTTTTTAGAAATGCCTATCGTAAGTTATGTGGAACGTAAAAATATAGATAAAGTCAAAATAGTAACGCTAGGCTGTTTGATGATGGCTATTAGTTTGCTATTAATGCTGATTAATACTTGGGTAGGAATTCTGGTGATTATGATGATCTTTATGACTTTTGCCGAAATGTTTGCCTTTCCTTTTTCCAATTCATTTGCAATGAGTAGAGCACCTAAAGGACATGAAGGACGTTATATGGCAATCTTTACAATGAGTTATAGTTTGGCGCATATATTGAGTGCAAAGGTGGGAATGAAAATAATCTCATTGTATGGTTATCAATACAATTGGGCTTTTATGGGAGTATTGGGAATTATAGGTTGCGGATTAGGGATTTGGGTTATCCGATTAGTGTCTAAAGAAAATCAACTAAATCCTGAAAAGGTCAAAGAAATTCACGCTGATTTTGAACATCCTGCTGAAGGTGGGGAAAGGGAGATTTAGTTTTTAGGTTGTAGGTTGTTTAGGTTTTAGGTTGAATTGTTACTTTGCGCCAATTTTGAGATAAACATAGCATTTAATAAACACTAAGAGCTCAAAATCTTATACTTTAATTGAGTCTTAGAAACAAAAACTTATTACCAAATCTCGAACCTATAACCTATAATAAACCTAATACCTAAAACCTATAACAAACCTAAAACCTAAACCAGCCTACCCTAATATCATTAAAAGATTTAGTACTAGTTATCAGTTGATGGATGATTTCTTTTCTTAAAGTAGGTAGATCGGATTGTGGAAAATGTTTAGCCCAAGCAGTTTCGTCTAATAAAGTACGTATTTGTTTAATCAGTTTGGTGGTATCTGTTGCAGTTCGTAATACTTTATCAGCAGTATAAGCACTGCTTAATTTGTGATTAAAGCTTACTGAAGATTCTTCAAAATCAACTTCTATAAAATATAATCTTTCAAAATCATTATCCGGATAGAAATCCGTCCAACGTGCAAAACCTAATTTGGTTCGTTTGTCAAATGAAGGGTTGGTTTGCAAATTAGGAGAGGAAATCAATCGCCATTTGCAATTGGCTGCTCTTCCCCAATGATTCGAAAGTCGGTAGACACCTTCAATAGTAAAATAGTAACTACTCCCCGATTTGCTTTTATAATTCAATTTTAGAGAACTGATTAATGAAGTAGCTACTTCAGTGTAGATACAAAAGGTGTATTTATGAAAATTTGTTTTGTTGTACACTTTTGTACTCATAGCATATAAATCAAGACTTTTACAAAAGTAAACAAATCTTTTTCCAAACCTAAATTATAATGAAACGTTAAATTTAGTTATATAACTATAAAAATAGTTTGTTAACTAAAAAAATAGTTATACGTTTGTTGTCAGTAAAACGAAACACTCATCATCATGCAAAAATTAACCAATAAAGAAGAAGAGATTATGCACATCCTTTGGAAGCTTAAAAAAGCTTTCGTAAAAGATGTGTTGGCAGAAATCACGGAAGAAGCTCCTCATTATAATACCTTATCAACGATCATTCGCAATCTTGAAGACAAAGGTTATGTTGGTCATGATGCCTATGGAAATACGCATCAGTACTACCCTATTATCGCTTTGGAAGATTACAGAAAGGCATTTATGAGCACTGCCATTGAAAACTATTTCAACAATTCCTATAAAAATATGGTTTCGTTTTTTGCGGAAGAAGATAAAATCTCAGCGGAAGAATTACGTGAAATATTAGAATTAATAGAAAACCGAAAATAAGATGCTTATGGAAACTATCTTTCT
>CANCJZ010000169.1 GCA_947378465.1 Flavobacteriaceae bacterium
AGGTATTGGGGAAGATATTTTACCTAAAAATGTTGACTTCTCCTTAATCGATGGTTTTACTAAAGTTACTGATAAAGATGCTGCGGTATATACTCGTAAAATTGCCTTGGAAGAAGGAATCTTTGTAGGGAATTCTGCCGGTTCATGTGTGAAAGGTTTACATCAATTAAAAGAACACTTCAAACCAGAAGATGTTGTGGTGGTTTTATTCCACGATTCAGGAAGTCGTTATGTAGGTAAAATGTTCAATGACGATTGGATGCGTGAAAGAGGTTTCTTAGAAGAAGAAATTGTAAAAGCGGAAGATTTAGTAAAAGATCATAGCGACAAACCATTAGTAATTGTTCGTACAGAAGAGTTAGTCTCTCACGCTATCGAAAGAATGCGAAAATACAAAATTTCGCAAATCCCAGTTATTGATACTACTGGTTTTGTAGGTTCAGTGGACGAAACGGATTTGTTCCAAAGTTATGTTTCTGATAAAAATGTTGCGGACAAACCTATTCGCGAAGTAATGGGCAAGCCCTATCCTGTAGTTAAAGCGGGAACTCCTATCGAAGAAGTATCCAAGCTTTTCACCAAAGACAATCAAGCAGTGATTGTTGACTTAGGCGAAAACAAACACCACATCATTACCAAATACGATATCATCGGTTCAATAAAATAAAAACAAAGCCTACAGTTCGCTGTAGGCTTCTTTTTTTATTCTCCAATCAATACTCCCGAGACGTTCCAATAACTAAAACTCGTTCCTTCAGGAGTGCCTTGTGGTATTTTTACTTGTATTCTATGGCTTCCAGCTTTTAAGTCTCCCAAATCGATGTAAACGGGATTTGTCGCGGTTCCAGGACACCAGTTGGATCGGCTGTAATCCGATGAGGACAATCCATTAGTAAATACTCCTGATGCTGGATTGTACAATCGGTAGGCACCACAATCTTCTCTCCACGGAGTGAAATGGAATATTTCTTCTCCATCCAACAAGATGGTATTGACCTTTGGCAAAAACTCATCCCCGTTTTCCCATCCTCCATGTCCTGTGCTGATATAGCGAAGGCGTACATTCTTCAAATCTTTTTCTAACGAAAAAATAACTTCGAGTCCTACCTCAGTATTGAACAAGGTGCCGTATTCTTGACCTGCCATTTCCAGTACATTGCAACTGTTGAATAGCGGAATTACAGTAGTAGGTTTAGCAACTGCATTTTCTTCATTGTGCACCGTTAGGTTGACACTCACAATATGTCCGCCGGCGTCGTAATTTCCAATTGAAGTACCTATCATCACTTCAGTATTGCTAAGGTTTTGAACAACCTCAGTAATATCTTGTCGGTAATAGGCTTGATCCTCCCATAAACGATCTTTTAATTTGATAGTATTGTATTTTTTAATTCCAAATGGAGTGAAAAAGCGCATCAATTCCAATAAAGGAGTATAGGTTTCAGTGGCTGCTATCCCTTGATATTGTTTTCCGTTTCCATTATAATAGATGGGTAGAACATTAATGCCATTCTCCAATCCATTCATAAAACTATTCGGTTTGTCCGTTGGAATTATAAATACAGAGCCTGGTCGGTCATAGGCATCGCCATTGGATTGCTCCTTAACATCAAGGAAAACTTTTCCTCCTGGAGGAATTGTAGGGAGTTTTATTTTTCTAACAATGACACTGCCATTGGCAAAACGCAATACACTATCATTGGCTACAGGTTCTTTGACATAATTGATGGTTTCATTTTTAAAAACTGGAATGGTTGTAAATCTGCTTTTCCAAACCAAATCCTTATAAGTCATCACGTCTAATGCGCTTTCTTTGGTCTCATCAAAGGATAAACTTGGGAATTCTTTGATTTTTTCCACTTTTGTTGCAGTTATGGAATAATTCCCATTGCGAACCATTTCCAAAATCAATCC
This sequence comes from Flavobacteriaceae bacterium, assembly GCA_947378465.1. Classification (GTDB taxonomy): domain Bacteria; phylum Bacteroidota; class Bacteroidia; order Flavobacteriales; family Flavobacteriaceae; genus Flavobacterium. The sequence continues at coordinate 1,915 of CANCJZ010000169.1, forward strand.
CAGCTTTTGTCCTAAAAAAGTAGGAGAGGCCTTTATCTTCAAATCATTCGTATACCACAATTCAATAGTATTCGAGTTCACCACCGTTTTGGCCTTTTTACAATTGTATCCCAATATTTTTTTGCTCTCGTCAATCAAGTCAAAGTGTTGTTTCGACAAGGCAAGGCTATCCATCGTAAAGATAGTTTTATCCTTATTCAATTGCGCAAATTGAATGTAATTCTCCCCGTGGATGATGGTTTGTTCTATCGGGAATTCCACCTTTTTGTTTAAAGTCATCTCGGTACTGATGTAGGTCTTGTTTAGAGTGCCAAATACAATAATGGGGTCTTGCTTTTCAATCAAAGTTCCATTCGAACTTTTAGTGTAAGTGATCTTATAATTTGATTGTCCAAAGGAACAATTCAAAGTGATTAAGGTGCAAAGCAGGATGAAATATTTCATTAGATTTATTTTTTACTACAAATATAAAATATTGACCAACATATTCTTCTTTTTATTAATTTCGTGGCTATGGTTTTGAATAATGATGATGATGAGAGAAGATTTTTTACATTACCTCTGGATTTACAAGAAATTTGATATTTCTAATCTACTAACTGCTCAAGGAGAACCATTGGTTATAGTAAATGGTGGTCAATACCTGCAGCAAGCAGGTCCTGATTTTTTCAACGCTCAAATCATTATTGATAATCAAAAATGGGCCGGAAACATCGAAATTCATATCAAGTCGTCGGATTGGTATCTTCATCAACACGAACTTGACGACAACTATAACAATGTTATTCTTCACGTGGTCTGGGATAATGATGTCCCAATATATCGAAAAGACAATACTGAAATCCCAGTGCTCCAACTCAAAGAGTATGTAGCACTCGAAGAACTTCACAAATACAATTCTCTCCTCACGCCCAAATCTTGGATCTTCTGTGAAAACCAATTGCCACAAGTCGACGCATTAGTAGTTTCTATTTGGCAACAACGCCTTTTCTTTGAACGCCTCGAACGCAAATCGATTCCAATACAAGAATTTTTATTGCAATCCAATAACGACTGGGAAGCCGTGCTCTTTTGGATGTTGGCCAAAAACTTTGGTCTCAATACCAATGGCGACATCTTTTTGAATCTTGCGCAATCCCTTCCTTTTTCAGTCATTCGCAAAGAAGCCGTTGACGTGATGTATCTCGAGGCACTGTTATTTGGTCAAGGAAATTTATTGCATTCCAATCTCGAGGATCATTATGCTAAGGAGTTGTTGTCGTGGTACGATTATATTGCGCTTAAATATAAAATCAGCAAACCGATTTTAGCGCCCATTCAGTTTTTCAAACACCGCCCTGATAATTTCCCTACCATTCGTCTGGCACAATTAGGGATGCTTTATCATAAACAGCACAATCTATTTACGGCTTTAATTGAATTGAATGATTTGCCTCAAATCTATAAACTCTTCGGGATTTCCGTGAGTGACTATTGGCAGTCCCATTACAATTTTGATAAATTAAGTCCTGCCAAAAACAAGCCTTTAACCAAGTCTTTTATTGATTTGCTCATCATCAACACCATTATCCCCCTGCAATTTGCTTATGCGCAAAGCCAAGGGAAAGACATAACGGAAGAATTAATAAATCTTATTACCCAAATTGCGCCTGAGCAAAACAACATCATTTCTAAATTCCATTCCTTTGGTCTTTGTTCTGAAAATGCTCTTCATACCCAAGCTTTGTTGCAACTCAAAAACGAATATTGCAATCCCAAACGTTGCCTCAATTGCGCCATTGGCTTGGAACTTTTAAAAAAGATTTAAGTATCTTTGAACTTTCATTAAAAGCACACCCCTTATGAATCCGATTACTAACATCCGCTACTTCTTTGAAAAACATGGTTTTCATGTTTCTTCCCGTTTGGCTGATAAGTTAGGAATGCGTGCCACTAATGTTCGATTGTTTTTTATCTACATCTCGTTTGTCACTGTTGGGCTGGGATTTGGATTTTACCTTACACTTGCCTTTTGGATCAAACTTAAAGATCTCGTTCGTGCCAAACGAACTTCCGTTTTCGATTTATAGCTGTGAATTGGAAAGGCAACATAGGGTCCTTCTTTAGTTTTTCGAAAGAACAACGAAAAGGGATTTTTATGCTGCTTTCTATAATTGCCCTGCTTCAAATAGTCTATTTCCTAGTTGGTGATACAGCATCTGACGCGCCTTCGCCTCAAAAGAAGGAATGGGAAGCCTTACAGCGACAACTCGATACTCTAAAACCACAACAAGAACATCAATCATTTTCCCTCAAACCTTTTAATCCTAATTTCCTTTCTGATTTCAGAGCCTATAAATTAGGAATGACACCCGCTGAATTCAACAAATTAGCGGCCTTTCGCAAACAAGGGAACTTTGTGAATTCCGCCATCGACTTTCAGGCCATAACTGGAATATCCGATTCCTTGTTGACTGCAATAGCGCCCTATTTCAAATTTCCCGATTGGGTGAATTCCAAAAAGAATAATGTTTACCATAATACCGATACTATTCCCAAAAAGAAATGGATACAATTCCCACCAAAAGAAACCTTGCCCATACTTGATCTTAACAAAGCCACTAAGGAGGATTTGATTAAAATAGATGGAATAGGGGAGGCCATTGCTCAAAGAATATTGAACCAAAAAGAAATGTACGGCGGATTTGTATCGATGGATCAATTGACTGAAATATGGGGTTTGTCGCCGCAAGTACTAGTCGAATTGCATAAATATTTTATCATATCCCAATTGCCTCCATTGAAAAAAATAAACATCAACAATGCCACTGTAAAAGAATTAAGCCAATTCATTTATTTCAAATATCCGCTCTCTAAAAATATCGTTACCTACAGAAGTATGAATGGCGATATCAAATTAGAAGATTTATCAAAGATTAAAGGTTTTCCTGTTGATAAAATCAAAATAATTGCTTTATATTTGGAATTCTAAAAAATAAACCCGCTTTTATGAATTTTGAATATAACGAAACGCAAGCTATGATTGCACAATCCATCAGGGATTTTGCTGAACAACACATTCGCCCACACATTATGGAATGGGATGAAGCACAAACTTTTCCAGTTCCTCTTTTCAAGAAATTAGGTGAAATGGGCTTCATGGGAGTATTAGTTCCTCAAGAGCTTGGAGGTTCAGGATTAACTTACCATGAATACATTACTATAGTTGAAGAAATCTCTAAAGTGGACTCTTCTATTGGATTGTCTGTTGCGGCGCACAATTCATTATGTACGAATCACATTTTGACTTTTGGTAGTGATGAGCAAAAAAAGAAATGGATTCCTAAGTTAGCTACTGCTGAGCACATTGGTGCTTGGGGACTAACAGAGCACAATACCGGTTCCGATGCAGGAGGAATGAACACTACGGCTGTTAAAGACGGTGATCATTGGATCGTTAATGGAGCTAAAAACTTTATTACTCACGCTATTTCTGGTGATATCGCTGTAGTGATTGTTCGTACAGGCGAAAAAGGTGATTCTAAAGGAATGACTGCTTTTGTATTCGAAAAAGGGACTCCTGGATTCACTTCAGGACGTAAAGAAAACAAACTAGGGATGAGAGCCAGCGAAACTGCGGAGTTAATCTTCGACAATTGTCGTATTCCTGACGCCAACCGTTTAGGAGAAGTAGGACAAGGATTCATCCAAGCAATGAAAATATTAGACGGAGGTCGTATCTCTATTGGAGCACTTTCATTAGGAATTGCTAAAGGAGCTTACGAAGCAGCTCTTAAATACTCTAAAGAACGTCACCAATTTGGACAAGCAATCAGTAATTTCCAAGCTATTTCATTCAAATTAGCAGATATGGCTACTGAAATTGAGGCTTCTGAATTGTTGCTTCACAAAGCGGCTTTCCTTAAAGAAAAACACCTTCCAGTAACCACTGCGGGGGCTATGGCTAAGATGTATGCTTCTGAAGTATGTTGTAAAGTAGCTAACGAAGCCATCCAAATCCACGGAGGTTATGGTTACACTAAGGATTTCCCAGTTGAGAAATTCTACCGGGATGCCAAACTTTGTACTATCGGTGAAGGAACTACTGAAATACAAAAATTAGTCATCTCAAGAAACTTATTGAAAGACTAGTCTTCTATATAATTAAACAAAAGCTGCTTATTTAAGCAGCTTTTTTTATAAATTCCAATCGTCAAATTCCAAATTCCAACCCTCAAATTCCAAATCCTAATTCCATTATCAAATTCCAATTTTCAAATTCCAAATTCCAACCCTCAAGGACGCTCAGAACTTACAACTTCCCCCAAAAAAAACTCCCCTTCAACAATATACAATCTACAATCTACAAACTACCCACAACAGCCTATTGCCTAATGCCTACTGCCTATTGCCTGAAAAGGGCGTGCCCCTTCGGGTCGGGCTTTCCGCTGCAATCTTTTGTTTTTTTAAGAAAAAAAAACAAAAGGATTTCCGCTGCAATCCCTCACGCGAATCCTCATTCATAAGATGATTTAAGATAAATACACTATTTATTTTCCACAGACAATTTTAAGGCAATAGGCAAATAGAGAATAGAGAATGGAATATAGAGAATAGAGAAATAGAGAGAAGAAGCAAGAAGCAAGAAGCAAGATTTTGTGGAATTTGAAAGCCCCGTCAAGGGCGATATATTGGTAGCGAAATGATTGAAGCTAACAATAAGTCCCGTAGGTACGACATATATCAAGAGCTATAATCACGATAAATATTCACGTCTCGAACCCTCGCAGGGTTTAAACCCTGCGAGGGTTGGAAAAAAAAACAATTAGAAAACGGTCA
>CANCJZ010000170.1 GCA_947378465.1 Flavobacteriaceae bacterium
ATCTTTCCAATTGAATACAATTTCGGGTGTTTTATCTTCGAATTTTTTTAATAAAGCTTTCATATTTGTTGTTCGTCTGTTTGTGGTGCAAATATAATCTTTTAAAAAGATTTCAAATTTTGAAAATCACAAATTATTTGTAAAATCTAATTGGATACATCATTTGAATATGTGATTTATAATCATTAGGTTTGAGTAGTATTTTAGTAATCACAATAGAAACAAAATGGCTACAATAAAGAATTGGCATCAGGAGCATAGTGAATCCTTGAGTTTTGGGAGTAGAATTGCAGATAAGGTTGCAACAGGAATGGGGTCGTGGAGGTTTATTATCATTCAAACAATAATTGTAGTGGTGTGGATGGGGCTTAATATATACGCCTACTTTTATCATTGGGATCCATATCCATTTATCTTACTGAATTTGTTGTTCTCTACTCAGGCAGCGTATGCAGCACCAATTATTATGATGGCTCAAAACAGACAAAGTGAGCGCGATCGTTTGCAAGCGCAAGCGGATTATCAAACAAATTTGGATGCTAAAAAAGAGATTGAAGCCCTGACGCTAAAGCTAAATCAATTGGAAGTAGAGAAATTGGATAAGATTATTGCGATGTTGAATGAGCAACAGTCTAAATAGTTTATTTAATTATGAATTATGAATTATGAATTATGAATTATGAATTATGAATTATGAATTATGAATTAAGAATTAAGTATTAAGAATTAAGAATTAAGAATTAAGAATTAAGAATTATGAATTATGAATTATTGTTGGGGCGTTAAAATTCTTAATTGATATTATAGATGGCTTGATGATTATGCGTGGATGGATTAAAATCCGTTCCTGTTGAACCAATGTTGGGGTTGCTTAATTGATATTGTGACTCGATAGCGTTATTTCTTTGTAACTTTATTACTTTGACACTTTGCAACTTTGGCACTTTGGCACTTTGGCACTTTGTAACTTTGTAACTTTGCCACTTTGTAACTTTGCCACTATGGCACTTAAAAAAAAATGCCACTTTAAGAAGTGGCATTTCATATATTATTTATTTTGTTTGTAACGTTTGTCTGGAGTTCCGTCTTTTTTAAGAGGGCCTTTAGCTTCTTTGTTTTCTTTAAAACGTTTATCCGGAGTTCCGTCTTTTTTTAGAGGACCTTTAGCTTCTGTTTTTTTAGCTTCTGCTGGAGCTTTAGTCTCTTTTTTAGCGTCTGCTTTCTTTTCAGTTTTTGCTTTTTCTCCTTTTTTAGGGGCTTGTTGTGCTGTAGTGCTTAATGTAATTCCCAATAGGGCTACTAATGCTAAAATTAGTTTTCTCATAATTAATGATGTTTAAAGATTGTTAGGCTAATTTATGAAAAATAATAATTGACAATGTTAAATTATATTTAAAAATAATGTAGAATTATGTTTACTTGGAGATTGTCTATGTCGATTATGTTATTATTGAGAGTTTAATAATTAACTATAAATCATTCCACTGCTGTGGTCTTCTTTAGCTCCTGTAACACTGCTCAAAACATTAATCGCGTTGCGTAATTTTAATACACCCAACAGCGCAAAGATCAAAGCTTCTTTGAATTCTAAAGTTTTACCATCAGGGATGATTAATTCCATTGTAGGGAGATGCGTTTGCATTCGCTCAATAAGAAATGTATTATAAGCACCACCACCTGTAATTAGCATACGGCCTTGTTTGTTGGGTAATGCATTGGCGGTTTGGAGTGCAATATGTTCGGTGAAAGTATGCATCTTATCTTCTAAAGGTATAGCATAGCTTTCGAGTAATGGCAAAACTATTTCCTTTACAAATTCAAATCCTAATGATTTAGGATAGGTTTTTTGAAAATACTCCAACTGGTTTAAGCTTTTAAATAAATCAGTATTTAAGGTTCCTGAGCGACTGATCTGTCCTTGATTGTCGTAGTCGAATCCTAATTGATTGGCATAAAAGTTTAATACCGTATTGACAGGCGAAATATCAAAGGCAATTCGACGATCTTCTTCCTCAAATGAAACATTAGAAAAACCTCCTAAGTTCAAACAGTAATCGTATTCTGCAAATAAAATACGATCGCCAATAGGAACTAAAGGAGCGCCTTGCCCACCAAGTTGAACATCTTGAACGCGGAAGTCGCAAATTACTTTTTCTCCAATGATAGTTGCAATATTTGGTAGGTTGCCAATCTGTAAAGTGAAGCCTTGTTGTGGTTGATGTAAAATGGTGTGTCCGTGAGAACAAACGGCATCAATAGATTTTATTTGATGAGTATCAATAAATGACTTTATTACTCCTCCTAAATAGAGTGTGTAGTCAATATTTAGTTGTTGAAGAGCTTCTTCTGTAAAACCTACTGCAATCTTTAATTGATTGAGCCAAGTAATAGGATAAGGGATGGTTTCACTTTCAAGGATTTTATAGGACCATTTGCCTTGTTGATTGCAATTGAAATGGATGTGTGCTAAATCAATGCCGTCTAGCGAAGTACCCGACATTACACCGATAACATTATAGGAAGTTGAAACCATTGGCTAAAATTACGAAAACGTTTGAGGATTTGACAAAAATAAGCTACTTTTGAGACCTCAAAACTAATATATTACTAATTACTATTTATCAAAAATATGAATTTTAATCTTACCGAAGAACATTTGATGATTCAGCAAGCTGCAAAAGATTTTGCTCAAACTGAACTTCTTCCTGGAGTAATTGAAAGAGATGAACACTCCAAATTCCCAACTGAGCAAGTAAAAATGATGGCTGAACTAGGTTTCCTAGGGATGATGGTAGATCCAAAATACGGTGGTGCTGGGCTAGACAGTATCTCTTACGTATTGGCGATGACCGAAATTGCAAAAGTAGATGCTTCTGCTGCCGTAATCATGTCGGTAAACAATTCATTAGTTTGTGCAGGATTGGAAAAATACTGCAACGAAGAACAAAAAATGAAATACTTAGTGCCTTTAGCTAAAGGAGAAGTAATTGGAGCTTTTTGTTTGTCTGAGCCAGAAGCTGGTAGTGATGCTACTTCTCAAAAAACAACCGCAATAGACAATGGTGATCATTATATATTAAACGGTACTAAAAATTGGATTACGAATGGTTCATCAGCTTCTACTTATATAGTAATTGCTCAAACAGATGTTGAAAAAGGACACAAAGGAATCAATGCTTTTATCGTTGAAAAAGGATGGGCTGGATTCGAAATTGGTCCAAAAGAAAAGAAAATGGGTATCCGTGGAAGTGACACACATTCGTTAATGTTTACTGACGTAAAGGTTCCTAAAGAAAACAGAATTGGAGAAGATGGATTCGGATTTAACTTTGCTATGAATGTATTGAATGGCGGAAGAATCGGGATTGCTTCGCAAGCATTAGGGATTGCAACAGGAGCTTATGAATTGGCTTTGAAATATTCGCAAGAGCGTAAAGCATTTGGAAAAGAAATTTTCAAACACCAAGCTATTGCCTTTAAATTAGTGGATATGGCAACTCAAATTCAATGTGCTAAATTATTGTGCTTGAAGGCTGCTGCTGAAAAAGATGAAGGTAAAGACATCTCTCAAAGTGGGGCTATGGCAAAATTATATTCGTCTCAAGTGGCTATGGATACTACTATCGAAGCAGTACAAATTCACGGTGGAAATGGATATGTTGCAGAATACCACGTGGAGCGTATGATGCGTGATGCTAAGATCACTCAGATTTATGAGGGAACTAGCGAGATACAACGAATTGTAATTTCAAGAACATTGGTAAAATAATAACCAAACTCATTCGATATAATTACCCTTTCAGACTTTGTTTTGAAAGGGTATTTTATTTTAAATTCATCTTTGAATGTAAGAATAGCGTGTTCGTTTTTATTTTTAAATAAAAAAACAATTCCAATAGTGGTGGTACATTACCCACGAATACTTATTTTTGAAAAGACTTAATAATTATTTATTCAAATGACTAAAAATATCATCATCACAGGAACGTCTAGAGGCATTGGATACGAACTGGCATTGCATTTTGCCCATAAAGGACATCAAGTGTTGGCTATTTCCAGACAGATTCCGCAAGAATTAATGGAAAATCCTAATATTACTTGCCTATCCATCGATATGTCTGTGGAAGATGAGATGCACGAGATCAATAAATTCATTGCCACTACTTGGAAAAAGGTTGATGTGATTGTTCACAATGCAGGATGCTTGGTATCAAAACCATTTGCAGAAACAACTCAAGCAGATTTTGAACGCGTTTACAAGGTAAATGTATTTGGAGTAGCTAATCTGACAAGGACTTGTTTACCCTATTTGCATAAAGGAAGTCATGTGGTATCGATGAGCTCTATGGGAGGCATTCAAGGAAGTATGAAGTTTGCCGGATTGGCCGCTTATAGTTCGAGTAAAGGAGCTTTAATTACCTTATCAGAATTACTAGCGGAAGAATTCAAGGAGCAAGGGATTGCATTTAATGTGCTAGCCTTAGGAGCAGTTAATACCGAAATGTTAGCAGAGGCCTTTCCAGGTTATCAAGCGCCATTGTCCGCTAAAGAAATGGCCGATTATGTTTATGATTTTGCCCTTACTGGAAATAAATATTACAACGGCAAGGTGTTGCAGGTTTCGTCTACTACTCCGTAGTCTTGTAGGATGAAATGCAATGGTTGTTGGAATCAAGGGTAGTGGTTACATCAATACAGTTTTCTCTATAATCTCTAATAAAATCAAGTCGCTTTTCAGTGATGTTTTCCAAGCTCTCTAAATGGCAAATAATTTGTGTGCCAACAAAAGTGAATGAAAATCGAATTGGAAAACTATATTTGTTTTTAATGCGTAAATCTTTATATCCATACACTACAGTTGCATCAGCTCCAAGAGGTGTAAAGCGTTCATCCTCCTTATAGATGTCTATTGAGTGATTGTAGCGTTCAATAATTTCTAAATTTGCTTTAAGAGATGTTATGTAAATAATACTTGACAATTGGCAGAGTCCACCTCCAATTTCAGCAGATACTTTTCCGTTTACAATGTTTCTACCTTGTTTGTAATTGTTCTTTTTATTTGGGATTCCTACTGCTTTCCAAAAAGAAAATAGTTCTCCAGATTGAATAATTATTCGTTCAGTTTTGTTTGCAGCTGTTTTAATGTTGTGAATTTTATTTTCATAAAATAAACCTTTTTTTATTTCCTGCTCAGTAGTGATTTTATATTTGAAATCACTTTCAATGGTTCTGAATGTTGCAAAGGCAATATTCCTGTCTGCTCTTTTTCTTTGTATTATTTTAATTCGAAGCTTTATTGATTTTGGGATATATGCTTTTAAATTCATTTCATTTCTTTTCTAATTTAATAATAATATAGGAAGCGTATTCTTTTAGAAAAGAACGACATAATAAATGATCTATTTTGTTTAATAAAGGTCTAGTAAATAAGGGGAATCTATGGATTGGAAAAAATAATATACCTACAGTTTGTTTTACAATCCAATATTTTTCCGCTAATCCTGTTATTTCTTCTAAGGAAAATTGATTTGCTGCATGCCAATTGTTGGCTTTGTATTTTACTAAGTTTCGTCTTTTTTTCGATGGAAAATCAAAGATTAAACTCCCTTTTGCTTGGGTTTTGTTCGCAGCTTCAGTTAAAAATGAAGCGGTCGTCATCTTGTCTAAATGCATGATAACATGGAGCGAATAAATAGCGTCAAAATAATTATTAGGGAAAGGGATGTTAGTAACACTTCCTTCTTTTAGTTCTTTTAAGGGATGTTTTTTTGAAGCAACTTCAATCATGTTAGGACTTATATCAACGCCATTATTTGCAAATTCTAAAAACCTACCCGTTCCACAACCTAAATCAAGGATGGTATGAGTTGAAGCCGAAGGAAGGTGTTTAGTTAAAAATACTCGTTCTTGTTTATCAATGAATTTACCATAAGAGTTCTCAAAACGATTACTGTCATAGGAGTATGCTAAATCATCATAATAGTTTTTTATTTCTTCATTCATTATATAAAATGTTTAGCATTTCTAACAAAAATAAATAAATTTGTAACAATGAGTGAAACCTTACTAAAATATTTACCCGAACACGCTGTAACTCCTTGTTTTGAATTAATCAAAATGAATCGGGTGCATTTGAAGATTGTCAATGAAAGACAAACCCGTCACGGCGATTATAGAAAAGGAATTAGTGGGAAGCACGAGATCACGGTCAATGCCAATTTGAATAAATACCGCTTTCTGATTACACTGATTCACGAGATAGCCCATTTAGTTGCTTTTGAAAAATACGGTCGGAATATCAAACCTCACGGTGAGGAATGGAAAAGCACCTTTCAACGCTTGATGGTTCCCTTTATTCGACCTGAAATATTCCCTCATTCAGTTTTGCCTTTAATAGCAAATCATTTTAAAAATCCTACTGCCAGTAGTGACACGGATGCGCGCTTGGCTTTTGCCCTCAAACAATTTGACGAACGCAAACCCGATGTGCATTATATTCACGAAGTGCCTAGCGGAAGTTTTTTTCGAATTAAAAATGGAAGAGTGTTCCAAAAAAAAGGACTTCGTGTCAAACGCTACGAATGTCTGGAAGTACAAACCGGTCGTTTGTTTTTGTTTAATGCCAATGCTGAGGTAGAAATTATTCCTGGATA
>CANCJZ010000171.1 GCA_947378465.1 Flavobacteriaceae bacterium
ATATCATAAACGGTTATTTCATATAATCCACTTAAGTTATTGGTTTGAACAGAAAAGGATCCGTTATTTGGATTTGGAGAAATGGTGAAATCAATTCCATCTGTAAAATTATCTATTGACAATGCTGGTGCCACGCCACAAAGATTCAAACTCCAAGAATTGATAAAACCACCGTCTTCTGCAAATTCATCAGAAACTTCAAGTTGCCACACTCCAAAACTTGATTCGCCGGCCAGGGTACTCAATAGTGTTTCTGGTATTAATGTTCCTGAAATTACCGGTGTTCCGTTGCAACTCAAAATTACACCATTATCTGCAAAAGTAGCTGCAGCGTCATCAGCATCACCACATTTGTGACTAAAGAGATTGATTATTGTTCCGGAGGGACTAATTAATTTAACAGCAATGTCAGTTATCCAAGTGTGTGAGATATCGAGTGAAACAGTAGCCCTTTCGATATCAAAATTTTCTGGGATGTTTAAAGTAGAATTAACTGTAGATACAACTTCTGAAGGAATAACTACAGGAACATTTACTGAAGCAAAATCAGTGCAAACAAAATCACCCGTAGTAAATTGAGAAACAGCACTTAAATTTCCGTTACAAGCGTTATTTCCCGGCCGAACTCTCCAATAATATAAAGTGGTTTCATTCAAACCGGATGCAATGTATGCATTTGTTGAGGTAATTGCCGAAGAGACAATATTTGTAAAGGCTAAATCGGTGGCAATTTCAATGGTGTATTGTGAAGCATTCGCATCAGCTGACCAAGCAAAATCAGGCGAAAATCCTATTCCAGTTGCATTGTTTATTGGACTATTCAAGACTAGTGTTCCAAAAGTATTACTAAGTAGATTGAAATAAACCGAAGCCGTTTTGGTTATAGAACCCGAAACTGCAGAAACAGTCAGCGGATAAAAACCAACAGTTGCATTTTGTGTGTTGGATAAAGTCATGGTAACCGTTCCGTTGTCACTGATTGAAGTTGGAGTAAAAGTAGCAGTTATTCCCGAAGGTATACCTGAAACTGAAAAATTTGTTGTACCTGTAAATCCGGAAATAGTTTCGTAATCAAAGGTATAATTCACTATCGCTCCAAAACATGCAGCAACACTTTGTTGACCAATAGCTTCAAATAATAGGGTTGCTGTGGATGCGGATATAGTAAAATTTTGATTGGATACATCATAAAAAATATTACCGTGTCCGCGCACCATTATTCTATTGGCATTACCTAATAAATTGGGAACAGTAATTGTTTCACTTCCATCATTTGGAACATTCAAAGCAAGCGGAATCGAAAAAGTAAGTCCGCCATTGGTCGATAATAAAATGTCTACATTCGCTGTATTAACGCCATTGGCAGTAGTTCCAGCCACATTCCAAGTAACGACTTGATTAGAAGCCGCAACCCAATTCACATCGGTGTTTGGCGCTGTAATTGTAAAAGGTCCGGCGGTATCTGAGACAGTAACTTTCATAAAATCAGTCACAGATTCGCCTCCGTTGATATTGTTATCACGAACAGTAAAAGCAAAATTGTATTCTCGTCCTACATTGGAAATCACTTCCCAAGTTGGCGCTAAATTGTTGTCCAAAACATCTGAAAGTTGGGGTAAGTAGCGCACAGGAACATCAGTGATGACCTGAGGTTTAAAATTTGGCCCTACGGTTGCAGTCGCTACCGGTGGTTGTACAGAAATTTGGCGGTCATATTGTTCCCAAGTATAAGTTAGTGCATCATTATTAGCATCAGATGCGTTACCGGTTAATATAAAAGCTGTTCCTTTCGGAATAGTATAATCTGTTCCTGCATTAATTATTGGTGGAACATTTTGGTTTGAAGTGTTTGTAATGCAACTTCCACCCCCACCATTGATAGTATTGCGTATTTGTGCAATGCTGCCAGCGAAAAATTGGGCATTTGAATTGCTTTGGATATTTGGATCACAAATTCCGGCATAAGCCATTATAGAACTTCCGCTCCCCGGTTCATATGACCAGTTGCTGTCGCGATTGCCACCACATTCGTTGTTAAAAGTATGCGCTGCACCAAACTGATGACCCATTTCGTGTGTCACATAATCAATATCAAAAGGATCTCCAACCGGAGAACCAAGACCAGTAGCGCCAAATGCTTTAGCCCCATTAGCACATGGTTGACCGCCACCTAATCCACCACCGGATGTGCCTACACCATGCCCGAAATCATAATTGGCTGTACCAATAATGTTATCAAGGGTTTCCTGTGTTTCATCAATCAGAGCGCCAACATTGTCATTAGTCAAATCATCGGTATCAATAAAAATTACGTCATCTTCATTGGGAATCAATTGTAGAAAAACTGATAAATCACGTTCGAACATCGAGTTGACACGCGTAACGGTAACAGTCACCGCTGCTAAAACCGCAGCTTTTTTTTGGGCCAAAGTTCCCGTTTGAAGTCCTGCTGCAGCAATGTGGAATGCCGAATACTCCACTGTAGTTACTATTCCAGTGCGATAAGTTCTATAAGCACCATAGTCTTGAGGCTGAGAGCTTATTTCATCAATACTTAATTTAGATTGTTCGTCAGATGTGTGGCATTGAAATATACTAGGAGTTGTCAATCCTTCACGTAAATAACTTACATAATAATTACCATCTTTTGAATAAGGTTCGATATACGAAGTTCCGTAATTAACTGCAAGAGTCATAGTGTGAAGCCCAAATAAAGTTACGCTAAAACGAATTACATCTGTGCGGTTTTCAACGCCTTGTCCAACATACGATTTATTATCAGGATAGCGTGCAGCCAAATCAGGATGCATCACCGGTGCTTCGTAAATGCGAAAATTTTGCATTTTTCCATTCCCATCTGGAAAAGGTAAAATTAACGTTGAATTTTGACCTCTCATTGGTGCCTTTTGGAGTGCTAGTTTAAAAGCAGCAAGATCTAGTTTGAAGTAATGTTCCGTTTTCGAAATGGAAACCCTTTCCTTTTTACCCGAAACTAAAGCTTCGGTTGGCGAAACTTTTTGCCAAATTTCTTGGGCATTCGCATTTAATATCAAAAGAAAGAAGAAAAGCGTGAGTAGATTTTTTTTCATTATTAGGATTTTTAGAAGAAACAATAATATAAATTGATTTTCATTTTATGATAAGATAAACAGGACTCCCTGTATTGACCAAGCCAAAAAACTAAAGATACTGAATTATATACAAGTAATTATAATAAAGACAATTAAATAAACTATATAGGATAAAACTTATTCTATATCATTGCATTCGAATTTTCGAATTATATCTTGTATAAATATTATGTTTCTACAAGGTTTAAAAAATAATTAAACAAGTGATTCAGAAAGTAGAAAACTTAAATTCAATTGCCTTATTAACCTTCCATATAAATTATTATTTAAGTGGAATATTAAATGTTTTTAACGGGGGTGATTTAGAAATTAGGGATCAATTTAGTTTTGACCTTAAAGACCTAAAATCAGAAGAAGAATGGAATACTTTAGTAAATGATTTTTTGAATAATTCTGAAATGTTTGTAAAACATATTGAAGGAATGTCTGAAAGTATTTTAGATGATTTTTTTGTTGATGAAAAATACGGAAGTTACTCGAGAAATATTGAAGGATTTATTGAACATAGTTATTACCATTTAGGACAAGTTTCTTTAATAAGAAAACTAATAGAGCAAAACAAACCTTAAATGCTTACGAACAGAATAGGGTGACATTTTAAAAATGATTTTGTCGCTAACATAGGAAAAAGCCATTTTTTATACCGACCAAAGTTGCTTTGATAAATAAATCTCTTTTATTGTACCCGTTGTGGTATCTTCTCTATTGAAAAAAATAAATCTACACCTTAAAGGGTATAAATTAAAAACACTTTCTTATTTTTATACCCGAAAAGGTGTATATTATGGAATTAAATAAGTTTGTAAAACAAAAAAGAAGCTCCGCTAAATTAACTCAACCTGAATTGGCTGAGAAAGCAGGAGTGGGTCTTCGTTTTCTTCGAGAATTGGAACAGGGTAAAGAAACACTACGATTAGACAAGGTAAATCAGGTGTTAAAATTATTTGGTTATAGGGTAGGAGCCGTTACACTAATAGTAGAGGAAGATGAGAAAGGCTGAAATAAAAATATTTGATAAAACTGCGGGTTGGTTGGTAGAAGATGAAAATGGATATCATTTTAACTATGATAGTTCTTACTTGGAATCTACAAATCCTGACCCTATTAGTTTGACATTACCGATAAAAGAACAATCTTATACGAGTAAAATCTTGTTCCCTTTTTTTGATGGTCTTATCCCCGAGGGATGGTTGTTAGATATTGCTCAGAACAATTGGAAACTGAACCCACGAGATAGAATGGGTCTTTTAATGGCTTGTTGTAAAGATTGTATAGGAGCCGTTAGTGTCCATTCCATAAATAATGAAGAATTATGAAAAGATGTCTCTATTGTTATGAACCACTTTCTGAAAATGAAATAGATTTTCATAGTTCTTGTTGTAAAAAAATGTTTGGTCAAACTACTCCTCCAGAATTGCCTTATACAGAAAACCAAATGGAAGAATTGGCTTTACAGGTGGTAAAAAATCAAACTACTTTAACGGGGGTTCAAGCAAAATTGTCTTTGGAATTAACACCAAGTGAAAAAGGTAATGGAAAACGATTTACAATTGTTGGTCTGTGGGGAGATTATATATTAAAACCGCCGACTAAGAATTTTAATCAATTACCAGAGGTGGAAGACCTGACAATGCACTTGGGAGCCATAGCAAAAATAAAAATGGTACCCCATAGTTTGATACGATTACAAACAGGAAATCTTGCCTACATTACCAAGAGAATTGACCGCATAAAAGGACAAAAACTTTTAATGGAGGATATGTGTCAATTGACAGAAAGAATGACAGAAAACAAGTATCACGGGTCTTACGAGCAAATTGCCAAAGTTCTTTTGAAACATTCCTCTAATCCGGGGTTGGATTTGGTAAATTTCTTTGAGCAAGTGTTGTTTTCATTTTTAACGGGGAATTCAGATATGCACTTAAAAAACTTCTCTATAATCAAAACAAATGAGCAAGGTTATATATTATCTCCCTCATATGATATGGTGGCAACGGCAATCGTTAATCCTACAGACGATGAAGACTTGGCATTAACTCTTAATGGCAAAAAGAAAAAAATTAGTAGAACAGATTTCATAATGGTTTTCAACTCTTTTAAGTTAGACAACAAGCAACAGGAAAACATTTTTAATAAAATGGAGAAGGCTAAAGAAAAATGGTTTCGTTGTATTGATGATAGTTTTATGAGTGATGAGTATAAGACTGCCTACAAAGAATTGATAAAAAACAGATTTGAAAGAATTGCTTAAAATAAATTACAGAAATCATATCAATTACTTTACTTTTTCAAATAATACAATATAGATAATTGTGGGTCGTAAAGATGTATCAAGTCTAAAACCTTTAGAGAAGGATCAATTAAGCAACTAAATTTGTTAATCTAAAGAAGAAGAATTCGCCACATCTATCTGGCGGGAGTGACACCATTTGTATTGGTTACTATGTCATTAATGTTTGCATACATTAAAACTTTATTACTGGCAAAATATCTGGAGAAGCGTGTTGAAGATTTGTATAAACTACTTCAAATTGAATGTCAAAAGTCCCAGAAACCAATATAAAAGTACACCATCAAAAAAGTCCCTACTATTATGCAGGGACTTAATAAAATTAAAACATTTAAAAACTATTACTCTTTATTCATCTTCGGCTAATTGCGATTTTATGATTAAATTCTTGTCTTGATTTAGAGAGGTTCTTTGGAACAACATCTTTTTAGTTATCACTACTCCGTCTACTGATGTAATTTGAACTAATAAAATTTCTGTTGATACTCCTGCCTTCATTAATGTTTGTGTCGCATTAATTTCCTTCTGTTCTTGAAGTAATCTTCCCGTGATATCAAAAATCTTAACCTTTGACATCACAACATTTCCTGTGTTAATCGAAATTTCATTAGTTGATGTTTTATAAATAACCACTTGGGTTTCGTTAAAAGTTGTTGTTGTAACACTTAATGCTGTTTGATAGACTATCTCAAATCGAGTATTAAATGTTCCTGAAGCGGATGTAAAAGTATAAGCTCCAGTGCTTAAATTATGATCAATTCCCGTACTCTTATCTCTTAAATAAACCGTTTGAGCGCCATTAGAAAACAAACCATCTACATGATCTATCGTTATCGTATAATTTCCTGCTGTAGTAACTTTAAAACTAATTGGCACCACATCATTCATATCAAAAGGTAACGATCTCCCTTGAATAGTATACGATGTAGTTCCTATTATGCTAGCAAGAGAAAGATCTCCATCACTAAATAATTGTCCGTCTATAGAAGGGTCAACTCCTTGAGTCGCTCCTGTCATATAAGCAATCATAGCTTGCGAAAAAGAACCCGTTGCATTGGTAATATTCAACCAAACACGATTTCTCTCTATAGTATTGGCGGTTCTAAAGAAACGATTTACACTAGTGTTGATTCGCATATCATTTGTAAAAACAACATTACCTGTCCCGGTTCCTTCTACAAAGAACCCTTGT
>CANCJZ010000172.1 GCA_947378465.1 Flavobacteriaceae bacterium
TGTTATGGTAATTCAATATAATCTTTGTTGAACAAGGATTGTTATTGGTTTATTTATTTTTAAATTCTTCTAATGTTTTATAAAACGCTTCTTGCGTAGGGCGATCAGCTGGAATTTCGCGCAAAGGCTCCACCGCTTTTAAGGTTTCATAACATTCTTTAGGCAACTGCTGGTATAAAGCCGTTCCCTTGGTTTTCCAAGCAATCATCTCGTCAGAAATGTCTTTGATGATTGTTGCTGGATTGCCCACCACCATCTTCCTGTTGGGTATTTGAGTACCTGCTTTTACAAAACTCAAAGCCCCTACAATACATTCATCGCCAATCGTAACATCATCCATAATGACCGCATTCATTCCAATCAAGCAATTCGCACCAATATTGGCACCGTGAATAATCGCGCCATGCCCAATATGAGCACCTGCTTTGAGCACCATTGTTTTACCAGGAAACATGTGTATGGTACAATTTTCTTGCACATTACAGCCGTCCTCAATGATGATCTCACCCCAATCGCCACGAATAGCTGCACCAGGACCCACATATACCTCTTTGCCAATAATCACATTACCCGTTACCGCTGCTTGCGGATGGATAAAACTACTTTCGTGTATGACTGGGATAAATCCCTTGAATTCGTATACCATTTTTTTGGTTGTATATTGTATTTTGTATACTGTATATTGTTTACAAACTGTTTATATAAATGAGTAAGCAACAAAAAACAAATGAATGAATCAATAGTGACGCTAAAAGTTCTTTCTTTCCAGAAAAAAATCGAACTATATTTATTGCTCCCATTAAACCGCTTGTAAACGGTAACGCTAGTAAAATTGCTGCTCCTAATCCCGGAACACAAGGTCCCGAAGGCGATACAATATCTAAAATTTTACTTAACAACAATACTAGAATATAAAATCCTATCGTAAATAAAGCATTTTTTAAATATTGATTCATCTTATTATTTTCATTACTTAAGGTAGGTCAACGTCTATTTTTACTACCAATATGTCTTCCGTACGGGGCTTTATAAAGCTGCAATATTCTGCCTTTACTAATTATGACCTCAGACTATTGCCTATTACCTCCTGACTACTGCCTTATCACCCCAGACTATTGCCTATTGCCTAATGCCTAATGCCTAAAAAAATGCTTACTTAAACTTCTTCAGCGTTTCTTTTGTAAAATCCGACAGCACTAATCGACCGCTGATGGCGGCTCTTTCGGCTAAAAGAGTGTCCCAATCGTCAGTGCCACGCCAGAATACTTTTTTCATTTCAAGCATTGCCTCAGGATTATAGGTACACAAATGTTTTGCAAAAGCAAGTACCGCTTCGTCCATAGCTTCAATACTGTCGTAAATGCTAGCATACAAACCTTTGTCTTTGGCCCAAGAGGCTTCGTAAAAAGTATTGGCATCAATAGCAATTTGCGACATCGCGGAAACCCCCATCTTGCGCTCAATAGCAGGCGACACTACAAAAGGTCCAATACCTACATTGAGTTCGCTCAGCTTTACCGCGGCAAATTTTGTTGCCATACAATAATCCGTAGCGGCAGCAATTCCTACTCCTCCTCCAACGGTTTTTCCTTGAATTCTTCCGATGATGAATTTAGGACATTTGCGCATCGCATTGATGACATTGGCAAAACCTGAGAAAAATACTTTTCCTGAAGCGGCATCATTAATGGCTATTAGTTCTTTAAAGCTGGCTCCTGCACAAAAAGTACGGTCGCCACCACTTTGAAGCACTATTACTTTTACCTCTTCTTTGTTGCCTACTTCGGTAATGGTTTGAGCCAATTGTGCCAAAATATTCCCTGGCAATGAATTTTGTTCAGGATGAAAAAACTCAATAGTCGCTATATTATTTTCAATACTGTGTTTAACGTATGCTTCCATATCTATTTTCCTTAAAGGAATTTATATATTATTTAGTTTATTTAGTTGTTTGCAAAATTACAATATCCCAAATTGTTCAAAGTGGTGATTGTAATGTTTTGTATTTAACAAATCCCATTCAAATTTGTCCATAATTCCAAATACGGCATTTTTAGTAGCTGCTTCTGGATTTTCTTTGAAATACAATTCATAGGCATCGTAGGCTTCCATCAATTTTTGTTTGGCTGTCGCCAAATCAGGATGTGTCAAGGCTTCCAAACCTTCGTTTTTCATCAATGGATGTTTGAAGTCCTTTGGCATTGGCTTGTGATTGAATACCATTTCGTTGACCTTAGCCAAATGTTGTTCTGGTGTTGCGATATCAAAATCTTGCACTTCGCCAGAGGCAATGCGCAATCCCATTTCGATATGTTCTACCAAATGCTGAGCAGTCATTGTTCCCCATTGCGGTTGAGATGCCTCGGTTAATTTAGCCAAATAGCTCTCAATGTTTTGGCGGTTGATGGTTACGAAAGGCGATTTCTTTTGTACCATCGTCAAGATAGTCGCAATAGCCACCAATTCGTCATTTTGATCAAATACCTCAACAAACCATTTTACAATACCGCAAGGCAATTCTTTCCCCACACTGTCGCGCTCGATTTTTTGTTTACACGTCAATCGAACATAAATGGTGTCGTTGTGGTAAATAGGACGTACAAAACGGCATTCTTCCAAACCGTAATTGGCCGCTACCGGTCCTTTGTTTGGATATACAAAAAGTCCCGCTGCTGCCGCTAAAATAAAGTAGCCGTGTGCCGTTCTTTTTTCAAAAATACTTCCTTTTAAAGAAGTAATATCAGTATGGGCATAAAAATGATCCCAAGTTAAGTTGGCAAAATTAATGATGTCGGTATCGGTAACTGTTCGGTTGTGCGTACGCAACGACATTCCCGGTTGAATATCTTCCCAATGGTATTGGAACGGATGTTGGGTAATTTCTTTGTATTTCGAATTCGGTTGGTACATTCCCGTAATTTCGGTAAGGGTAGTAGGGGTTCCTTGTATCGCACAACGCTGCATATAATGCTTGATTCCACGCACACCTCCCATTTCTTCCCCACCTCCGGCACGACCTGGACCACCGTGTACTAACAAAGGAAGCGGCGAACCGTGACCCGTGCTTTGTTTGGCATTTTCGCGGTTCAACACCAAGATACGACCGTGATGCGAAGCGGCATTGATAACATAGTCTTTCGCAATTTCATCCGAATTGGTTACGATTGACGACACCAATGAGCCTTTACCCATTTGTGCCAATTCAATAGCCTCATCCAAATTTTTATACGGCATAATGGTGGATACTGGACCAAAAGCTTCGGTTTCGTGCACCGCGGTATTTTGGAATGGATGATCTTCACGCAACACCACAGGGCTTACGAAAGCACCTTTATCATCCGCACCTATAAGATGCACTTTTTCTAAATCACCGTAAACAATTTGCGCTGATTGTGACAAAAGCGCCACTCTATCTTTAAGCACGTTGACTTGGTCTTTACTGACCAAAGCCCCCATACGAACTTCTTTTAATCGAGGATCTCCAATGCTGACTTTGTCCAAGGCTTTTCCTAAAGCAATTTGCACCTCGTCCATTAAATGTTCTGGAACAATCATTCTGCGGATTGCGGTACATTTTTGACCACATTTAACCGTGATCTCACTGCGTGCCTGGTTGATAAACAAATCAAATTCTGGCGTTCCAGGTACTGCATCAGCACCCAGTATTGAGGCATTCAAGGAATCGGCTTCCATGGTAAATGGCACGGCTTCTTCGATGATTCTAGGATGCGATTTCAACAATCGTCCTGTAGCCGCCGATCCTGTAAAGGTGATAACGTCTTGACTTTCTACGGTATCGAATATATTTTTAGCGGTACCACAAATCAATTGCAGAGCGCCTTCTGGCAAAATATTAGAAGCTATAATTTCTCTCACTACGGCCTCAGTCAAA
Organism: Flavobacteriaceae bacterium; assembly: GCA_947378465.1. Lineage (GTDB taxonomy): Bacteria > Bacteroidota > Bacteroidia > Flavobacteriales > Flavobacteriaceae > Flavobacterium. The sequence goes on from CANCJZ010000172.1 coordinate 3,893, forward strand.
TAAGCGGTAACAGGAGCTGGCAACACCACTGCAGGCATTCCCGCCATCCAGTTGACAGCGCATTTTTCTAACATTCCCCATATTGGGAAATTAAAAGCGTTGATGTGTATCGCGACTCCTTTTTTGGGAACCAGAATATGATGCGCCATAAAACGCCCTCCTTTGGATAAATCAATAGGATCGCCTTCCACGTGATAGGGTTGATTAGGAAATAATTTACGCAAAGAAGCATTGGCATATAAATTACCAAAGCCTCCTTCAATGTCAATCCAACTGTCCACACGTGTGGCTCCTGTTCGATAACTGATTTCGTAGAATTGTTCCTTGCGTTTGGTTAAATACATCGCCAAACTTTTAATCATATTCCCGCGTTCTTGAAAAGTCATCTTGCGGAGTTTTTCGCCTCCTTTGGTTCTTCCATAATGCAAAATGGCTGGAATGTCCAATCCCTCAACCGAATTCGATGCAATAAACTCGCCTGTAATAGCATCAAAAGACGGTGTTCCTTCTCCCGAACCCGAGGTCCATTGGCCTAATACGTAATGTTGTGTTTTATTCATACTTATTGTCTTTTTGCCTACTTGGACAGTAATTTATATTTCATTTATTTTAAAATGAATGACTAAAATAACGTTTCTATCCATTTTTTTCTCTTTTTTACTCTTTTGGTAGTACTCCCGAAGCTTCCGGTAGTAGTACCAAGACTTTCGGTACTACTACCGAGACTTCCGGTAGTAGTACCAAGACTTCCGGTAGTAGTACCAAGACTTCTGGTAGTAGTACCGAGACTTCCGGTACTACTACCGAAAGTCAAATTAGCACTCCCTTTTAATCAATAATCAGTTATGCTCTTTCAATAATAGCAGCATAACCTTGGCCTACTCCAATACACATCGTGATTAGTGCATATCTTTTGCCTGTAAGCTGTAATTCCAATGCTGCAGAATAAGCAATACGCGCTCCTGTTACTCCTAGAGGATGCCCAATAGCAATCGATCCTCCATTAGGATTCACACGAGGGTCGTTATCTTGTAAGCCTAATTCGCGCAAGCAAGCAATACTTTGCGAAGCAAAAGCTTCATTTAATTCTATAATATCGATTTGATCCAAGGTCAAATTGGCTTTCGCCAATGCTTTTTTAGTGGCATCCACAGGACCAATCCCCATAATGCGCGGTTCTACTCCAACTACTGCGGAGGAAACGATGCGCGCCATAGGCTTTAAATTGTATTTTTTAACGGCAGCTTCAGAGGCAATAATAGTTGCCGCAGCACCATCATTCAATCCTGAAGCATTTCCAGCTGTAACACTACCTTCTTTTCTAAAGGCAGGACGCAATTTGGCCAAACCTTCCATGGTTGTGGTTGGTTTTAAAAATTCATCTTTTGAAAATTGAATCGGATCACCTTTACGTTGTGGAATTTCCACCGTTACTATTTCTTTTGCCAATCTTCCCGAGCTTTGAGCAGTAGCAGCTTTTTGTTGGCTGTGCAATGCAAAAGCATCCTGATCTTCACGAGAGATGTTGTATTTATCTACTAAATTTTCAGCCGTTTCACCCATAGCATCAGTACCGAACATCGCGTGCATTTTTGGATTTACAAAACGCCATCCAAAGCTACTGTCGTACATTTTACTATCTGTTCCATAAGCGGAAGAAGCTTTTGAAACAACCAAAGGGCCACGGGTCATATTTTCTACACCACCTGCGATATACAAATCGCCATCGCCTGCTTTAATAGCGCGACTAGCATTGATAATGGCCGACAAACCCGAACTGCACAAACGATTGACCGTTTCGCCAGGAACAGTGTAAGGCAATCCCGCTAATAATAACGACATACGCGCCACATTACGGTTGTCCTCTCCGGCTTGATTGGCACAGCCCATAATGACGTCTTCATACGCCTCTGCTGGGATATTAGGATTTTTTTCAACTAAAGTTTTAATCACTAAAGCGCCTAAATCGTCAGGACGAACTGAGCCTAGTGTTCCTTGGTAACTTCCAATTGGAGTTCGAACTCCGTCTATGATATATGCTTCCATATTGTTATGATCGATTGCAAGTTGTGTTTTTTGTAATGCACAACTTTGTAATTTGTTTTATTATTTATTGCAATTGCTTGCGGTGTATTTTTTATTTATTTTTTTAAAATAAAAAGCCCTCTTTGAATTTATGAATATACTCCAAATAGTTGGATAATATACCTCCTTCAATTACTCTTCCCATTCTTTAGCAGTACGGTAAGCCACTCCTTTAAACAAAGCTACAAGGGTATCGCCTTTTTTGACTTCAATAATATAAAAACCTACTTTGTTTTTTAAGCTTTCCAAACTGGCGCTTGCCACAATATAATCGCCTTCTTCCAAAGCCTCAATATGATTGATGGAGGTTTCAATGGAAACCGCAAATCGTCCATTGGTATTTACCGAAAATCCAAAAGCAGTATCTGCCAATGAATAGGTAATCCCGCCGTGCGCCTTGCCCATACTGTTCAACATTTCCTTACGAATGGTCATTGCTACCGTACAACTGCCGATTTCACACGAAAGAATTTCAATCCCTAGCCATTGGCTAAAAGGATCGAGCGATAACATTTTGTGAGGTATTTTGGTTCCTTCCATTTTAGAAAAAAGTTAAGTTGTCTTTCGCCATTCTTTGCAGTTTTGGG
>CANCJZ010000173.1 GCA_947378465.1 Flavobacteriaceae bacterium
CAAATTCCTATTTTTGCAACTCATTCGAATTTGCAAAATTCAAATTCAATAATAACAAACCATTCATGCCTCGCGAAATTCAGTTACAAGTAGCGCCAGAAGTGGCAGCTAATGAAAGTTTGCTCAAAGAGCATATTGCCAAACTTATCCGTATCTCTCCAAAAGAGATTGCGCATATTGTTCCTGTCAAACGCTCTATAGATGCGCGTCAAAAGGCAATTAAAATCAATTATAAGGTAAATGTTTTTTTAAAAGAAGAAGCGTTCTCCAATACTTCTATTGAACTTCCAGAGTATCCTAATGTGCAAAATGCACAAGAAGTGATAGTAGTAGGAGCTGGCCCCGCCGGACTATTCGCTGCCTTACAATTAATTGAATTAGGATTAAAACCAATAGTGATTGAAAGAGGAAAAGACGTCAGAGGACGTCGTAGGGATTTGAAAGCTATTAATGTCGATCATATTGTTAATGAGGATTCCAATTATTGTTTTGGGGAAGGAGGAGCAGGAACCTATTCCGATGGGAAATTGTACACTCGATCCAAGAAAAGAGGCGATGTAGATCGTATTCTTCGCTTATTAGTAGCCTTTGGAGCTACTCCTGATATACTAGTTGAAGCGCATCCTCATATTGGCACCAATAAACTGCCACAAATCATACAAGACATTCGCGAAAAAATCATTGCTTGTGGAGGTCGAGTACTATTTGAAACTAGAGTCGTGGATTTTATTATAAAAAATAATGAAATGCAGGGGATAGTAACTCAAGAGGGAACAACAATCAACGCTAATAAACTGATTTTAGCTACAGGCCATTCCGCCCGAGATATCTTTGAATTATTAGACCGAAAGAAAATCTATATTGAAGCCAAAGCGTTTGCCTTAGGAGTTCGTGCAGAACATCCACAAGAATTAATTGATCAAATTCAATACTCTTGTGATTTTAGAGGACAATACTTACCACCAGCTCCGTATTCTATTGTTAAACAGGTTAACGGAAGAGGAATGTATTCGTTCTGTATGTGTCCTGGAGGAGTAATCGCCCCTTGTGCAACAAGCCCAGGTGAAGTAGTAACAAACGGTTGGTCGCCTTCTAAACGCGATCAGGCTACGGCTAACTCTGGTATCGTAGTAGAACTAAAATTAGAAGATTTCAAACCTTTTGCTAAGTTTGGTGCTCTTGCTGGAATGGAATTCCAAAAATCCATTGAACAAAAAGCGTGGCATTTGGCTGGACAAACGCAAAAAGTACCCGCACAACGAATGGTTGATTTTACGCAAAATAAAGTGTCGGCTTCGATTCCTAAAACCTCTTATGTTCCCGGAACTACTTCATTGGAAATGGGACAAGTGTTCCCTGGCTTCTTGTCGCAAATTATGCGCGAAGGCTTCATGGAATTCGGAAAATCCATGCGTGGTTATATGACTAATGAGGCTGTTTTACATGCGCCTGAAAGTCGAACTTCTTCACCTGTTCGTATTCCTAGAGATAATGATACTTTGGAACATGTTCAAATTAAAGGATTGTATCCTTGTGGAGAAGGTGCTGGCTATGCGGGAGGGATTATCTCAGCAGCCATTGATGGTGAAAAATGTGCTTTGAAAATAGCGGAAGCATTGCAATTAAAATAAATAGAAAAAGCCCCTAAGGACTTTTTCTATTTTGAACAAGATTGTGTATTAGCTCTTAGAAGTTTTCAATCGCGCTTTGAATATCTTTTCAAACTTCTCTATTTTAGGTTGAATTACCATTTTACAGTAAGGTTGTTCTTTATTATTGTTGTAATAATTTTGATGATAATCTTCCGCTTTATAGAATTTAACAAAAGGCTCAAGGGTAGTCACAATTTTGCTATTGTACACTTTATTTGCATTCAATTCATTGATGATGCTTTCAGCAGCCTTTTTCTGAGTGTCATTTTTATAGAAAATTACCGAACGGTATTGTGTTCCTACATCTGCTCCTTGTCTATTTAAGGTTGTCGGATCGTGAACGGTAAAGAAGACTTGAAATATTTCATCCAAATTTGTAATGTTTTTATCGTAGGTAATCTGTACCACTTCCGCTGCTCCAGTAGTTCCAGTACACACTTCTGCGTAACTAGGATTTTCTACAGTACCTCCAGCAAAACCTGATTCTACAGAAGTAACTCCTTTCAAATTTTCATACACTGCTTCCACACACCAATAACAACCACCTCCTAAGGTGATAGTCTCTAAATTATCGTTGAATACAGTCGTTGAATCTGGAATAAAATCAAGTGACACCGCATTCATACAATAGCGTTTTCCAGTAGGAGCAGGGCCATCGTCAAACAAATGCCCTAAATGACTGCCACATCTTCCGCAATTTGCTTCGGTACGATCCATTCCAAAGGAATTGTCTTTTTTGAAAGTAATGCTTTCTTTGTTTTCTTGTTCGAAAAAACTTGGCCAACCACAGCTGCTCACAAATTTTTGCTCTGATTTGAATAGACGTAATCCACAAACAGCACAATAATAGGTGCCTTTTGTATCGGATTTCCACATGGTGCCTGTAAAAGCTCTTTCGGTATCTGCTTCACGAGCTACTGCATATAAATCCGCAGGGAGAATTTTTTTCCACTCTTCATTAGATACATGGAGTGGAGTGGTGTCGGTGTTAGAATAATAAGGATTGTTAGGCTTACTAATTACATTGTCCATAGAAGTTGTTTTTTTTGTTTCAGTTTTTGATTGCCCGCATGCATTAAAGACGAATAGGGGAAATAGCAATAGGAATCGGAATGTTGAATTGAATTTACGCATATTGTTCCTTTTTAAGTAAAAAACAAATTTAACAACTAACATTATAATTAAATGTTAATAAAAAGAGAGTGTGCTTCTTTTAGGGAAAGTTTAACAGTTGTAGAATGAATTAGAATTGAGTTTGTAACATCTAAATTTTGTTTTGTCAATACTAAATAAATTGGAAAGAAAAGCTAAAGTAACTACATCCAATTGACGTAATTCTAAAGTGACCTCTTTGATGGTTTCCAAGCCATAAACCTCTTGTATGATCTTCCAATCGCTCATTAATCCAAATTCCAATACTTTATAGATAATCTGCACCTTTGAGTTTTCAAAACTCATTTTGCTTTTGTCTACATCCCAAAATAGATGTGGTGATAGATTTTCTATTGAATAAGTATTTGTCATATCACAAAAATACACAATAAAGTTATAATTGTATGATTTGATTGTTCTCTCAGAGAGAAATTAAAACTTTATTTAGCGGTTATTACTATTCTTCAACATCCGTTAAACTTTTCACAAACTCTAATTTCACTCCTAAACCAATTCTTTTTTTGTATTTTTGACAAGCATAATAATAGCTATGAAAGAAGAACAAGTAATTTTAGTTAATGAAAAGGATGAGCCGGTTGGCTTAATGAATAAATTGGAAGCTCACGAAAAAGCGGTTTTACATCGCGCTTTTTCTGTTTTTATTCTCAATAGCAATAATGAAATAATGTTGCAGCAACGAGCGCATCATAAATACCATTCTCCTTTATTGTGGACCAACACTTGTTGTAGTCATCAAAGAGATGGAGAGACCAATATTCAAGCGGGTACCCGACGATTGTTTGAAGAAATGGGATTCCAAACGGAACTCAAAGAATTGTTTCATTTTATTTACAAAGCTCCGTTTGACAACGGACTTACGGAACACGAATTAGATCATGTAATGATTGGGTATTACAATGATGATCCTGCTGTTAATCCAGAAGAAGTAGAAAGTTGGAAATGGATGTGTATTGAGGATGTTCGAAAAGACATGAAAGAGCAGCCGGATTTATATACCGTTTGGTTTAAAATCATCTTTGATGAATTTTACCATTATTTAGAAGATCACAAATTGTAATCGAGTCCCTTATAAATTAATTTTATGAATATAACTGTATCACGTAAAGCCCACTTTAATGCTGCCCATCGATTGTATCGCAAAGATTGGTCTATGGAGCAAAACGATGCGGTGTTTGGCAAATGCAATAATCCTAATTTTCACGGACACAATTACGAGTTAATTGTTTCGGTTACTGGTGCAATTGATACTGAAACTGGTTATGTAATCGATACCAAAATACTTTCGGAATTAATTAAAGTACATATTGAAGAGGCATTTGATCACAAAAACTTCAATCTGGATGTTCCTGAGTTTTTGGATTTGAATCCAACTGCTGAAAATATAGCAGTTGTTATTTGGAACAAACTGCGTTCGTATATTGATACTACAAAAGAATTAGAAATTACGTTGTATGAAACTCCTCGTAATTTTGTAACCTATAAAGGCAATTAAATGGCACTTCAAGTTGGTGATATAATCCCTCATTTCGTAGCTAAAGACAGCAATGGAAATGATTTTGATAGTAATGATTATGTTGGTAAACAATCTTTAGTCATTTATTTCTATCCCAAAGACGATACTCCCGGGTGTACTACACAAGCCTGTACTTTTCGTGACCAGTACGAAGACTTTAAAGAGGTAGGAGCTGAGGTAATTGGAATTAGTTCGGATTCGGTGCAATCGCATTTAAAATTTCAAAGTAAATTCAATCTTCCTTTTATACTATTATCAGATAATGATAAAAAAATCCGCAAAGCATTCGGAGTTTCCAAAGACTATTTTGGATTAATAGACGGTAGAACTACTTATGTAGTCGGCGCCAATGGTGTTGTTCAATTGATTTTTGATAGCACTTCGGCTAAGGATCACATAAAGAATGCTCTTGAAATACTTAAAAAGTAGGAATATTTTTTTTAGTACTCCTTCATTTCCTTACTTTTGCGCACTATGAATCTATATCCTTTACAATTTCAACCCATTTTTAAAGAAAGAATATGGGGAGGGTCCAAATTAAGGACAGTGTTGAATAAACCAATTACTTCCGATACTATCGGGGAAAGTTGGGAGATTTCTTCCGTAGAAAATGATTTGAGTATTGTAGCTAATGGGTTTTTGAGAGGAAAAACCATAGAGGAGGTCATCGATAGTTATCCAGAACAATTATTAGGAACAAAGGTTTTTGCCAAATACGGCAAGAAATTCCCTTTGTTATTTAAGTTTTTAGATGCTAAAGAAGATTTGTCGATTCAAGTACATCCTAATGATGCTTTGGCCTTACAACGTCATAATTCCTTTGGAAAAACAGAAATGTGGTATGTAGTTCAAGCGGATAAAAAAGCCAAGTTGGTCGTAGGATTCAAAAATAAATCAACTAAGGAAGAATATTTACAACGATTATCGGATAATAGTCTTCTTGAAATTTTAGATTTAAAACAAGTAAAAAAAGGGGATGCCCTACTTTTAAATACTGGAACTGTCCACGCTATTGGTGCTGGCAGTTTGATCGCCGAAATTCAACAAACTTCGGATATTACTTATCGAATTTATGATTTTGATAGAGTAGATGCACAAGGTAACAAACGTGAATTACATACGGATTTAGCCTTAGATGCTATTAATTTTGACTTAGTTCACTCCAATAAAGAATATACAAAAGAAATGAATACTAGTAATCCAATGGTGGATTGCGAGTATTTCACAACTAATTATTTGCCTTTGCAAGGTGAATTAAACGTTTCCCGTGACGGAAGCTCATTTACCGTTTATATGTGCGTAGAAGGTAGTTTTAGCATTGAAATGGAAGGACAATCTTACCAATATATCATAGGAGATACGGTATTGATTCCAGCGAATATGAGCAAATATCAATTAAATGGATCGGCAAGCTTGTTAGAAATATACATTTCTTAACCTATAATAGAAAGATTATATGTAGTTTTGCATCAAATTTTAAAAAATAGAATAAAATGTCAAGTGTAAAAAATTTAAAAAAGGATATCAATTTTGTATTAGGTGATATTATTGAAGCAGTATATATCTGTGAGATGACTTCTACTGGAAAACCAACAGAAGCTACTAATGCACTTATTGATGAGGCAATTACTTCTTTTGATGCTTTAATCGCGAAAGTAAATGCTAAAAATGTTGAAAATAAAAAATCACATTTTAAACAAATCAACGCAGAATTAGAACAAACTGCTAGTCAATTGGTTGCTAAAATCAATGCACTTTAGTCGAAAAAATCAATAAAAAAGTGCAAAAAAAATTTGCAGAATTAAATTTCAGTATTATATTTGCATCACAATTGAGACGCCGATGTAGCTCAGCTGGCTAGAGCAGCTGATTTGTAATCAGCAGGTCGTGGGTTCGAGTCCCTCTATCGGCTCTAAGTTTTTTAAAACCGTAAGTTATAACTTACGGTTTTTTTTTATGGCATTATTTGACAGATGAAATGAATCAAGGATGAAGGATCAAGTCGGAATCAAGGGATCAAGATAAAAAGTTGTGGAGAAAATAAAAAATAGATTACTTTGTGTAATATAAAAACGGATCAAGTCCAAAACCTGTGGAGAAGGATAAATTTTCTTAAAGTTTTAATCTCTTTCCTCAACAGCCTTTTTCTCCGTTCAGTCTATTCTCTATTCTTTATATTCTATCCT
>CANCJZ010000174.1 GCA_947378465.1 Flavobacteriaceae bacterium
GATGCAATAGCGAATCAAACCCAATGTGATAGTTTGACTGCAACCTATGATTTGTCGCAACATAATTCAACGGTAATGGGTAGTCAATCCACGAGCAGTTTTGGGGTTAATTATTACAGTACGATGACCGATCTAGTGAATCATACTAATGCATTGCCAATTCAATATAATTTACCTTTAGGGACAACAACGATTTATGCAAAAGTGTATAATATAGAAAACACTAATTGTTATGCCTTTCAGAGTTTTACGGTAACTAAATATTTAAAACCAATAGCGAATAGTGTTGCGAGTATTTTTGTTTGTGACGATGCTAGTAATGACGGATTGGGTAGCTTTAATTTAGGAGTTACTTCTTCAACAGTTTTAGGGGCACAAAGCTCTAACGATGTAAAAGTAAGCTATCACCTTAATCAAAATGACGCGAACAACGGAAATAATCCATTGCCGCTCAATTATCAAAATGCCTCTAATCCACAGACAATATATATTAGAGTTGAGAATAAATTAAGTAGTAATTGTTATGATGCATCGCAATCGTTTCAAATAGGATTGTATAAAATGCCAACAGCGAATCAACCACCTAATTTGTATCAATGTGATGCTGGAAATGATAATATAGAGTCGTTTGATCTAACTCCTCAAAGCAGTTTGGTTTTGGGTAATCAAATGGCAAGTGATTATACTATTACGTATCACAATTCACAAAATGATGCCGATTTTGGTTTGAATCCTTTAACCATGATTCAACTAGTGTTTAATGCTAAAACTATTTATGTCAGGATTGAGAATAAATTAAGTTCTACTTGCTATGCTACCACTTCCTTTCAGTTGATAATTAAAGCAAAGCCAGTAATAGCAATTAATGATACTTATACTATATGCCAAGGGAACACAATGACAATAACAGCTCCAAGTGGATTTACCTCGTATAATTGGAGTACAAGTAGCCACATCAATACTAATGTAGTTACACAATCGGGGAATTATTCCTTAACAGGTACTAAAGATTATGGTACTATTATTTGTGATGAAACCAAAAACTTTACCGTAGTTAATTCCAATATTGCTACTATAACCTCAATAACAACTGAAGATTGGACAAACAATGAAAATGAAATTACTGTTTTTACTACTGGTGATGGTGATTATGAATATTCATTGGACAATAGTCACTTTCAAGATAGCAATCAATTTTATGGTTTGCAAAGCGGTGAATATACCGTTTATGTAAAAGATAAAAAAGGATGTGGTATGGTTCAAAAAGAAGTTTTCCTGTTGATGTATCCTAAGTTCTTTACTCCTAATGGTGACAATACTAATGATAGATGGAAGATAAAATTTTCAAAAGAAGAACCTAATATGCAGATTAAAATATACGATCGCTTTGGGAAATTATTAAAAGAACTCAAACCTGAAAATTCCGGTTGGGATGGTACCTATAATGGAGTGGAACAAATATCCGATGATTATTGGTTTATGATCACCAGAGAAGATGGAAAAGAATTCAGAGGACACTTTACTTTGAAGAGATAGATGTTGTCTTTTAGTAAATGTGTTTTTAGTACGAAATCGTAAGCATTGTCATAGCATTTCCAATTTATAGAGACACATTCCATTCTGAGATAATGGTATAGTAAAAGTTTGCTTCTCCCCTTGATTGTGATATGTGGAGTTAATCTATTGAATTATTACAATAGTTTGATTCAAATTATAGCCAGTAATAAACATCGCAATGATTAATTACAATAATTTATTTTTTTAAAATTCTATTAATAGTTTTGGTTAAAGCACTCTTAAGAGTGCTTTTTTGTTTTTTTTTGCATCCACAGAGTTCTGTCTGGACAAAAAGAGTTTGTTTTTGACCAAAAAGAGTTATGTCTGACCAAAAAGAGTTTGTTTTTGACCAAAAAGAATTTTTTCTGACCAAAAAGAGTTATGTCTGGCCAAAAAGAGTTTGTTTTTGCCCAAAAAGAATTATTTCTGCCCAAAAAGAGTTATGTCTGGCCAAAAAGAGTTTGTTTTTGACCAAAAAGAATTTTTTCTGACCAAAAAGAGTTATGTCTGGCCAAAAAGAGTTTGTTTTTGCCCAGCGAGAGTTATGTCTGACCAAAAAGAGTTAGTTTCTGACCAAAAAGAATTTTTTCTGATCAAAAAGAGTTAGTTTTTGTCCAGCGAGAGTTATATCTGACCAAAAAGAGTTAGTTTTTGTCGTGACATAGTTATGTTCAACACAAAAGCGAAGGGTAATAATCGCTTAGTGTTGTAATATTCCAACATAAATACAAAGTACTATAAAAGCGAATCTATTAATTGTACTTTGAATTTGATGGTTAGGAATCAATTTTTTATTGCCTATTTCCTTTCAAACAATGGACCTTCAAAATCAACAAACGTTACTACTTTATTTTAAACTACCTTTATACGATTAAATCTACACAAGAATTAACCCTTCACGATACTTCCCTTTAGAATTAATAAGCAGAATAATGTAACTATTATATTGGATTGATACATAAAAGTATGATTTATGTAACATTTGTCTGTTAATGTGTAACAGTATATGATAGTAAAAAAAAGACCTTTGAATAGAGTAATAATGAAGTGTATGATACACAAAAAATAATTATTTCAAATGAAAAATAATATTGATAATGTTGAATTAGAAAAAGCGAAAATTCACATTGTAGTTGAGATTATAGAATATATGGCAAATGCTGTAGTGAGCAAAACTATTATTAAAAAGACGAGTGGCAATGTTACTGTTTCCTCCTTTGATGCAGGTGAAGAATTGGATGAAAAATTCTCCCCTTTTGACAGTTATATACAAATTATTGATGGTGTAGCAGAACTCACTATTAACGATAAAAAATATAAATTGAAATTAGGAGATGGAATCATTATTCCCGCTCATTCCAAGCACCATTTTAGTGCTAATGAGCAATTCAAAATGATTTCTACTGTAATAAAAAGCGGCTATGAAGACTAAAACATAAATCCAATTCCTGTGAATTGGTATTAACATACTCAAACGATATGGTACTTTATATTAAATATATGGTAAGTCTTAGATGTAAAATGATGGTCAAGGAAGAATTGAAAAAAATCGGTTTGCATTTTGTAATTGTTGATTTGGGATATGTTGAAATTTTAGAGGACATTACTCCAATTCAGTTTCAAGAATTAAAACAAAATTTGGCGCTTTCTGGTTTAGAACTATTAGATGATAAAAAAGCAATACTAATTGAAAAAATTAAAAATGTTATTGTCGAAATGGTACATTATACGGATGAATTGCCTAAAGTGAATTACTCCGAATACATCAGTGAAAAACTGCACCATGATTACACTTATTTGTCTAATGTGTTCTCCGAAGTAAAAGGAATTACAATTCAACAGTATATCATTATACACAAAATTGAACGTGTGAAAGAGCTATTGCTCTATGGTGAAATGAATTTAACCGAAATCTCCTATATACTTAATTATAGTAGTGTGGCCCATTTGTCTAATCAATTTAAAAAAATTACGGGACTTTCGCCTACTTATTTCAAGCAATTGAAACACAAGCGAGATTTAAACTTAGAGAATGTTTAATACAATCCAAAGCACTGTTTAGTTACAGTGCTTTTTTTATGTAATCAATTTTGTATACATGGGATATATGTAATATTAAGTAGTTTGTTTGTAATATTTTACAGTGATTTATAATGCAACTTTGTATAATAATAAATCATATTTAATCAATTACTATCATGGAAGCAAAACACAACAAAAGTACTGAAGCATTCAAAATTTCTGGCGACTGGAGTAAACAAGCGGATGAGTTAAAAAGTAAATTCCCAACACTTACGGATGCTGATTTGAAATTTGAGCGCGGTAAAGAAGAGGATTTGATCAAACGTATCGAAATGCGTATTCACAAAAAACGTGAAGAAGTAATTAATATCATAAAAAAAGGGCAACCTGCATCCGTATAATTTTGACTTGATTATGTGGGCAACGTAGAGTTCATGTAATACTACGAATACACGTAAAAGCCAATAAAAGCGCAGGAATTCAAAACTCCTGCGTTTTTTTATTTTAAAAAATCAAAACTTATGATAAAAGTTACCAAACACGGAATTATTTTAAAAAAAACAGAGTTGTCTTTTGAAGATGACAGTGTACTGAACCCTGGTGTTTATCAGGAAGGGAACACCATACACATGCTTTATAGAGCGGTTCGAAAAGGCAATTATTCCACCATTGGGTATTGTCAACTCGAAGGTCCTTTAAAAGTGGTGGAACGGTATAACACGCCTTTGATGATTCCTTATTCTGACGAGGGATCAAAAGGAATTGAAGATCCTAGAATTGTAAAGATCGATGGGGTGTATTATATAACCTATACTGCCTATAATGGGATTAATGCTTTAGGTGCTTTGGTTACTTCAACGGATTTAAACACTTTTGAACGTGGTGGCATTATTGTGCCAAAGTTTACTTTTGATGCTTTCAAACGATTGGCTGAATGCAACAATCTTGTCAATGCTAAATACTTCCGACATGTCCGACATTTTGAAGCCAGTGAGGAAGTGTATTTATGGGATAAAGATGTGCTTTTTTTTCCTAGAAAAATAGACGGAAAATTGGCTTTCCTGCATCGTATCCGACCTGGAATTCAATTAGTAATGGTGAATTCCTTAGAGGAATTGACTCAAGAATATTGGAATCATTATTTTCTGCATCTGAACGAACATATCGTTATGGATCCTATAGGAGTCAACCATGAATCGGGATATATTGGAGCGGGGGCGCCTCCTATTGAAACCGAATTGGGTTGGCTGCTCATCTATCACGGAGTTTATGATACCTCTGAAGGCTATGTGTATTCGGCTGCTGCGGCCTTGCTGGATCTTGTTGATCCAACAAAAGTAATTGCCCGATTGATTGATCCTTTATTTGTGCCTGAATTTGATTACGAATTGAATGGAGTGGTGAATAATGTTGTTTTTCCTACGGGAACGGCCTTGTTTGAGGACGCTCTTTATATCTATTATGGGGCAGCAGATAAATGTATCGCCTGCGCATCGGTGAGTTTGAAAGAATTGTTAAAAGAATTGTTACTAAATAAAGTCAATAATGAAATCTAATATATTTCCCATTTTCAGCAATAGATTGATCGTCTATAAAGAGGCTTTAAAAAATATCATCAATACTAATTTGGACGATTCTAAAAAAGCAACTCTTTATAATCACAATGAACTGCCTGAAATAGTATTCATCAGTTCCTATCCTCCCCGAGAATGCGGTATTGCTACCTATACGCACGATTTGAAAAATGCCATTCAAGAAAAATTTGGTCACTCCTTTTCTCTTAAAGTTTGTGCTTTAGAATCCAATGTATCGAACTTTAAATATACGGATGATGTAAAGTATGTGTTGCATACTGAAATCAAAGAAGAATATGCCTTGTTAAAAGATAGAATTAATGCCGATAAAAACATTAAAATGATTTTTTTACAACATGAATTTGGATTGTTTGGTGGCGAATATGGGAAATATTTATTGAAATTTATGGCCCATCTCAAATGCCCCATTTCCATTACTTTTCATACCGTATTGCCCAATCCAAATGCCCAATTAAAAAAAATTGTACGCAAAATTATTGATCATTCGGATCAGGTTATTGTGATGACAATTACTTCAGCAATAATTTTGCAAAAATATTATGGTATTGCTGAACGAAAAATAACAGTCATTCCTCATGGAACGCATTTAGTTGCCTCGCTTAATGACTCCCATAAAAAATCAAGAGTCCACTTGGCCGATCGTATCGTATTATCCACTTTTGGGTTGTTAAATGAAGGGAAAAGTATTGAAACTGCTTTAGATGCCTTGCCTAAAATAATTGAACAGTTTCCTAATGTAATTTATTTAATTATTGGGAAAACGCATCCAGAAGTCCAAAAAAATGATGGCGAAAAATACCGTGATTTTTTATATAAAAAAGTGCTTACGCTTAATCTTCAAAACAATGTTCGATTCATCAACAGGTATTTATCACTTGATGAATTGATGGAGCATCTGCAACGAACAGACCTCTATCTGTTCACTTCCAAAGACCCAAACCAAGCTGTTAGTGGTACATTGGCCTATGCTATGGCTTGTGGTTGCCCCATCTTATCTACTCCAATTCCACACGCAAAAGAATTATTAAATGGTGCGGGTTTGAATTTTGATTTCCAAAACTCAAAACAATTGGCAGAGGCCGCTATAAAATTATTACATAATCCCGAAATGCTTGAGGGTATGCGCCTCAATGCCTTACATAAAATCAACCCTACCGCTTGGCAGAATTCGGCAATTGCACATATAGAATTGATTCAAAACAATTCGTCAAAAAAGACTGTTCCTTTAAAATATGAAATTCCAAAAATATCTTTAGATCATATTAAAAAAATGAC
>CANCJZ010000175.1 GCA_947378465.1 Flavobacteriaceae bacterium
TACACGAAGTAAGGATTGAATATAATCGACCTTTCGTTCAGTAGGGATAAAATGTTTAATCCCTTGCATCGCATCGCGGGGACATTCGATAATTTTGACTGTTTCCATAGAGGAACCAAATATAGTAAAGAAAACGATTTCGTGAAATGTTTCGTTTAATTTCTTTGTGAAAGAATTTTGCGATTAATGGCTTTGACTAATGAGGGGCCTTCATAAATAAATCCAGTGTACAATTGCACTAATGAAGCACCCGCATTTAGTTTTTCAATGGCGTCTTCAGCAGTGTGTATACCTCCAACACCTATAATAGGAAAAGATTTATTACTGTTTTCGGAAAGAAAACGAATGACTTCAGTGGAGCGTTTAGTTAAAGGTTTACCTGATAGTCCTCCAGCTTCCAATTGGTTATCAGAGATCAACTCTGCGCGTGAAAGAGTAGTATTTGTAGCAATGACTCCTGCAATTTTAGTTTCGTTGATAATTTCAATGATATCTAATAATTGTTCGTTAGTCAAATCAGGTGCAATTTTTAGAAGAATAGGTTTTGATTTGGCTTTTTTAGCATTGGCATTTTGTAATGTTTGCAATAAAGCTTTTAAAGGCTCTTTCTCTTGAAGTTCTCTAAGATTAGGAGTGTTTGGAGAACTTACATTAACCACAAAATAATCTACATAATCAAACAATGTTTCAAAACAAATCATATAATCTTTAACGGCATTATCATTAGGAGTAATTTTATTTTTACCAATATTACCTCCAATTAATATCCCTTTATTTCTTTTAAGACGTTGTACGACCTCTTCCACTCCTCCATTATTAAAGCCCATACGGTTGATAATTGCATTATCTTCCTTGAGACGGAATAATCTTTTTTTGGGATTTCCTTCCTGCCCAACTGGAGTAACGGTTCCTATTTCAATAAAACCAAAACCAAAATTGGCAAATTCTTTGTACAAAACTGCATTTTTATCAAAGCCAGCGGCTAAACCAACTGGATTAGGGAATTTCAAGCCAAACACCTCTGTTTCCAAACGTTTATCTTTAACTACATAAAGGAATCGAAATAGAACTGCAATGCCTGGTATAAGAGATAAACGCTTGATTAATGAAAAAGTAAAATTGTGCACCTCTTCAGGATCAAACCAAAAGAGAATAGGACGGATAAGTAGTTTATACATTTTATTTAGTTGTGTGTGTATTGCAAAAATAGAAAATACTATTGATAAAAAAAGTAGTTTTCAATCCATACTATTATATAATTGTTAAACTTAAATATTAGATTCTGAATAACATCGCAAAAATCAAGCGATTTTCCATTTTTACTAAATCTGGTTTCCAATCCGCAGGAAGAATAGTTGTAGTATAACCCGTTGGTGAGGTAACTCCTCCACTTCCTGCAAAGTAAGGAACACTGGCTTGACGATGAACAAACTCAACTCTGAAAGTTATACTTTGATTAGGCATCCAATCAAAATTAGTAGAACAATCATAACCCGAAAACTTATCTCCTGGATTAGCTGAGAAAGGATGAGTACCAATCGTTTGTGTTGGATTACTTGGATTAGGAAGCGGACTCGCATCACCACTTGGCAATAAAACTAAATACCGACCAGGGTTAGTCATACAACCACCACCAATCGTCCAAGCGAATTGATTTTTATTAAACCACATTCTGTGATAAAACATACCACTTAAGAAATATTGAGATGGAGTATCTCCACTGCCATTAAAACCTCTAACCCCATCCCCACTTTCAAATCCAAAATCAAAAGTTGAAGAAAAAGCTATACGACTAATCCCTTTGGATTTAGGGTCATTAAAATAACGTACTAATAAACTGTTATCAGAGTGAACACGGATTCGATTGGGCAAACCTGCGGAATCTGTCCCATAATAATCATTTGAAAGTAATTTGATAGCTTCATTAGGACACCAAGTAATATTTCCTCCAAAACCAGGCATACTATTGAATTTACCATAACTCTGCCAGCCATTGATAATCCAAGCTTCTACCTTAAGTTTTTGTGTAGGGAACATTTGAATGCGCACACCATTAAAAAACCATGGTGTGTTATCAGAAGTAAAAGAAGCTTGGTATTCCCAGTTTTCTACTTGATAATAAGAATTCAAACCAAGATAAGACATAAACATCCCTGCATCGACATTTATCCCGTACCATTTTTTAAAATGATAACCCGCATAAGCTTCAGGTAAATAACGATACACATTATCCAATTGGTATTGCCCTTTGTATACGCTTAAATCATTACGAGGAATGACCGTTGAACGAGTACCAAATTGCAACATTACTTTACCCCTTGCTCCTTCATAATTGAATTCACCTCCAAGGTTAGCACTTGAAATTTGCATTTCATTATTCCGCGCCAAAGCTGTAGACCCAACAACGGTATTATCGTTAGGGTTATTGAATGAATAAGTATAGTTACCATCCACCATAACACTACCAGTTACATATTTACTTGTCAAAACAGGCGAAGTACGGCGATCATTTCCATTTTGCCAGGTTTGATCCATACCTTCGAAAGGTACTTTTTCTTTAATTGTATCTGTTGTTTGTGCAAAACTGCTGAAACCATTAAAAATCATTAAAGCAAAAAGTACTATTTTTTTCATTTTAAATTAAATTTTCCGATATAATGTTATGTTAGAAGTTGGATGATAAATGATGGGGATTTCTTCAATAGCAACATCACTTTTATCCAAACCAAAGGCTTTACTATCGGACAAAGATAAACTTTTTAGGAAATAATAAGAATTCATTAGAAATCCCTCTCCTACAGAAAATTCATTTTCAACAGATAAGAATTTTTCTAAAATAATAAATTTGAAATCTGGCTGAGCATTGTATTTAGTGGAACCATCAGGGCGTAGATGAAGACTTAATTCTTTTTTCTCAACTAATTCTTTAAGTATTTTTTTAAAATATAACTCGGCTCTAGGCTGAATTCTGAAGCCAAGATTCACAATGATTTTTATTACTTTATCATCTAAAATTTCTACTACTTCATAATTAAGAGTAAAAGGTTCGTTAGTTCGATTTATATGCATAAACCAATACACATCAGCGCGTTTAGGTTTTTTTGAAAAAATAGAATTTATTATTTTCTCTTCAATTTCATAGGTTTTGTCCGCTTTAGAAAGGTAAATAAGATGTGTACAATATTTAGGTATTTTTTCATCATTACTTAATTCATTAAGTAATGCAGTTTGTTCAACTAAGTTGGTGAATTTTAAAAATTTATTATTAATTTTTCTTGAATAATACCAAACATACATTACCATAAAAATGAATAATTCAAAGAATAAGAACATCCATCGTTGTTTGATTTTGGACACATTTGCAATAAAAAAGGAAACTTCTATAATTGCAAACAAAACTAATATTAGGGTAACCAAACTCAATTTTACCTTTTTAATATAAATCAAATAATAAGCAAGTAAAACAGTAGTCATCATCATTGCAATAGTGATGGAGAAACCGTAGGCTGCTTCCATATTGGTTGAATTTTTAAAATATAAAATCATCATAACACAACCAATCCAAAGTATAGTATTGATGGATGGAATATAGATTTGTCCTTTTAGGTTTGTAGGGTTTTTGAGGGTGACACGAGGCCAAAAATTAAGCGAAATCGCTTCATTAATTAAGGTAAAGGAACCACTGATAAGCGCTTGGGAAGCTATAATAGTTGCAAAGGTGGATACAATAACACCAATTAATAGAAACCAGCTTGGCATTATTGCATAGAAGGGATTACGACCTGCGAGCAAACTGCTTCCTTGATTCATCAACCAAGCCGATTGACCTAGATAATTGACTACTAAACATATTTTCACAAATACCCAAGTAATTCGGATGTTTTCCTTACCGCAATGACCTAAATCAGAATAGAGTGCCTCAGCACCTGTAGTACACAAAAAGACTGCACCTAACAACCAAAACCCACTAGGATAAGTGGTTAATAATTCATAGCCATACATTGGGTTTAATGCTTTAATTATCCCTGGATGATGGATGATTTGAGAAAATCCCAAAACAAAAAGCATAGAAAACCAAATAAACATTGCAGGTCCAAAAATAGAACCTACCTTTTGGGTACCAAAGCGTTGAAAAACAAATAAACCCGAAATAATTACGACTACAATTGGAATGGTAGGCATATTAGGAATAATAACATCCAAGCCTTCCACGGCAGAAGCTACAGATATTGGTGGTGTAATAATCCCATCCGCTAATAAGGTAGTGGCTCCAAGGATGGTTGGAATGACTAAACGTCCTTTACCGAAACGTTTTACTAAAGCATAAAGAGAAAACACCCCTCCTTCCCCGTGGTTATCTGCCGATAATGTTAGGATAATGTATTTCAATGTAGTTTGGAAGGTTAATGTCCAAAACACGCAGGACACTCCACCATAAACTAATAGCTCGGTAATTTTTTTGTCGCCGATAATGGCTTTCATTACATATAACGGACTGGTTCCGATATCGCCATAAATAATTCCTAATGCGATTAATAAGGAAACGGCTGTTACTTTATGTTGGGTAGAAGAATTCATAATATTTAATTTAAATTAGGTCAATAAAACCCTGTGAATGCTGTAAAAAGACATTCATAAATGGAAAAAAAAACAAATAAAAGGATTAAATTAACTGGTGTTGAAACGGTATCCAACTCCAGATTCCGTGATAATGTAACGAGGGCGATTGGGATCGACTTCGATTTTTTTGCGAAGTTGTGCAACAAAAACCCGTAGGTATTGTGTTTGTTCGGAATAGCTCATGCCCCAAATTTCTTTTAATAGATATTGATGGGTAAGCACACGACCATCGTTTTTGACCAATAACGCTAATAAAGCATATTCAGTAGCGGTTAAACGAATAATTTCATCCTCAACTTTAACAATACGGGAAGCAAAATCGATATTCACATTACCAAAAGAAGTAATAGGTTCGCTTAAAACGTTCCAATTGGCGCGCAAAGCGGTACGGATACGAGCTAATAACTCTTGCGTGCGGAAGGGTTTTGTAAGGTAATCGTTAGCACCGTGATCAAGGGCTTTAACGATTTCCTCTTCGGTATTTTTAACGGAGAGAATGATGATTGGATTGTTGTACCATTCTCTTAGTTGAACAAGTACTTCTTGACCATCAGTATCTGGCAATCCTAAATCGAGTAGGATTAAATTAGGTTGGTGGCTGGCTGCCATAGACAAACCATCTTTCCCATTGATAGCAAAAAGTACTTTGTACTCATTGGCTTCTAAAGAAATTTCTAAGAGTTTCCGGATTTGACTTTCGTCATCAATTACTAATATTTCAAAACCATTATTCATTTTTCAAAGAATTGATTGCAAGGCAAGCAACGTTAAAACTTAATTCAAATTCAGCACCACCGTTCTCGGCGTTATGTAGGGTAATAGTACCATTTTGCACTTCAACAAAACCTTTAACGATAGACAATCCAAGTCCGGTACCTCCAGTTTTAGAATTTTTAAAACGATAAAATTTATCAAAAGCGCGGTCAATTTCGTCTTGAGGAAAACCGTGACCATCGTCAGAGATAGTAATTAAACATTTTTTGATTAAATCGATATGAGAATCGTAATCCGCATCGACATCATAACGAACTTTGATGGTTATGGTAGCTCCTTTGGGAGTATGTTGAGAACCGTTATAGACTAGATTGTAAATGATTTGGTCCATTAGGCCATAATCTAATTTAAAAAGAGGAAGATTGTCGTCGATTTGGTAAATTATTTTGTGTTCAACCAATTCATCAGAAAGACGGTTGCAAACATTGTAAACAATTTCTTTGACATCGCACCAATCTAGTTTGGGTTGAATATAACCGGATTCCAAACGGGACATATTGAGGAGATTTTCTACCTGATAATTTAATTTCATAGAAGCGGTTTCCATTTCATGAAATAATTTTTGCTGAGTATCTGGAGAAAGGAGAACGTTTTTTTGTTGAAGAGTGTCAATTGAACCAAGTATTGCCGCAATAGGAGTACGAAGTTCATGAGAAAGCGAATCGAGCAGAGTGTTGTACAGTTTCATCGTGTTAGCCCGTGTTTCTTTGACTTGAATGGCACGTTGCATCCGTCTGATTTTGTAGGTTAACACGGCATTAATAAGAGCGATGATAAAAAACATCACTAGCATTAGCGCATCGGCTGCACTGTCGATATGCAAAGTATAATACGGTTTGATAAAAAGGTAATCGAGAGCAAGAGCACTGAGTAAAGCACCAAGTAAAACAGGTTTGATTTCCAAAAAAATAGCTAATAAAGAAACAACAACCAGGAGTAAATAACCTATTACTTTATATTCAACTACTTCACGCCCTAAAAG
Organism: Flavobacteriaceae bacterium; assembly: GCA_947378465.1. GTDB lineage: Bacteria > Bacteroidota > Bacteroidia > Flavobacteriales > Flavobacteriaceae > Flavobacterium. The sequence continues at coordinate 6,377 of CANCJZ010000175.1, forward strand.
ACATAAAAGGGAGGCTATAATAACCGTAATTACGCTGATAG
>CANCJZ010000176.1 GCA_947378465.1 Flavobacteriaceae bacterium
AGGAATCATCATTGGCAATCAATCGCACGGAAAAGCAACCATGCAGCGCATTTATCCCTTATCCGATGGAGACAACCCAGAAGAATATATTAAATTGACGATTGAAAAGTTTTACCGCATCACTGGCAAAAGCAATCAAACCATTGGGATTACTCCAGATGTGGAAATCCCGAGTTTATTCGATGCGCAAATGCCAAGGGAAGTCGATAATGCGACTGCTTTGAAAAACGATCAAATTATAAGTCCTGTTAAGTTCATACCTTTTAATTTAAAAAACAAAGAACAACTGATTGCCGACAGTCAACAGCGAGTTAAGGACAATGTTAACTTGAATCAAATCGCAGCATTGAACATTAGAATCAACAAAATGTATAATGATACCCTCCCTCCTGTTCCTCTTAACTTTGATTGTGTGTTTGATCAGGTTGAAGAAGTCAATGCACTGTGGGCAGCCATCAAAAAGCAAACGGATATTCAGTATCCTATAGATATTGTCAATACGCCATTTGATATCGAATCACAAAAGTTTGATGCTTATTTAAAAACAAGTGATACAGAAAAAAGGAAGGAATTAAAATCCAATATTCACCTGCTTGAAGCAATGAATATATTGGAAGACTATCAAAGATTAAATAAGAAATAAAATTAGCTAATACATAGATTTGAAATATAGTAGAATAATTATATTTTTGCATCGTTAAAAAAACAATAGAAATGGGAAGAGCTTTTGAATTTAGAAAAGGTAGAAAAATGAAACGTTGGGCAGCAATGGCCAAAGCGTTTACTAGAATTGGAAAAGACATCGTAATGGCCGTTAAGGAAGGCGGACCAAATCCAGAAGGGAATGCACGATTAAGAGCAGTAATCCAAAATGCAAAGGCAGCCAATATGCCTAAGGAAAATGTAGAGCGTGCGATTAAAAAAGCAACCGATAAAGATACCGCTAACTATAAAGAAGTCCTTTTTGAAGGCTATGCTCCTCACGGAATTGCCATATTAATTGAAACAGCTACCGATAACAATAACCGAACTGTAGCGAACATCCGTAGTTATTTCAACAAATGTAATGGAACAATGGGAACACAAGGATCAGTTGAGTTTATGTTTGACCACACTTGTAACTTCCGAATTCCAAGTAACAATATTGACATTGAAGAAATGGAATTGGAATTTATCGACTTTGGAGCGGAAGAAATTTTTGCTGATGAAGATGGTATATTGATCTATGCTCCTTTCGGAAGTTTTGGTGCTATTCAAAAAGAATTAGAAACCAGAGGTATTGAAATCCTTTCTTCAGGTTTTGAAAGAATTCCACAGATTACCAAAAAACTAACTGAAACAGAAATGGCTGACGTAGAAAAACTAATCGAAAAAATCGAAGAAGATGATGATGTGATGAACGTATATCACACTATGGAGGAATAAATTATAATTGACAATTGATACTAATAGCAATCTGGTGAAAATCAGGTTGCTTTTTTTTTGGAAGAAAGAGGCAAGAAGCAAGAAGCAAGAAGAAAGAAGCAAGATATTGTGGTTAGAGAATGGAGAATATAGAGAAGAAGTAAGAAGCAAGAAGCAAGATTTTGTGGAATTTGAATGCCCCGTCAGGGGCGACATATTGATGGCAAAATGATTGAAGCTAACAATAAGTCCCGTAAGTACAACATATATCAAGAGCTATAATCACGATAAATATTCACGTCTCGAACCCTAGCAGGGTTTAAACCCTGCTAGGGTTGAAAAAAAACAATTAGAAAACGGTCAACACTAATCAGAGAAGTTCAGCAAGAAGCAAGAGAAAAGATTAAATATGTTGTGTAAATCACAATAGGTAACAATTAAGAAAACTCCATTCTAATAATAGATGAAGTTTATCAACAACGTAACCCCAATATTGATTCAATAAGGTTGGGTTTTAACCCATCCACGAAAGATAATCACAATAGCAATTCACGTCTCGAACCATACAGGGTTTTGAGCCCTGCTAGGGTTGGAAAAAAATAAGAAATCGGTCAACACTAATCAGAGAAATTCATATAGAGTATAGAGAGCTGATATTGCGGAAATGGGTAATTCTTTTGGGAGGTTCTATTGTTTGCAAATGGTTTTTGAAATAAAACATTGAGATTTAATTAAAGTGCTCAATTTTTGGAGAGATAATTGGATATAAACTTTTATCAATAAGTGTAATTGCAATTAAATTGGTTGCAATGGTAAATAAAAAGTCGGAAATAGCGAATGAGGTTATGGAAATGGCAAATAATGAGGTTGGAATGGTGAATTATGTGGTGGAAATGGCAAATAAATAGGTGGAAATGGTGAATAATGAGGTTGGAAAGGCAAATGAAGAGGTGGAAATGATGAATTTAGAGGTGGAAATAGCGAATTAAGTGGTGGAAATAGCAAATTAATGTGTGGAAATGGCGAATTAAGTGATGGAAATAGCAAATTAATGTGTGGAAATGGCGAATTAAGTGGTGGAAATGGCGAATTAGTGTGTGGAAATAGCGAATTAATGTGTGGAAATTGCGAATTAGTGTATGGAAATGGCAAATTAGTGTGTGGAAATGGTGTATAGTATATTGGAATAACGAATAAGGTGTTTGGAATTAAGCATAATTTTTTGTGGATTTGAATACATAATAGCGATTTCAAAATAATGATTCGCGAATCAAATCACATCATTTATTAAAGCAAATTATTTTAGAAATACTGAAATAATAATAGAGTATTTAAAGCTTATTTTTTTTAATTAAAAAATAAGCTTTTTGCTTGTAAAAACGGTTTGTAAAAAACGATTGATTTTTTGTTTGAAAAAAGGTGTTTATGTATAAAAATGTTAAATTACAATTTTATGATATATTTAACGAATTACATATAAAACGTATTTAATATTAATTAAAGGTGTTGTATTTTGAGATATGTTTAAAAATAATTTAAAAAATAAATAAATTTTTTTTTTGGTTATTAAAATAATTATTATTTTAGCAGTGTGAATTTGATGCCTCAAATCCACTAAAAAAAAGTAACCAAATAATTGCTTAAAAGATGAATAAAAGTCAAAATAAAACAATGAAAATGTTCCAGTTGACATCGGAATATTTGGATGGAACCGATAGCGCCATTTTGGATGGCTTACCAGGGTTTCAAGGGTTCAAAACTGAGTTTAATAACAATCGAGGGAAACTGAGATCTCAGTACGAGTTACAATCGCGTACCATTACCGGTTATGCGTTGGGTAAAAAGGAAATACGAATGGATATGACTGATCAGGCAGTGGATATCAGTAATAAAATTGTAGCTTATGCTACTATTAGTGAAAATACTGAGTTGATTGATGATATGCATTTTACTACTAACGGATTGAGAAAAGCAAAAGATAATGAGTGTATCGTTAAATGTTTGAATATCCACAACAAAGCCGTTAGCTTACTTACGGAATTGGCTGATTATAATGTTACTGATGTAATGTTGACGGGCTTTCAAACTACGATCAATAAATTTGACGCTAGTTTGGTTAAACCTCAAACGCAAATCAATACCGTTAAATTGGCTACCGCTGAAATTAACTCCTTATTCAGTGCTTCATCGCAATTGTTGAACAAAATGGATCGCTTAGTATTGGTATTGAAAAATACGCAACCGGACTTTGTAAAAGGGTATTTTGAAAGCCGTGCCCTTGATCAAGCAGCAGGACGCCACTTCTCTATTAAAATCACTGTAATGAATTCGTCTAATCAAAACATTATGAATGCCTTGGTTAAAAATGATGCTTTGGGTGTGAAACGTAGAACTTCTGCTAAAGGCAATGTTTTTTTAAGAAATATTGCGGAAGGGACTCACGATTTTGTTATCGCAAAAGCGGGGTATGTGTCGAAAACTGAATCTATCGCAGTGACCCCCGGGGAACGAACTGATGTGGTTGTTACGTTGGTTTAGGTGTTGTGGTTACTGGATGTATTGAATAACTTCTCGTTAGAAATAGCGGGGAGTTTTTTTTTATAGGGTAATCGCTTTGGGTGTTATTGGAGGTTGTTTCAGAGGTTGTTTTGGAGGTTGTTTTGGATGTTGTTTAACCCACGCAGGGTTCTAAACCCTGCGAGGGTTGGAATGCGATGTTGTTTAACCCACGCAGGGTTCTAAACCCTGCGAGGGTTGGAATTCGTTGGTTGGAATTCGTTGGTTGGAATGCGAGGGTTGGAATTTGAGGGTTGGAATGCGAGGGTTGGAATGCGAAGATTGATTATTGTATAAGTTTTATTAAGAACAAAATAAAAATGGAAAAAAGAGAGCCACTTTTTAATGGAAATTATTATCACATCTATAATAGAGGTAATAATGGTATTGATATATTTCTAGAAACAGAAAATTATTATCATTTTCTTCATTTGTATGCCAAGTATATCAATCCAATAGCTGAAACTTTTGCTTGGTGCTTATTAAAAAATCATTTTCATATTTTAGTACGAATTAAAGAAAATGAAGAAATTACAGAAAGTGATTTAAGTTATAGTACAACTGAAAAACCAAAAACCATTAGCCCTTCAAGACAATTTTCACATTTATTCAATTCATATACACAAGCAATTAATAAAAAATATCATCGAACTGGAAGTTTGTTTGAAAAAAACTTTGAAAGGAAATTAGTTACCTCCGAAAAATATTTTCAACAACTCATTTTTTATATACATAATAATCCTGTTCATCATGGTTTTGTTAAACAAATGAGTTTCTATCCTTGGTCATCTTATGAAACAATTGTTTCTGAAAAACCAACCCTTTTAATGAGAAATGATGTGTTAGATCTATTTGGCGATAAAGAAAATTTCATCTATTTCCATAAACAACAACATAGTACAAATGTAATTAATGATTTGATTATTGAATATTAAAGTCTTATAGATAACTTTTCCTTTTCAAAAAATATATTTTTAACTCACCCCCCTTTAAATCCATTGAGGGTTGGGATTTATGATATGGGATTTGGAATTTCGGTTGCGAGATTGGATTTGGAATTGGAATTGGAATTGGAATTGGAATTGGATTGGTTTAACCCACGCAGGGTTTTGAACCCTGCGAGGGTTGGAATGCGAGGGTTGGAATGCGAGGATTGGAATATAAGGAGTTGAATTTAGGATATGGGGTTGGGAATTCGGTTAGGAGATTGGGATTTGGTATTTGAAATTTTAAATCAAAAAACACTCTTCCAAAATGTATAATTCAGGGTCAAGATTCAACATCGAAATACATATTGTCAAAAAAGTACTACCAAAATATTTGTATTTTAAATAAAAAAATAATAAGTTTGGTTATAAATATTTTATAAGCCAACACAATGATCAACCAAAACCCAGAACAAATAGCGCGAGATGCTATCGACAAGCAGTTGCTTGCGAGTGGTTGGCTTATACAAGATAAGAAGAAATTAAATCTTGCTGCGGGACTTGGAGTTGCTATTCGGGAATATGTAACGGATGTAGGACCTGCGGATTATGTGTTGTTTGTTGACAAAAAACCGGTTGGTATTATTGAAGCCAAACGTGAAGAAGAGGGAGTTCGATTGACTACGGTTGAAGATCAATCTTCTCAATATGCGAATGCTAAGTTGCGTTTGTTGAACAATGACCCTTTACCGTTTGTGTTTGAAAGCACAGGAGAAATCACACGATTTACAGATTATAGAGATCCTAAACCGCGGTCGCGGCAGGTGTTTAGCTTTTATCGACCTGAAACACTATTACAATGGATTACTCAAACTAAAACTTTACGGGCTAGATTGCATGATTTACCAGCTTTGCCAACAGAAGGCTTGAGGGATTGTCAAGTATTGGCCATCACTAATCTGGAACAGTCTTTTAAAGAGCAACGACCAAAAGCCCTGATACAAATGGCGACGGGTGCAGGAAAGACATTTACCGCCATTACCTTTGTATATCGTTTATTAAAATATGCCAAAGCCAAACGCATCTTGTTTTTAGTAGATACTAAAAACTTAGGTGAACAGGCAGAAGGCGAATTCCGAGCGTACACGGCTCAAGAAGACAATCGTTTGTTTACCGAACTTTATGGAGTTACTCGATTAACGAGTTCCTTTATTCCTAATGACAGTCAGGTATATATCAGTACTATTCAACGAATGTATTCGATATTGAAAGGGACGGAACTGGATGAAAGTGCGGAAGAAATTAATCCTAATGAAACTAACCTAGTAGGAACTGGGAATGATTTGGCGGTTCGATATAATGAAAAAGTGCCTATAGAATTTTTTGATTTTATTGTAATTGATGAATGCCATCGAAGTATATACAATTTGTGGAAACAGGTATTGGATTATTTTGAT
>CANCJZ010000177.1 GCA_947378465.1 Flavobacteriaceae bacterium
ATTCTCAATAACTCTGATGACCCGATAGCTGATGCTCGCTTGCATGCCATGTTATTGTACAGAACACCGCAATCCTTTAACCAAAGATTTCAAAGAAACAAGTTCAATAATTTATCCATCTTTCAAATTGAAAATTGGTTGGTAAATCATGGTATAAAACTCAAAAATCGCTTTCGTTTATCTGCCTATAAGTTAATGAATCATTTACTGAAAACCAATGATATTACGAGAGATAGAGGCGATTTTTTGGTTGTAGCCAAAACTATCCAAGCGGCGATTCATGTTATAGCCGTTGATACTGACTATTTTTTCACCCCCGATGAGAATCGCGAAACACATCAACAATTGCAAGCTGTTAAAGAAGATGTTTTTTATTACCAAATTAATTCCATTCATGGTCATGATGCTTTTTTAATCGAGTTTGAACAGTTAGCTCAAATTTTAGCTCCAATTTTTAACAAACAAAAACAACAAGCATATGTCAACGCTTAGAATAAACATAGTCCTTTTCGGAATCGGAAATATCGGAAGCACATTGATAAACCAAGTAATTGAAAGTCAAAAATTCTTTTTCGAAAAAAGAAATATTGATTTGCGATTTCCAATAATCACCAATTCTACTTTAGCTTTCTTCGAAAAAGAGGGTCTCAAAAATCAATGGGAAGCTAACTTTGCACAATCGGCGATTCCATTTCGAATAGAAGATATTATCGAATATGTGCAGGAACAAGAATTAGAAAACCTTATTGCGGTTGATGCCACAGCGAGTTCAGATATCATCAAAAATTATATTCGGCTGATCCAAAACGGATTCAATATTGTTGCAGCTAATAAAAAAGCAAATACACTTGATACCAATTTTTACAGAGAAATCAGAAGAAATGTCGATAAAAATGGCAAAACCTTCCTGTATGAAACCAATGTTGGAGCTGGATTACCAGTTATTCAAACAATAAGTGATTTATATTTTTCGGGAGAAGAAATTATTAAAATAAGAGGTGTGTTTTCTGGGTCATTAAGTTATATTTTTAATCGTTTCTCCAATGAAGATATTCCGTTTTCTAAAATTTTGGTAGATGCTGAAAATTTTGGATTGACAGAACCCGACTCTCGTGAAGACTTATCCGGAAATGATGTTGCCCGAAAATTATTGATTTTAGCACGCGAAATCGAACAAGAATTTGAATTCACAGATATTAAAATTGAATCCCTTTTGCTCCCCAATCTGAATGAAAATCATTGTAAGACTGAGTATTCCGTCAATAAACAATTGTTTGACAAACCATTCCAAATTGCCAAAATTACCCAAGTGGATAATCATGCGTTGCGCTATGTGGGCGAACTAAATGTGCAAACTAGGCAACTCGAAGTTAAACTAATATCAGTGCCGAAAAGTTCGGCACTTGGACAACTCAAAGGAGCTGATAATTTAATTGAAATTTACACAAAATCATATGGTGAAATACCATTAGTAATTCAAGGTGCTGGAGCTGGAAAAAAAGTGACCGCTCGAGGAGTGTTGACAGACATTCTAAAAATTTCCGAAAAATTAAAAATAAAAGAAACTGTTTGTTTATAAGAAACAGTAATTTATAAAATTAATCAATAATAATCCACTAATACTTGTAGCACTAAAACGTTGTAGGTTTTTATTTTTTTAATTTGCTTGCAAATCCCGTTTCTATGTTCTTACTTTGTGCCGTTCATAATCGTATTGTTTGTTATCACGAAAGCTGGAGGGAATAGACCCGTTGAAAGCTTAGCAACCCTTTGCCAAAAGAAGGTGCTACATTCTATCTCGTTAAATTGAGAACAGATAACCCAGAGAATTCCTCTCACTTTCAAGATAACACATACTATAATTTAGGAGCTCCTGAGCTACAGATGGAAATATTTCCAACAGATTTAAACTTTTAAACTGAAGGCTTTTATTTCATCGCAGGGTACTATTTATAAATTTTTGTAAAGAAGAATAAATGTCAAAAATTAAAGATGCCATCAACGAAAGAATTCTAGTATTAGACGGTGCTATGGGTACTATGCTTCAAAGAAATAATTTCTCAGAAGAAGATTTTCGTGGTGAAAGGTTTAAAGATTTTTCACATCCACTAAAAGGTAATAACGATTTGCTTTCTATCACGCAACCCCAAGCAGTGAAAGAGGTACATCGTTTGTATTTTCAAGCGGGTGCTGATATAGTAGAAACAAACACATTCTCGGGAACGACTATTGGAATGGCCGATTATTTCCTTGAAGATTTAGTTTATGAATTAAACTATGAATCAGCCAAAATCGCACGAGAAGTGGCAGATGAATTCACAGACCGGCCAAGATTTGTTGCGGGTTCTATAGGTCCAACCAATAGAACTGCTTCAATGTCTCCCGATGTGAATGATCCTGGATTTCGTGCAGTCACTTTTGATGATTTACGATTTGCTTATAAACAGCAAGTCAACGCATTAATCGACGGCGGTGTGGATGTGCTTTTAGTAGAAACAATTTTTGATACGCTTAATGCTAAAGCAGCATTATTTGCAATAGAAGAAGTAAAAGAAGAGCGTAATATTGAAATGCCTGTAATGGTTTCAGGAACTATTACCGATGCTTCGGGAAGAACACTTTCTGGTCAAACGGTAGAAGCTTTTTTAATTTCAATAGCGCACATACCGTTGTTAAGTATCGGATTCAATTGCGCTTTGGGTGCAGATCAATTAAAACCTTATTTAAAACGTTTAGCAATGAATACCCAATTGAATATTTCGGCTCATCCAAATGCAGGTTTGCCAAATGCCTTCGGACAATACGATCAAACTCCAATGGAAATGCAAGCCTTAATAAAAGAATATTTGCAAGATAATTTAGTAAATATTATTGGAGGATGCTGCGGAACTACGCCAGAGCATATTAGGGCTATCGCCGAAGTTGCAAAAGATTTTAGACCAAGAACAATTTTAGAAAAGATATAATGGCGACAGCATTTAAATATTTACGATTATCAGGTTTGGAGCCACTTATTGTAACGCCCGAATCTAATTTCATCAACGTTGGTGAACGTACAAATGTTACTGGATCGCGTAAATTTTTACGTTTAATTAAAGAAGAGAAATATGAAGAAGCACTTTCAGTCGCGAGAGAACAGGTTGAAGGAGGAGCTCAAATTATAGATGTCAATATGGACGAAGGAATGTTGGATGGTATTTATGCCATGACCAAATTCTTAAATCTAATTGCTGCCGAACCCGATATTGCGCGTGTTCCCGTTATGATCGATAGTTCCAAATGGGAGATTATTGAAGCAGGATTAAAAGTCATTCAAGGAAAAGGTATAGTGAATTCGATTTCTCTTAAAGAAGGAAAAGATGTCTTCATGCATCATGCCAAATTGATTAAACGATATGGGGCTGCCGTTATTGTAATGGCTTTTGATGAGGATGGGCAAGCGGATACCTACGAAAGACGGATTGAAATTTGTAAAAGAAGTTACGATATTCTAGTAAATGAAGTGCTTTTTCCTGCCGAAGATATCATATTCGATCCAAATATTTTTCCAGTGGCAACAGGAATGGATGAGCATAAATTAAACGCTTTAGATTTCTTTAGAGCAACCAAATGGATCCGTGAAAATCTTCCAAATGCCGGAATATCAGGAGGGGTCAGTAATGTCTCCTTTTCCTTTCGCGGCAATGATAAAGTGCGAGAAGCTATGCATTCTGCGTTTCTTTTTCACGCAATTAAGAACGGAATGACAATGGGAATTGTAAATCCTGAAATGCTTGAGATATACGATGAAATCGACCCGATATTATTAGAACATGTTGAAGATGTTTTGTTAAACAGGAGAGATGATGCTACAGAGCGATTGCTGGATTTAGCAGACAGTTTCAAAGGTGGTTTTAAAGTAAATGAAAAGTTAATTCAAGAATGGCGTAACGGTTCAGTTCAAGATCGATTAACACACTCATTAGTGAAAGGAATTGATGAGTTCATTGAAATAGATGTGGAAGAGGCTCGAGCCGCGTCTGATAAAGCAATTGATGTCATCGAAATTAATTTGATGGCTGGGATGAATGTTGTGGGGGATTTGTTTGGAAGCGGAAAAATGTTTTTGCCGCAAGTAGTGAAATCAGCTCGCGTAATGAAAAGGGCAGTAGCCTATTTATTGCCATTCATCGAAGCTCAAAAGGACGGAAAATCCTCATCTGCGGGTAAAGTTTTGATGGCCACTGTAAAAGGAGATGTACACGATATCGGGAAAAATATTGTAGCAGTAGTTTTAGGGTGCAACAATTTCGAAATCATTGATCTGGGCGTTATGGTGCCGCCCGAAAAAATAATTAAAGCTGCAATTGATCAGAATGTTGATATTATTGGTCTTAGTGGATTGATTACACCATCATTAGATGAGATGGTTTATCTCGCTAAAGAAATGGATAAACTAAATATCAATATTCCAATAATGATTGGTGGGGCAACTACTTCTCGAGCCCACACTGCAGTAAAAATTGCACCAGAATATAAAGAAACGGTGGTTCATGTAAACGATGCTTCTCGGGCAGTAACGGTTGCGAGTAATTTGCTCCAAGCAGAGACGAAAGTAGCTTATGCTAAATCAGTACGCGAGGAATACGATAAATTAAGAGAAGGCTATTTGAGCAGAAGTAGAGATAAAAATTTCTTGTCTATTGAAGATGCTCGTAAAAATAAATTGCAATTGAATTGGGACAAATTTAATCCAGTTCAGCCTAATTTCATCGGAGCCCAAAAAGTAGAAGTGGAGCTTTCAGAATTAGTAGATTTTATAGATTGGACTCCTTTCTTTCAATCTTGGGAATTGCATGGAAAATATCCGGCTATTTTAGCAGATGAAGTAGTTGGCGAGCAAGCCACAACGTTATTTGCAGATGCTCAAGAAATGCTACAACAAATCGTTGACCGCAAATGGTTGACCGCCAAAGGAATTTTAGGAATATTTCCGGCCAATACAATAAATGATGACGATATCCAACTTTCAACCTTCAACCTTCAACTTTTGACTTTACGGCAACAATCTCAAAAAACAGCTGGGGCACCTAATATAGCTTTAGCGGATTTTATTGCACCAAAAGATTCGGGAAAACAAGATTATATTGGCTGTTTTTGTGTGACAACAGGATTTGGAGTTGATGAAAAAGCGGCTGAATTTGAAAAGCAATTAGACGATTATAATTCGATTTTAGTTAAAGCACTTGGTGATCGATTTGCAGAAGCATTTGCGGAATATTTGCATTTAAAAGTTCGAAAGGAAATTTGGGGCTATGCTTCAGATGAAAGCTTGAGTAATCAAGATTTGATTAACGAAGAATATAAAGGAATTCGCCCAGCGCCAGGTTATCCAGCTTGTCCAGATCATTTAGAAAAGCCAACCATTTGGAAATTGCTAAATGTAGAAAACGAAATCGGAGTGCAATTAACCGAAAATATGGCGATGTGGCCAGCGGCATCGGTTTCCGGTTATTATTTTGCTAATCCTGAAAGTAAGTATTTTGGATTGGGGAAAATTAAAGAAGATCAAGTAATTGATTACGCCAAACGTAGAGGGATTTCTACCGAATTGGCTAACAAATGGCTGGCACCAAATATAGCAGATTAAATTAGTCATAAAACCAAAGGTCAAAAAGTTTAAATAAGACTTTCGACTTTCGATTTTATAACTTTAAGACTTATAATTATGAAAGTAACCCAACATATAGAAAATGCAAACGGTAAACCGTTATTTTCTTTCGAAATATTGCCACCATTAAAAGGGCAAAATATTCAATCTATATTTGATAGTATAGACCCATTAATGGAGTTTACTCCCCCGTTTATAGATGTAACCTACCATCGTGAAGAATATGAATATAAAGAATTGCCAAGCGGTTTGCTGCAAAAGAAGATTGTTAAGAAACGGCCAGGAACAGTTGGAATATGTGCGGGAATTCAAAACAAATATAATGTAGATGCTATTCCGCATATTTTGTGTGGTGGATTTACTAAAGAGGATACAGAGAACCTTTTAATCGATTTGGATTTCTTAGGGATTGATAATGTGGTTGCCCTGCGTGGTGATGCGTTGAAAACTGAGACCTATTTTCATGCTGAAAAGGAGGGAAATGAATATGCAAGTGAATTAGTCACACAAATTAGTAATTTAAATAACGGTATTTATTTAGACGAAGATTTAAAGAATTCCGCAAAAACAAATTTCTGTATTGGTGTGGCTGGTTATCCTGAAAAACACATGGAAGCACCAAGTTTAGATAGTGATATTCATTTTTTGAAAGAAAAAATTAAAAATGGCGCTGACTA
>CANCJZ010000178.1 GCA_947378465.1 Flavobacteriaceae bacterium
AATCCCTTTCAAACGACTTTGTACCGATTGTTTTTGCAGACTCAATTTGATATTTACAAAAATATTCAATCCCGTATCCATTGCTTTCCATAGCGGAAGCAAGGATTTAGTTGAAGGATAGATGGTAGGCAGTACAAAACTCAGGTTGGCACGCAGTACGGCCTTTACCCCTTGATTTTCTTTTAAGGTATAGAAATATCCTGATTTGTCGTACACCCTTTTGGCACTAGGAGTAAATTGAGAAATACCAATTTTCCCTCCATTGGCCTCATACATAGTATTCAAAATCTCACGGCCAATGCCGGTTCCTTTGGTTTTGGGATGTACCCACCAAGTGGAAAGCCAACCTATTTTATCGTTCTTACCATCCAATACAATTTTGTCGATAAATATTCCCATATAACCTACCAACTCTTGATTGAGATAGGACAATAAGAGCACAATATCATCAGGATCACTATTGGGATTTTTATAATGAGCGTACAAACGGTGCTTGCTAATGGATAAAAACTCATGATTCCAAAAGCTTTGTTCTTCCATCAAGCTCGGAATATCCTTCTTATATATTTTTCGTATTTCAATCATTATCGTTTGATCTGGTATTTGCCAATCATTTTATTAAAAATCTTATATAAGTTTTCCGTTACTATTACTTTATGAATCTTTTTAAAAGGATTCTCCAACGAAAAACGTTGCACGATACGCGCATCGATATCTTTTTTCAATCCAGAATTACCAAACAGCAAAATCGCTGGATCGTACTCAAACAATTCATTAAGGAGTTTACGGGAAATATTTTTATCGGAAAAAGGAAAAGCAAACACAGAATACGATAAGTGAAACTCGCGCTTTACCCAGTCAATGGAATTGATAATCTCCGCTTTCTTTTCCTCGTACGACAATTGATGCAACGGAGGATGCGACATCGTATGCCCACCAAAGAACATCCCGTAGTCAATCATCTCTTGAACTTGTGCTTTGGACAGGTACGGCTTTTGTGTAGACAGATAATTTTTAATATCAATAGTCAAATAGTCCAATACAGGAACTATCAGATGTTTGTCTTTAAAGGGTATGTTTTTTATTTTAAATAAAAAATCGGCCTTGTCTTTAAATTCAAAATTCAAAAGCGCAGCAATGGCATTTATTTTATCTAAATCAAAATCCAATGCTTTCAAATGGGTGATGATTACACTGATATCGTGTTTGTACAAACTGTGGTGATTGTCAATAAAATCAGGGTTTAGAAAAAATACCGCTTTAAGATTCTTTTCTTTTAAAATAGGAAACACTACAGAATACACTTCTTCCAAACCATCATCAAATGAAAGTAAAAAAGAATTGGGAACTCCCTTACGCACGGCATCTAAATCATTGATTGGGGTATAATGTTGCAATAGAAAATCGATATCGGCACGAAATTGTGCTTCATTTTTATAAGCATACAAATGTTCGATATGACTGACTTTGTCATTGCGAACAATGTGATAGTAGGGAAAAATAGTTTGACTTTTAAATAAAGGCAAAAATTGCTTGTTGGCTATTTTATAGATACTTTCTTTTATAATTCCCATAATATTTTAAATAATGACACCTGTAACTACAGGCATTTGATACTAAATTGGAGTAGTAATACTAGAACTTAGTTGATGATTAATTTCTTAGATAAGGTAGCCGTTTCTGAATTTATTTTTATAAAATAAACCCCTTTTGACAAACTACTAATTGACAATTCCGATTGATAATTAGAATGCAACACCACTTTACCCATAGCATCATAGATTACTATTGTTTGTAAATCGGTTAGATTCGTTTCAAAACGAATAACATCAGAAGCTGGATTAGGATATACGTTAAAGATATCGGCAGTTACAAGATGCTCTTCAGTACTTAATGTGGAACACAATTGTCCCACTTCACTTACAGTCAAAGCTCTATTCCAGTATCTGAAATCATCTAAATATCCTTTAAAATAATCGGGAGGCAATGACAAATCCCTATCGTGTCGACCTATACAACCGGGAGTAATGGAATACACCAAACTACCGCCACTACCAGAAAAATAACCGCCACCTTCCTGACAATCGATATAAATTTGCATATCATCAGGACCGCTAACAATCACAACCACATGATGCCAAATATTTGCATTGATAGAGGTATCACTTACATAAGTTCTTCGAGTAGCCGAAGTGTACGAATATGATCCATCCCCATAATTAGCGGCATAGCTGCCTGAACTACTGGTAGAATTAAACCAAACTCCTGTACTTCTATCATTTTCAAAGGAAGTATTGAATATCACTTGATTTTGATAATTCATATTGGCATATTTTACCCAAAAAGAAAAGGAAACAGGCAAGCTTGTTTTCAAAGCGGCTATATTGGGAAAATTTACGAAGTTGTTTGTACCATTAAAATAGGCCGCTGAATTAGCATTGCCAAAGCGATCAGGGCCGTAAGTCACGCCATATGAAGTACCATTATTGCTGTTGCCACTCGCGTCATTCACATTTCCATTAAATGGATAATACAACAACAAATCGTCAGTTATGTTTTGAGAGAACAGATTGTTAGCCAAAAGTGCTAACAGAATAAACAGAAATTTTCTCATTTAGTTTTTTTCTAATTAACAAATGTATTAAAATAAAAAATTAATTGCGACTTATTCCAAAAATATAGCCACAAAAATATATTTTTACACTCTAATAAAATGCCGAAAATGAACTATTATATTGTCATCCCCTCACATAATGAAGAACAATTTATTGGTCTGACTTTAGAATCCTTGGTGAATCAAACCGTGCTTCCCAAAAAAGTGGTGGTGGTCAACGACAATTCCACGGATCAAACAGCTGCCCTAGTAGCGCGTTATGCTGAAAAATATCCGTGGATTACTTTAGTCAACAAAACTTCCGATGCAGCACATATGCCGGGAAGTAAAGTCATTCAGGCGTTCCACAAAGGACTGGAAACTTTGGATGAAGACTATGATTTGATGGTGAAGGCGGATGCGGATTTGATTTTTCCTAATAATTATTTTGAAACCATCATTAAGCATTTTCAATCGGATGACCGAATTGGAATGGCGGGTGGATTTGCTTATATTGAAAAACAAGGCGATTGGATTTTGGAAAACCTTACCGACAAAGATCATATTCGCGGGGCGTTCAAAGCTTATCGAAAGGTTTGCTTTCAAGAAATTGGCGGATTAAAACCGGCCATGGGATGGGATACGGTAGATGAATTGTTGTGCAAATATTACCAATGGAAAGTGGTGACGGATGCCAGTTTGCACGTTAAGCATTTGAAACCCACAGGAGCGAATTACAACAAAACCGCGCGATACAAACAGGGAGAAGCGTTTTATAGTTTGGGTTATGGCTTTGTGATTACGGCAATTGCCTCGGCTAAATTGGCGATGATGAAAAAGAAACCCTTATTGTTTATCGATTATATTATGGGATTTTGGAAAGCGCAATGGAGTAAAAAACCTTTGTTGGTAAACAAGGAACAGGCGCAATTCATTAGAAAATACCGTCTGAAAAAGATGAAGGAAAAATTGTTTTAAATTAAAAAAGCCAGCGCAACACTTATAACTCATAACTTCTTAGTATTTTTGACCATATTTTAAGCCCATGATGCTCATTCGCTATTTATCGCAAATTGGAAAGTACTTTCTGATGTTGAAAGAAGTCTTCAACAAACCCACCAAATGGTCCGTAATGCGTGGATTAATTTTTAAAGAAGTCGATGATTTAATTATCGATTCCTTAGGGATTGTTGCCTTTATTTCTTTTTTCGTGGGAGGTGTTGTTTCTATTCAAACTGCATTGAACTTAACCAATCCCATAATTCCAAAAGATTTGATTGGTTTTGCCACTCGTCAATCCATCATCTTAGAGTTTGCTCCTACCTTCATATCTATTATTATGGCGGGTAAAATGGGATCGTTTATCACTTCCAGTATCGGAACGATGCGTGTAACGGAACAAATCGATGCATTGGAAGTAATGGGGGTGAATTCCTTAAACTATTTGGTTTTTCCTAAAATAATCGCCTCGCTATTGTATCCATTTATCATTGGAATTGCAATGTTCTTAGGGATATTAGGCGGATGGATGGCTGGTGTTTACGGCGGATTTGTATCGAGTAATGAATTTATTACAGGATTACAAACGGAGTTTATTCCATTCCATATCACTTACGCCTTTATCAAAACCACTGTATTTGCTTTAATCTTGGCTACGATTCCTTCTTTTCACGGATATTATATGAAAGGGGGCGCGTTGGAAGTAGGAAAAGCCAGTACGGTATCGTTTGTATGGACTTCAGTAGTCATCATCTTGGTGAATTATGTGTTAACTCAATTACTTTTGGCAAAATGATAGAAGTAAAAAATGTAGAGAAATCGTTTGGTGATTCAAAGGTTTTAAAAGGAATCAGTACGGTATTTGAAACAGGAAAGACCAATTTAATTATTGGTCAGAGTGGTTCAGGAAAGACTGTTTTATTGAAATCGTTATTGGGTATATTCACTCCAGAAGTAGGAACTATTTCCTTTGACGGACGAATTTATTCTCAATTAACCGATGATGAAAAAAGAGCGCTTAGAACTGAAATCGGAATGGTATTCCAAGGAAGTGCTTTGTTCGATAGTATGACGGTAGAAGAAAACGTAGGTTTTCCATTAAAAATGTTTACTACCAAAACACCTGCAGAAATTAAAGAGCGCGTTGATTTTGTTATCAACAGGGTAAACTTGACGGAAGCGCATTCCAAAAAGCCATCAGAAATCTCGGGAGGAATGCAAAAAAGGGTGGCGATTGCTCGTGCTATCGTAAACAATCCTAAATATTTGTTTTGCGACGAACCCAACTCTGGACTGGATCCTAAAACAGCCATCGTCATTGACAATTTGATACACGAAATCACACAAGAATATAATATCACTACTGTCATCAATACCCACGATATGAACTCGGTGATGGAAATAGGCGAGAAAATTGTTTTCCTTAAAGAAGGAATCCTCGCTTGGGAAGGCACCAAGAAGGATATTTTCAAAACCAATAACGAAGCCATTGTAGACTTTGTGTATTCCTCGAATTTATTTAAAAAGATTCGTAAAGCACAAAATAAAGAAGAATAAAAAAAGGAGCGATAAGCTCCTTTTTTGTTGTTATAATTTATCCGCCATGGCGGTAATGCGTTTGATATCTTGTTCTTTACTCTTTGGATAGATCATCAGTATGTCATCTTTATCAACGATGATGAAATCATTCAGACCATCCACGATGATTAGCTTTTTACCATCGGCTCTAATGATGTTGTTGGAAGCATTTTCCAAAATAACGGTAGCATTCACTACGGCATTGTTCTGATCGTCTTTATCCAACTTCTCGTGTAAAGAGCCCCAAGTTCCCAAGTCGTTCCAATCAAAAGTTGCTGGCAATACATAAACATTAGATGCATTTTCCATTACAGCATAGTCGATGGAAATGTTTTCCGCCAAGGCGTAATGGGATGCGATAAACTCTTTTTCGTGATAGGTATTATAGTCGTCCATTCCTTTTTGGAACAAGGCATTCATTTGAGGTTGGAATTTTTCAAAAGCTTTAGTAATAGAAGCTGCTGACCAAATAAAGATTCCTCCATTCCAAAGAAAATTCCCTGCATCAAGGAACGACTTTGCCGTTTCATAGTCGGGTTTTTCTCTGAATTGACTGACTTTCTTTATGGGATTGCTATCAGATTTATCAAATTCAATATAGCCAAATCCAGTATTAGGAAAAGTTGGTTGGATTCCTAAAGTCATCAAAGCATCTTCCTGTTGACAGAAGTCAAAACACTGTTTCAAATTGCGAGTGAATTCGGCTTCGTCTTCAATCCAATGGTCGCTTGGTGCGACTACCATTACAGCATTGGGATTCATTTTTTGAATCTTTAAGGAAGCGTATAAAATACAAGGAGCAGTGTTGCGCATAGCAGGTTCTAACAACACTTGCTCTTGTTTGACCATTGGCAATTGTTCCAACACCAAACCATTATAGCGTTCGTTTGTCAGAATCAATATATTCTCAATAGGAATTAATTTGGACAGGCGACTGAAGGTTTTTTGAATCAGAGTATCCCCTGAACCTAACATATCGTGAAATTGCTTTGGAAAATCGCTGGTACTTACTGGCCAAAAACGTGACCCCACTCCACCAGCCATTAGTATGGCGTAATAATTTTTATTCATTTCGTTTTGAGGTGCTAGGCACACTACTTTTTTTAATTAACGATGCAAATATATTTATAAA
>CANCJZ010000179.1 GCA_947378465.1 Flavobacteriaceae bacterium
GTACACATCACCTTTTCCAAATCCAGCTGAACCTTCTTTTTTGTCTTGTGCGTTAGCAAACGTCAAAGCGAATACTGCAGCTACTGTTAAAATAATTTTTTTCATGTTTGTTTAATTTTAAAATTAATACACCAAAAGTATATCTAATATTTTTCGAGCACCTACAAGGGGTATTGCAGTTATCAACAATTTTATTAACAAAAAAATATCGTAACCTACTTAAAAACAAATAAATATCCCTGTTATTAACAATAATAACAATATTTTCAATTTTTAACACACGCTATTTTAGGTCAATTTGAAGCATTAAACTGATTAAAAAAAGGTATTTCTCATTACCATTTACTATCTAAAAGATTATTTATACCTTTACCTAAATAAGCATTTGTATGAAAATTATAATAATAAATGGCCCAAATCTTAATTTATTAGGCAAAAGAGAACCCGAAATTTACGGTAGCCTTTCCTTTGACACCTTCTTTAATGGTTTAAAAAGAAAGTACTCCTCTGTCGAAATCAGCTATTACCAAAGCAATATAGAAGGAGAGATCATTTCCAAATTACAAGAAGTAGGCTTCTCCTATGACGGCATTATACTCAACGCAGCCGCTTATACGCATACCTCGGTAGGAATTGGAGATGCTGTTAAAGCCATTACTACACCCGTAATAGAAGTACACATTTCCAACACCTTCGCCCGCGAATCGTTCCGTCACCAATCGTTTATTTCCCCTAACGCCAAAGGAATAATCATTGGCTTCGGTCTAAAAAGCTACGAACTAGCCTTACAGTCTTTTTTATAATCAACGGCTGTATTTTAATCTTTTCTCTGCGAATCTCTCTGATCCTCCGTGTATCTCTGTGTAATAATTACAATCTCATGAAAAAAATAAGTACTCTCCTAATTCTTCTATGCTGTCTATCTTCCGTTGCTCAAATAAAAGGTACCGTAAAAGACAACAATGGAAAACCCCTCCCCTTTGTTAACATCTTCGAAGAGAACACCTATAACGGAACAACCTCAAACGAACAAGGTAAATTTGAATTAAACATCCGTATTCCCGGCAAACACAACATCATCTTTCAATACCTAGGGTATCAAACCAGTAAACAAGTTGTTGACTTAGACAAAACAGAGTCCACTATAGACGTGGTACTACTAGAAGAAAACATATTGCTAAACGAAGTAGTAATCAATCCAAAAGACAACCCTGCCAACGACATTATCAAAAACGCAATAAAAAACAAAAAAGACAACGCGGAGAAAACTGCGCGCTATAAAGCGGATTTCTATTCCAGAGGCATCATCCGACTTAAAGATGCTCCAAAGAATATCATGGGCCAAAAATTTGACTTCTTTGACGAAGTATTAGACTCCACCCGCAGTGGCATTATTTACTTGTCTGAAACTGTATCTAAAATCACCTACCAAAAACCCGATAAAATGAAAGAGGTCATCGTGGCTTCAAAAGTAAGCGGAAAAGACAACGGCTTTAGCTTCAACAACGCCGCATCGGTAAACTTCGATTGCTATGACAATTACCTCCCCTTTGAAATCAATGTAATCTCTCCCATCGCCGATAACGCCTTTAATTATTACAACTATAAATTCGAAGGCTCCTTTTTTACCGAAAACCGTCAGCAAATCAACAAAATCAAAGTAATTCCCCGCCGTACCATCGAACCGGTCATGGAGGGTTATATCTACATAGTAGACGATTCCTATGCTATTTACGCAACTGACCTATCCATTAAAGGAAGCCAAATGCAAACACCTGTCATAGATAATCTAACCTTAAAACAAAGCTACAGCTACAACAGTCTTAATAAAATATGGGTCAAGAACACGCAAACCATTGACTTCATTGCTGGTATGCTAGGCATCAAAGTAAATGGACGTTTCACCTATGTCTATTCTAATTTTGAATTCGCCAAACAATTTGATAAAAAAACATTCACCAATCAAATACTTTCCTTCCAAGAAAATGCCAATAAAAAAGAAGATTCCTTTTGGAATACTATTCGACCTGTGCCACTAACGGAAGAAGAAAGTAAAGATTACATCAAAAAAGACATCCTGCAAACCAAGAAGAAATCAAAATCGTACCTCGATTCTATCGATGCCAAACACAATAAATTCAAACTTATGGATGTGTTGTCGGGGTACAGCTATTCCAATTCATTTAAAAAATGGTCTCTCAATTATGAAGGCCCACTGTTAAACACCGCCTTCAACACGGTACAGGGTTGGAATACCACTGCCGGCTTCTCCTATACTAAGCGCAACGAAGAAAAACGCACCTTTACCCGCATTGGAACCCAATTCAATTATGGCTTCTCTGAGAAAAAAATAAGAGGTACAGCCAGCTATTTTCACAAATTCAATAATACCAACAATAGTATACTAGTCTTAAACGCAGGGAGTTTTGTAAGCCAATTCAACAGCAACAATCCAATCTCTAATCTGGTAAATACCGTTAGCACCTTGATCTTCAAAAACAATTTCATGAAACTATATGAAAAGAATTTCGCCGCAATTTGCTTCGAAAGAGAAGTTGTAAACGGACTGCACCTGTATACCAATGTAGAATACGCCGAAAGAAAACCGCTGTACAATACCACCAACCAAGCCATTGTTAAAAGCAATGACCTATATACTTCAAACAATCCATTAGCGCCATTAGACGAAACCTCAGCTGCTATCGTCAAAAACAATTTGGTTAAAGCAAACATAGCGTTCAGAATCAATTTTGGACAAAAATACTGGACACGCCCTGATGGTAAATTCAACATCCCAAACGACGATTACCCCACTATTACCCTAGGATATGAAAAAACTGTGGCAGCCACTGAAAAAAATTACGAATATGATTTTGTTTCAACCAGAATAGGATATAATGTCACACTCGGCAACAAAGGATTCCTCCAACTCAATCTTAAAGGAGGTAAATTCTTCCATGGCGATAATATTGCTTTTACTGATTACAAACATTTTAACGGCAATCAAACCCATATAGGACAAACTGAATCCTATACTAATGTATTCAACTTGCTACCTTATTATATAGGCAGCACGAATAACAGCTATAGCGAACTTCACGTCGAACACAATGATAAAGGCTATTTAATGAATAAAATACCCGTATTGAACTACTTAAAATCACAACTGGTCTTAGGATTTCATAATCTTGCGGTTCCCGAAAGAAAACCCTATCAAGAATTTTCGGTCGGACTAGATAACTTAGGTTTTGGGAAGTACCGCTTCTTTAGAATTGATTATGTGCGCTCCTATGACAACGGCTTTAAAGGTGATGGTATTATATTTGGCTTGAAATTTTTAAATGTAGTGCAATAACTATCGAATAAAAACATCATACCCAAACCGAAGTAACGTACCGACTACGACCAATAAAAAGAAGTTTCTAATAAAGGAATTACCCTTTCTAAGTGCCAATTTTGCTCCTAGCCAGCCACCAATTGCATTGCATACCGCCATAGGTAGTGCAATAACCCATAGTATTTTACCTTTAAGAAGAAAAAGGCAAATCGAACCAATATTGGTAGCCAAGTTGACCATCTTCGCAGTGGCTGAAGCATGAAGAAAATCAAATCCCAATACCGCTACAAATGCCAAAACAAAAAAGCTGCCCGTTCCCGGCCCTATAAAACCATCATAAAACCCTATTACCACACTAATCAACACAGCGAGTACTAGTTGCCTTCTTGGGGAATGTTCTTTTGCTTGATGAATTCCGAAATCTTTTTTGAAGAACGTATAGACTGCGATCATAATCAGCACCACTAGCAGTAATGGCTTCATAAAATGATTGTCAACTTTGGTCAACAAATTCGAACCTATAAAAGCAAATACAAAAGCCACTACAGCCATAGTCAAAAGTAAGTTCCAATACATCTTTACGGCTTTCAAGTATTGTCTAGCCGCCAAGGCTGTCCCGCTAAAAGAAGGGATTTTTAAAGATCCAATCACAGTAGAAACCGCCAGATTAGGCAATAATATCAGAGCCACTGGTGTCTGAATCAAGCCTCCACCTCCCACTATAGCATCCACAAAGCCAGCAAAGAACGCCGCAAGACAAAGTAACAAGATAACATATAGTTCCATAACGTTTAATAATTCAAAATAAAAAATTCCAAATTCCAACTAGTTTATCAATTGAAATTTGGAATTTAAATTATTGGTATTTATTCTTATTTATTGGAATTTTATTTAAACTCTCACAATATTCGCCCCTAAGGCACGCAAACGCTCATCTATGCGTTCATACCCTCGGTCAATTTGTTCTATATTCTGAATCGTAGACGTTCCCTTAGCTGATAAAGCGGCAATCAACAAAGAAATCCCTGCACGAATGTCTGGTGAAGACATCGTAGTAGCCTTCAATTGTGATTTAAAATTATGCCCCATTACCACAGCTCTGTGCGGATCACACAACATTATCTTAGCCCCCATATCAATCAATTTATCCACAAAGAATAAACGACTTTCAAACATCTTCTGATGAATCAATACATCACCATTAGCCTGAGTAGCTACGACCAAAATAATACTTAATAAATCGGGCGTAAATCCTGGCCATGGCGCATCAGCTATAGTTAAAATTGACCCGTCAATATCGGTCTTTACCGTATATCCATCGGTATGCGCCGGAATATATATATCATCTCCTTTTTGCTCTAAAGTAATTCCTAGTTTTCTAAACACGCTCGGGATAACACCTAAATTGTCCCAACTTACATTTTTAATCGTAATTTCACTACGAGTCATAGCTGCCAATCCAATCCAAGATCCAATCTCAATCATATCGGGCAAAATTCGGTGCTCACAGCCTCCCAATTGTTCTACACCTTCAATGATCAATAAATTAGAACCTACACCTTTAATGTTAGCGCCCATCGAATTCAACATCTTACACAACTGTTGTAAGTAAGGTTCACAAGCCGCATTATACACTGTAGTAGTACCTTCTGCCAAAACCGCTGCCATTACAATATTAGCAGTTCCCGTAACTGAAGCCTCATCCAGCAACATGTAAGCTCCCTTCAAACGACCCTTAGTTTCTACACCATAAAAATGATCTTCTCTTTCATAACGAAATTTAGCCCCCAAATTGATGAATCCTTCAAAATGGGTGTCCAAACGGCGTCTTCCTATTTTGTCTCCTCCCGGTTTTGGGATATAACCTTTACCAAAGCGAGCCAATAACGGGCCCACAATCATAATAGATCCACGCAAACTTCCGCCTTCTTTTTTGAATGCCTCCGTTTCAAGGTAGCCTACATTCACCTCATCGGCTTGAAACGTAATTGAACCCGGTCCGTTTTTTTGAATTTTTACCCCTAAGTTACCCAGTAAGGTAATTAATTTGTTGACATCGATAATGTCGGGTATATTGTTAATTGTTACTTTTTCTGGAGTTAGAAGCACCGCACATAAGATTTGTAATGCTTCATTCTTGGCACCTTGCGGGGTTACATCTCCCTTAAGTTGTATGCCACCTTCAATTTTAAATGTTCCCATTCTTTTTGAGTTACTGTGATACCGAAATCCTTAGTCACCGAGCTTCTTGTTCTAAGTCGCTCAACCCCTTAGACCCTCAGTTACTTATTTAAGTTATTATTATTGTTATTGTTTTTTTGAAAGGGCTTCTTGCCTAGTTTATTGCTCTTAATCTTATTGTTCTGAGGAGGCAAGTTCTTATTCGACATCTTCTTGTTGGTACGCATCAAATCATTCGTATTCAACAACTCTTCCGAACTTTGCAATAAATTCAATTTCCCGTCTGAAAGCTCATATAAATGCTCAAAAATAACCGTATCGGTTACCGTGTCTTTATTCCAACTCAAATAGGATTTCTTCATATGGTTCGCAATCACTTTCACTAGAGCACCTTTCATTTCCCCCTCTTCCCAACTGTTAGCAACATCAATCATATACTTGATGTTATTCCCATAAAAACGGTATTTAGGATTCTTTTGAGGATAAGCCAGTCGCTCTGGATTCAAATGAATCACTTCCTTAGTAGGGATTGGATATGGTGAATCTACATCCAATTTAAAATCAGACATAATAAAAATCTGATCCCATAACTTATGCTGAAAATCAAGGACATCCCGCAAGTGCGGATTCAAGGTACCCATTACCTGAATAATATATTTAGCTGCTTTATTGCGCTCCTCTTTAGTTTCAATCAATGAAGCTTGATCAATCAATTTTTGCAAATGACGTC
>CANCJZ010000180.1 GCA_947378465.1 Flavobacteriaceae bacterium
ATCAATCAAATTTCGAAGATCATCAACGGAGTTGTTTGACGCCGCATCCAATTCAAAAACATTAAAAGCAAAATCCTCATTGGGATCATCATACCCAGGTTGGTTGATTTTACGCGCCAAAATACGCGCACAAGTGGTTTTTCCAACCCCTCTTGGTCCTGTAAAAAGTAAAGCAGAAGCCAAGTGATTTGTTTCTATAGCATTCAACAAAGTGTTGGTAATAGCCTGTTGCCCCACCACATCCTTAAAGGTTTGAGGGCGATACTTACGCGCTGATACTACAAATTGTTCCATAGAAATATATTGATAGCAAATATAGATGGAAAAATTCCAATTTCCAATTGTTAAATTCCAAATATTAAATTCCAAATATTAAATTCCAAATTCCAATCCCATACTTTACATACAGAACTTACATCCTACAACAAAACAACCTACAATAAAACAACCTACAACAATAACAATCTACAACAAAACAATCTACAACAAAACAACCTACAACAAAACAACCTACAATAATAAAAACCTACAACAATAAAAATCTACAACAAAACAACCTACAACAATAACAACCTACAACAAAACAACCTACAACAAAACAACCTACAACCTAAATATCCCCATCCGCAAAGTAACCCCAACGGCCTAATGCCTATTGCCTAATGCCTATTGGCTATTGTCTATTGCCTCGAAATGTCTATCTTTGCCCCGCAGACCGCCTTATCGCTGTTCAGTAATGAAGAGAGGAAAGTCCGGACACCATAGGGTAGCATAGCGGATAACATCCGTCGGGTTGAGTAATCAACTTAGGACCAGTGCAACAGAAAGTATGTACAGATAATGCTGTAGTGAAACCAGGTAAACTCTATGCGGTGAAATTTCAAGTATATCGGCATTTAAGGGTGACTCGCCCGTTGTCGAAGGGTAGAAAGATGGAGCAATTGAGTAATTAATTGCCTAGATAAATGATAAGGCTCCGTTCCTCGGAGACAGAATCCGGCTTATAGGTCTGCTTTTTTTATATTCCAATTACTTGTTGGGAAATTCCAATAGATTAAATCCCAAATTCCAATCCTAGAAACGCACAGAACCTATAACCTATAACAAACTAACCTACAATAAAAACAACTAATTAATCCTCATCCTCTTCATCACCTTCTTCCTCATTTCCTTCAAATTCATAAAAGGAAAAAACAGAACCACCATAGTTCTTTTGGAAGGAAAAATGCATCATATGATCCAGTTTTGTATGTTTGGAATGTTCAATAACTAGCATACCCTCTTCATCCAAGAGTTCATTTTCAAAAATCAATTCAATAAGTTTTTCAAATTCTTTTTGATCAATGCCATAAGGAGGATCGGCAAAGATAATGTCGTACGAACCGCGGTGTTTTTCCAGAAATTTAAATACATCACTTTTCATAGCAGTAATGTTCAATTCAAATTCCTTAGCCGTTTTTTTGATGAAGTTGACACAACCCATATCGCCATCTACTGAAGTGATATGTTCGCATCCACGTGAACCAAATTCATAGCTGATATTCCCCGTTCCTGAAAACAAATCCAACACTTTCAAGTCGGAAAAGTTAAAGTAATTGTTCAACACATTAAACAATGCCTCCTTACTCATATCAGTAGTTGGACGAACAGGAAGATTTTTGGGAGCCGTTATACGACGTCCTTTGTATTTGCCAGAAATAATTCTCACGAGTGTAATAGTATAAAGTGTTCGCGGTTTTCTTCTTCCGTTAACGATGGGTTGTCATTAGGTACCTTAAATAAGGATACATTTCTAATGTATTTGTAGGCTATTTGATAATAAGCATCATCTTCTTTGATTCCTCCCAATAGTTCCAATTTGAAATATTCAGGATTCAACTGCAATTGTTCCGCAGTAAATAAGATATAGTAGATAAAATCCTCAGGAGTAGTATACTCAAAAGAATTGTATAAATGCAAGTTTTGATTCTGCAATACCACAATCTCAAAATGACTCGCACTCACATGAACAAACATTTTGCGCTCCTCATTGTTTTTAGAAATATCCAACAAAGTAGACACTAATATAGTACTCGAATGTTTGTATTCAAAAGCACCCAATTGATCAATAAAAAAGTTATTCATATTCACATACGGAATATACACCGAGTTCATTTCGTACTTCGTCAATTCATCAAACGTAAAAAAGTCCGTTTCAAACACCTTAGTATTGTATTGCAAATAACTCCCAATAAACTCCTCGTCAAACAAGGCTGTGGGAACAAAAGTCGATAAATTATTACTGTGAATGATGGTAATCTCGTCGTAGTGATTTTTCAATACCTCATTTTCTCGAAACACATCAAGGAACAAATCCTCAATCTTCGCGCTTTTTTGAAATTGATCAAAGGAAAGATGTTTCAAATGCGATGCATGACCCGATAACAAATCAATAACTACAAACGACAAACCGTTCAAGGAGACTTGAAGGACCAGCTTTTTATAGGTTTTATCTGTGATACTCGAACTCATCATCGTTTTATTTGATAGCACAAACTTACAATTTTTATTAAACTATCCCATCACCATTCGCGAAATGAATTATTTTTTACTTATTTTCGTTATATGAAAATGTCAATCCTATCTCTTCTCTTACTATTTGTACTCCCTATACAATTCTTATTCGGACAAGAACAATTTGCCTTGCATTTTGACAGTAACAAATTTGAATTGAACAAAACCGAAGTGGCAAAGCTCAACACTTGGCTTGAAGCCAATAAGGACATTAAAGTAGTCGCCATCAATGGCTATACCGACGAAGACGGAAGCAATGGATTTAACGACACCTTGGCTAAAAAGCGTGTCAATACCATCTTCAACGCCATTCAATCCAAAGTAAAGATTAGAGAAGACTTCAAAACCCGCAGTTTCGGTGAGAATTTCCAACAATCCAAAGACAAAGCCGCCAATCGAAAAGTCATCATCTTTTATCTACTCTCTAAAGACTTAGCACGTGAGGACGAAATTCTCGGCATTCCTAAGCCAGTCGTAATCCAACCCAAAGCCCCAATCAACTATCCCGATAAAATGGTCTTTGAAAACCCCGACGGCAGCAAGTCAGAATTCGATTTGGATATTGATTTTATGAAACGAATGGGGGAGGCTAAAAGTGGCGAGAAGGTCAAAATGGAAAACCTAAACTTTGTCATTAACACCTTTATCGTAGTCAAAGAATCCAGAGGAAAGCTTTATGAATTGTTATTAGTATTGCAAAAAAATCCTTTAATGAAAATCGAAATCCATGGGCATCTCTGTTGTTCCCCTGTTGATAGAGTCGATTTGTCCACCCAAAGGGCCAAAGCCATCTATAATTTTCTCGTCAACAATGGCATTAGCAAAAGCCGTTTAAGCTATAAAGGTTTTGGTAGTACCCAACCCATTTATCCCTTACCCGAAAAAGACGAAACCGAACGCGCGGCCAACCGTAGAGTAGAAATATTAATTGAATCGAATTAAATTATGAAATCAAAAATCATCATAGTAGTTTTCCTCCTTTACTCCCTGAGCCACTTTGCCCAAGAGAAGTTAGAGCTCTATTTTGATTTTGACCAACACCGCCTCAACGAAGCAGCCATCAAAAAAATAAACACTTGGATCGCCAGCGGGAAAGACTATCAAGTAACCAAAGTCTATGGGTTTTGCGATTGGAAAGGCAGCAACCAATACAATGACACCCTTGCTCTCAAACGCGCGATGACCGTTTATAATTATTTGCAACAAAACGCAATTCCTCTTCCCAAAGACGTTCAAATACGAAGCTTTGGGGAAGACTTTGAGCAGTCCAAAATACAAGGAGAGAACAGAAGAGTTACTCTAATCTACCAAGAGAAAAATGAATTAGTCCAAAAAACACCCCAACAACTCCTCGATCAAAAAGTAAAAGCCGCCAAAAAAGGCGATATAATTCCTTTGCCTACCATCTATTTCTTCAACAATTCCGCACGCGTCGTTCCCAAATCCGAACCCGTATTGTACGATTTATTGTGTGTGTTGGAAGAAAATCCAAAACTCAAAATCGAAATCCAAGGCCACATCTGCTGCATGCGCCCCGATGAACCCGAAGTCATTTCCACCGCACGCGCCAAAGCCATCTACAATTTCCTGATCCAAAACAAAATCGATCGCAAACGCCTTCGCTTTAAAGGCTACGGAGTCAGCCGTCCCATTCATCCCATCCCCGAAAAGAACAGCATCGAAGAAGACGACAACCGACGTGTGGAGCTTTTAGTACTTTAGATATGTATAATGTATATTGTATAATGTATATTGACGTTGCGGGTAATTGGGGGGAGAAATTCGATTTTGAGGTAAGAGAAATAGGTGTAGAATATTGAGAAATAGAAAAAACGTAAAGAATTATAGGTAATACTACTGTATATGAATTTTGAATTAATAATTATCAACAATTAATAATTATTAAAACTTATGTTTTACAAGCTCAAAATAAGGGAGCGATAGTAAAAAGAAATTCTCCACCAATATTAATTGATCAATTAACTGATGTGATTTGTTTATCCATTCAAATTTGAAACGGATTTATAACTTCACCTTATTTATAGAATGTAGGGAATAATTACTAAGTTTTTAGTACTTGAATGTTCCGTATTCGCTGATGATGGTAAGTTGTTTGGTTTCGCTTGATTCTACTCTACCGATGATTTGTGCTGGGACACCAAAGGAGTTGGAAATAGCAATTACTTCGTGAGCAATAGTTTCGGGAAGGTACAATTCCATACGATGACCGCAGTTGAATACTTGGTACATTTCCTTCCAATCTGTTTTGGATTGTTCTTGGATTAGTTGGAACAAAGGAGGGACAGGGAACAGGTTGTCTTTAATAACGTGAACCTTATCCACAAAATGCAAGACTTTGGTTTGAGCACCACCGCTGCAATGTACCATTCCGTGAATTTGTTCAGGAGTGTATGCATCAAGGATTGCTTTGATGATGGGTGCATAGGTACGTGTTGGCGATAAGACTAATTTACCAGCATCTATAGGCGCATTTTCCACAGCATCTGTTAGGGCAACATTGCCTGAATAGACTAATTCTGCAGGAACAGCAGTGTCGTAACTTTCCGGATATTTAGTAGCTAAATCGCAGTTAAAGACATCGTGACGGGCAGAGGTTAAACCGTTGCTTCCCATACCTCCGTTGTAAGCTTTTTCATATTTGGCTTGACCGAAAGAGGCTAAACCTACAATGACATCTCCGGCTTGAATGCGAGCGTTGTCAATTACATTCGCGCGTTTCATACGAGCGGTAACCGTAGAATCGACAATAATGGTACGCACTAAGTCGCCTACATCAGCGGTTTCACCTCCCGTTGAATGGATGGTTACACCGTAAGATTTTAACTCGGCAATCAGTTCTTCCGTACCGTTGATGATAGCGGATATTACTTCGGCTGGAATTTGGTTTTTGTTGCGTCCAATGGTAGAGGACAATAAAATATTATCAGTAGCTCCTACACAGAGTAGGTCGTCGATGTTCATAATCAATGCATCCTGAGCGATGCCTTTCCAAACGGATAAATCGCCAGTTTCTTTCCAATACATATAGGCCAAAGAGGATTTGGTACCTGCACCATCGGCGTGCATAATGATACAATAATCGTTGTCGTTGGTTAAATAATCAGGGATGATTTTGCAAAATGCTTTTGGGAATAAACCTTTATCAATATTCTTGATAGCATTGTGCACATCTTCTTTGGATGCAGAAACTCCGCGCATGGCGTAGCGTTGGCTGTGATCAGAACTCATTTGTAGTTATTTGTATTTCTGAAATGAATCAGAGGTTGTTGTTGCGGGGCAAAGATAATTCTCAATTATGAATTATGAGTTATGAATTATGAATTATTTGTTGGGGTTGAAGGTTGTTTTTTAGGTTTTAGGTTGTTTTTAGGTTATAGGTTGTAGGTTTTTTTGGTTTTATGTTGTTAGGTGGTATGCTGTTTATGGGGTTAATATTTTTCAAAAGGATTTGGTTTTTTTGTGATATGAATTTTAAATAGTGTTTAAGCGTTTTGAAAGCGTTTTGAAAGAGTAGAAAATAGTTTTGAAAGAGCAGAAATTAGTTTTGAAAGAGCAGAAAACAATTTTGAAAGAGCAGAAA
>CANCJZ010000181.1 GCA_947378465.1 Flavobacteriaceae bacterium
TGAAGCAAAGCGCCTTAATTAGGCGCCATAAAAACTATGTATCTATGCGGAATCTATGTGGTTTATTTCGGGTCACATAAAAAAGTTGGGGAGAAGTTATAAATTTGCAAAAAAAACAAATGGATTTTTCAATATTTTCATCTTTTCTACCAGAGGGATTGTTATCACACTTTGATATTGTAGATTTTAAAGAATTAGGTGATTTACAAACTAAGAAGGACTGTTTTTATATCTATTTAGATGAGAAAAACAGTCTACCAAAAGATTATGATTTTGATGAGTTTGAATCTAAAGGGTTTTATGAGCGTACTTTAATACAAGACTTTCCTATAAGAGGGAAAGCGGTTTATTTAGGCATTAGAAGAAGAAGATGGCGCAATAAAACGAATAAATCGATAGAAGTAAAAAGTGATTATTCTTTTATAGCTGAAGGCTCAAAATTAACGGTTGAACTTTCTGATTTTTTAAAAGGTACAGGTAGAGACCCGAGAAGATACGATAAGTAACATCGCCAGCTATTATGGTGTTAAAGCCAATTTATTGCAACGTCACTACAAGAAAAAAGTCAGTGGTTTTAAAGATTGGGAGCAGTTAAATCACTCCGAAAACTATTTGATTTACCCCGAAAATATTGGAGAAAATTTAAGTATTGACGAGTTAAGTTTGTCAAAAGGAGAACTCTATACCTTTGTAACCAATAAAAATGGAAGAGGAAAGAAAAAGACCTTGGTAGCGGTTATTAAAGGCACCAAAAGCCAAGATATTATTGATGTACTGAATAAAATTTCGTTAGAAAAAAGAAAATCAGTCAAGGAAATAACTCTTGATATGGCCAATAATATGCAATTGGCTTCACGAATGTGTTTTCCTGAAAGCAATTTGATTACTGATCGGTTCCACGTTGTGAAATTGGTAATGGAAGCTCTGCAACATCAAAGAATCAAATTGAGATGGGAAGCAATTGAAAAGGAAAATCAGGATATTAAAAAGGCAAAGGATCAAGGAATAAAATACATTCCAATTACTTTTGAAAACGAAGATACACCTAAACAATTACTAGCAAGAAGTCGCTATATCATTGCTAAAAAACCAAATCAATGGACTTCAAATCAAAAGATAAGAGCTGAATTATTATTTAAAAATTACCCTACTTTACACCAGGCATTTAAACACACACTTGAGTTTAGAAACATTTATGAACAAACCTCAAAAGAAATTGCAAGAGAACAAATCCTAAACTGGATAGAGAAAACAAAAACTTTAAAGTTAAACGATTTTAATACTGCTGCAAACAGTTTAAAGTATCATTTAGAAACCATTTTAAACTTCTTTATAAAACGACACACAAATGCTAATGCCGAATCGTTCAATTCTAAAGTAAAACTCTTTAGAGCTAACCAAAGAGGTGTAGTAGATGTGAAATTCTTTCTCTTTAGAATGGAAAAGCTTTTTGCTTAATCCCCAGAAAATTTATGTGATCCGTTTAAACCCTGCGAGGGTTCGAGAGGTGAATATTTATCGTGATTATAGCTCTTGATATATGTCGTACCTACGGGACATATTGTTAGCTACAATCATTTTCTTACCAATATGTCTACCGCAATATTCCCCCGCTGAACTTCCCTGATTAGTGTTGACCGATCTCTAATTGTTTTTTTTTCACGCAACATCTTTCCTCTGGCTTCTTTCTTCTTTCTTCTAAAAAAACTATCTTTGCCCCCGAATTCTTCCATTTAGAATTCAAAATAATTCTCACTTAAACGTTTATAGCATGCAACTGTACAACACCTTAAGCGCAGAAGAAAGAGCCGAGCTGATTGATCAGGCGGGCGAACAAAGACTTACTTTGTCTTTCTATGCGTATGCGAAGATTGAAGATCCGCAACAATTTCGAAATGATTTATTTATTGCTTGGAATGCGCTTGATGCCTTGGGCCGTATTTATGTGGCTCATGAAGGTATTAATGCTCAGATGAGTGTTCCTGCAACTGCTTTTGAAGCCTTTAGAGCGACGCTTGAAGTGTATGATTTTATGAAAGGAATCCGCTTAAATGTGGCGGTAGATCAGGATGATCATTCTTTTTTGAAATTGACCATCAAAGTGCGACATAAGATTGTTGCCGACGGATTGAACGATGCTACTTTTGATGTGACCAATAAAGGAATTCACCTCAATGCTAAAGATTTTAACCAACTTTTAGACGACCCTAATACTATTGTGGTTGATTTTAGAAATCATTACGAAAGTGAAATCGGGCATTTTAAAGGCGCCATTACTCCTGATGTGGAAACTTTTAGAGAGAGTTTGCCTATCATCAACAATCAATTGCAAGACCATAAAGAGGATAAAAACCTATTGATGTATTGTACGGGAGGTATTCGTTGTGAAAAAGCGAGTGCCTACTTCAAACATCAAGGATTTAAAAATGTGTACCAACTGGAAGGGGGTATTATTGAATACACTCGTCAGGTGAAAGAGGAAGGTTTGGAGAGCAAATTTATTGGGAAAAACTTTGTGTTTGACCACCGATTAGGAGAGCGAATTACCAATGATATTGTTTCGCAATGCCATCAATGTGGTGCGCCTTGTGATAATCATACCAATTGTGCCAATGATGGTTGTCATCTGTTGTTTATACAATGCGACAGTTGTAAAGCGGCTATGGAAAATTGTTGCTCCGATGATTGTTTGCAGATTACGCATTTGCCTTTGGCGGAACAAGTAAAATTGAGGAGCGGCAAACAAGTAGGTGCAAAAGTTTTCCGTAAGGGAAAATCAGAAGCCTTGACATTTAAACAATCGGGGGCGCTTTCAGATCGCGCTTTGGCTACTGTAAGCAATACTTCAGACATTCGTCAAAAGATAAAAGTTAAGAAAGTGTTGGTTGGAAAAGTAGCGCATTACTATGTGAAGGCACAAGTAGGGCTTTTTACAATTGACAAACAAGAATTGCATATTGGTGATACGCTATTGATTTCGGGACCAACTACGGGAAGCGAGACCCTAGTTTTGGAGAAAATGTTCGTCAATGGAGCGGAAGCTACTACAGCAAAAGCAGGCGATAAAGTAACCTTAGCGTTGCCTTTCCGCGTACGATTATCCGATAAAATATTTAAAATTATAAGCTAATGACCACTTCTGGAAGAATTGAGTTAATGGCACCAGCTGGGAATTTTGAATCCCTACAAGCGGCCTTAGATAACGGTTGTGATTCCATTTATTTTGGAGTAGAACAATTAAATATGCGTGCGAGAGCCACGGTAAATTTTATCTTAGACGATTTGCCAGAAATTGCACGTCGTTGTAATGAGAAAAATGTCAGAACGTATTTGACCTTGAATACCATCATTTACGATCACGAT
Source organism: Flavobacteriaceae bacterium (assembly GCA_947378465.1). Taxonomy (GTDB): domain Bacteria; phylum Bacteroidota; class Bacteroidia; order Flavobacteriales; family Flavobacteriaceae; genus Flavobacterium. Next base: position 3,364 of record CANCJZ010000181.1, read on the forward strand.
TTGTCTATAGTGAAAACCTTATTGGCGAAAGCGAAAGAGGCGGGAATTACTGCGGTGATTGCATCGGATCAGGCGGTGATAATGACGGCTAAAACAACGGGGATTGAGGTGCATATTTCCACACAGTTGAATGTGACAAACATTGAGACGGTGAAATTCTACAGTTTGTTTGCCGATACGATTGTATTGTCGCGCGAATTGAGTTTGCGTCAAGTAAAGAAGATTACGGAGGATATCGAAAAAGAGCAAATCAAAGGACCGAGTGGCAATTTGGTGGAGATTGAAATCTTTGGACACGGGGCTTTGTGTATGGCGGTTTCAGGGAAGTGTTATTTGAGTTTGCACTCCCATAATTCCTCTGCAAATAGAGGGGCTTGCAAGCAAAACTGCCGTAAGAAATATACGGTTATCGATCAAGAATCGGGTTTTGAGATTGAAGTGGATAATGAGTATTTGATGTCGCCAAAGGATTTGTGTACCTTAGACTTTTTGGATCAAGTGATTGATTCAGGGATTAAAGTGTTGAAAATAGAAGGTCGTGGCCGTGCAGCTGATTATGTGGCTACCGTTATTAAAACCTATAGAGAGGCCATTGATGCTTATTACGAGGGCACTTTTACCAAAGAAAAAATCAACGATTGGATGGGTACTTTGGCTACAGTATACAACAGAGGTTTTTGGAGTGGGTATTATTTGGGACAAAAGTTGGGCGAATGGTCGGACAATCCTGGATCGAGTGCTACACAAAAGAAAGTATATGTGGGTAAAGGAATGCATTATTTTGTAAAATCGAGCGTCGCGGAGTTTAAGATTGAAGCCTACGATGTGAAAAAAGGAGATAAAATCCTGATTACGGGTCCTACAACAGGAGCACAAGAATTGCTGGTTGAGGATTTGTATGTCAATGATGTTCCTTCGAATAAAGCAACAAAAGGCGATACTTTTACGATGAAGATGCCGTTCCGCATTCGTTTGTCGGACAAAATGTATAAAATAGTAGAGAACTAATGGTTATCGTTACCCTCCAACGCGATAAATGCATCGGCTGTAACTACTGTGTAGAAATGGCTCCGGCACAATTTCAGATGTCAAAAAAAGATGGAAAATCGGTATTGATAAAGTCGGTCAACACCAAGGGTTTTCATACCTTAAAAACTCCTGATCACGCGATAGTGGAAAATTGTGAATTGGCGGTAAAAGCGTGTCCTGTGCATATAATTACGGTGAAAGAGACTTGATTCTTTATAAGAATTATGAATTGTAAATTATGAATTATTGTAGGGGTGGAAGGAGATTTTGTTATGGATTACATGAATTCATACCCTATAAAAAGGAACGCGGATTAAACGGATCACTCCGTGAAGCGCGGATATTAACGGATTTGTTTTTAATGTGCTAATAAGTTATTCCTTTTATCATACTGTAGATGCTTTAAGAGTTAGGATTTACGAATTATGATTTATAAATATTATTTCTAAATCAATCTTGTTTTATCTAATTCATTAAGTTTTTAAGTGGATGGCACTAAGATGAGGTTCTATTAATTTCTAAAAAAGTGAATCGTATTGGTTTACCAAAACAGCTACATCAAATTAGAGAATATTTAATTCTTTGTTCACTTTACATTCCGTAACTTTACGCTTCAAAAATTTTTTACAATGGACTTTATATACCAAGATCCGTATCCGATATTAAAAGACGATACTCAATACAAAAAAATCTCCTCTGATTATGTAAAAGTAGAGCAATTAGGCGATCGTGAAATACTTACTGTAGACCCTAAAGGCTTAGAATTAATGGCGCAAGAAGCGATGAATGATGTTTCATTTATGTTGCGTACGGCACATTTACAAAAATTAAAAAACATTTTAGACGACCCTGAAGCTACCGATAACGATCGTTTTGTGGCGTATAACTTATTGCAAAATGCGGCAGTGGCAGTGGAAGGTGAATTGCCTTCGTGTCAAGATACTGGAACTGCTATTGTGATGGCAAAAAAAGGGGAAAACGTTTATACGGGTGCTGATGATGCGGAATGGTTGTCAAGAGGGATTTTTAATACCTATCAAAACAAAAACCTTCGTTATTCGCAAATTGTTCCGATCAGTATGTTTGAAGAGAAAAATTCAGGTTCGAATCTTCCAGCACAAATTGATATATATGCAAAAAAAGGAGCTTCGTATGAGTTTTTATTTTTAGCAAAAGGGGGTGGTTCAGCAAACAAAACCTATTTATATCAAAAAACAAAATCTTTGTTGAATGAAAAATCAATGGATGAATTCATTCGCGAGAAAATAAAAGACTTAGGGACCTCAGCATGTCCTCCGTATCACTTAGCATTAGTCATTGGTGGTACTTCGGCGGAAGCGAATTTGGCTGCGGTTAAAAAAGCTTCGGCTGGTTATTTTGATCACCTTCCTACTACAGGAAATATGGCTGGTCAAGCGTTTCGCGATTTAGAATGGGAAGCGCGAGTGCACAAAATTTGTCAAGAGAGTCAAATTGGGGCGCAATTTGGTGGAAAATATTTTACACATGATGTGCGTGTTATCCGTTTGCCTCGTCATGCGGCTTCTTGTCCAGTTGGATTAGGCGTTTCGTGTTCTGCTGACCGTAATATCAAAGCAAAAATCACTAAAGAAGGTATTTTCGTAGAGCAATTGGAAACCAATCCAAAACAATTTTTACCAGAAGTACCTCCGCATTTGGAAGCTCCTGTTGAAATTGATTTGAATCGTCC
>CANCJZ010000182.1 GCA_947378465.1 Flavobacteriaceae bacterium
GTTGAAGAGGTAATTGGCGATTTCGTTCAATTAAAACGCGCAGGTAGTAATTTCAAAGGACTAAGTCCATTCTCGGACGAACGTTCTCCTTCTTTTATGGTGTCCCCAGTAAAACAAATCTGGAAAGATTTTAGTTCGGGAAAAGGAGGCAACTCCATTGCCTTTTTAATGGAGCACGAACATTTTTCCTATCCTGAGGCCATTCGCTATTTAGCCAAAAAATACAATATTGAAATCGAAGAAACCGAACTTTCTGACGGCGACAAAGAAGTCGCTAACGAAAGAGAAAGTATGTATTTAGTGTCCGAATTCGCTGCTAAATATTTTCACGAAACTCTGCTGAATGTTGAAGAAGGCAAAGCAATTGGCTTGAGTTATTTCAAAGAAAGAGGTTTTACTAACGAAACCATTGCTAAATTCAAACTAGGATATTCTCCAAATACCTGGGATGCCCTTACAAAGGAAGCTTTAGGGAAAGGCTATAAGTTAGAATTTCTTGAAAAAACAGGTTTGACTATAGTAGGGGAGGACAAGCAATTTGACCGTTTTAAAGGGCGTGTGATGTTTCCTATTCAAAGTATGAGCGGACGTGTCCTAGGTTTTGGAGGACGTATTTTAACCCAAGATAAAAAAGCAGCCAAATACCTCAATTCTCCTGAAAGTGACATCTACCATAAAAGCAAAGTCCTTTATGGAATTTTTCACGCCAAACAGTCCATCGCCAAATTAGACAACTGTTTCCTTGTTGAAGGATATACCGATGTCATTCAAATGCATCAGTCTGGAATTGAAAATGTGGTCGCCTCTTCAGGTACTGCATTAACACCTGATCAAATCCGTTTGATCAACCGTTTGACCAAAAACATAACGGTGCTTTTCGATGGGGATGCCGCAGGGCTTAGAGCCTCTATTCGAGGAATCGATTTAATTTTGGAAGAAGGAATGAATGTCAAAGTATGCACCTTCCCTGACGGAGATGACCCCGATAGCTTTGCCAAAAAATCATCTTATGAGGATTTAGTAAAATACTTGCACGATAATGCAATGGATTTTATTCAATTCAAAGCCTCCCTTTTAGTCAAAGAAGCCAATAACGATCCGATTAAAAAAGCCGATCTGATTCGTGATATGATTACCAGTATTTCCAAAATACCCGACAGAATCAAAAGAGAGATTTATATTCAAGAGTGTTCCCGTATTATGGACATCTCCGAAGAGGTACTATTCAGTACGCTTGCTCAAATCTCCCAAAAGGACGTGCAAGAATTAGGGAAAAAACACAAAGAAGAACAAAAAGCCTTTGAAGTTCATAAAAATGAAAACCCTACCGTTCAAACCAGCATTGACATACAATATGAATTAGAACGAAAAATAATTGAAATACTCCTCCTTTATGGTAATAAAGAAGAAGAATTTGAAGACGTATTGTTCAAACAAAATGAAAAAGGCGAGCTGACAGAAGTCAATGAAATGAATACCTACAAGGTACATCAAAGAATTTATTTGAGTTTACACGAAGACGAAACCGAATTGGCCAATCCTGTATTCAAAATGATTTACGACGATATCATTGCTTATTTTCAACAAAATGAAACCTTCGAAATCGAATACTACCTCAATCAATTAAACCCTGAAATTGCACAAGAAGTAACTTCAATATTGATGAATGACGAACGGGATGTACTTCATAAATGGGGAACAAAAAATATTGAAGTCAAGGAAAAAAACGAAACCATTGGACAATACGTTTCTGAAACAATCCTTACACTCCGTTGGTATCTGGTCAACAAAATCATCGACGAACTCAAGTCCTCTGTAACTGCTGATGCCTCAACTGATAATTCTGAAACCCTTTCAATGGTGGTTGATTATCTCGGACTTACCAATGTCTTTTCCAAAAAATTAGGAAGAATAATTTCACGTCATAATTAATTTTTTTAAAGTTGCAGAGTGGCAAAGTTCCAAAGAAATTCCATAACAACTATGTGACTCCGCCGATGTTATTAAATCACTAATGGTAAACGCAATACTAGATGCACTATGTGAAGCAGCGTGTCTTAAATAGGTACATCAAAACTATGTTTTTATGCGAACACTATGTGGTTAATCACACAAAGTGACACAATGCTATTCGTAATCCCTTTGCACGAGATTATAAACGAGTAATGGTAAACGCAATCCTATGTGCACTATGTGAAGCAAAGCGCCTTAAATAGGCACATCAAAACTATGTTTCTATGCGAACACTATGTGGTTAATAATACTAAGTGATACAAAAAAATTTCGCAACAGCTTTGCGTCTCCGTGCCTTGGCGTGATTTAATTACGACTAACTGTTTAAAAGAAATCTTTATAAATCAACTTCAATTCACGTTCACTATGTGATCCACCAATTCCGAGTTTTTTTATACATTACAACCATCACCCACAATTCCGTGAATTCACAGCAAAAATTCACACACAAACTGAAAATCAATCGAACCCATAAAAAAATTGGCCCAAACAAATTGCTCAGGCCAATAATTCATAATTTATAATTCATTTAGATAATATCCAATGTCTTAGCCTTATTCACTAAGTCCACCAAATTTGTAACATCTAATTTCTGGAAAAGTCGCTTTTTATAAGTACTAATCGTTTTTTCGTTAAGTTCTAACGTTTTTGAAATCTCATTATTCTTTTTTCCATCACATAAAAATCGCAATACCTCAATCTCTCGATTCGAAAGTTTTCTGTAAATACGTTCCGATTTGTTTTGTTTCGCGATTAAAGCTAAATTCTTTTTAATATTCTCGCTCAACATTACAATCCCTTGATGGACTCTAATAATGGTAGTTCCTAAAGTCTCTAATTTGGATGATTTATGCACAAACCCTGAAATCCCTGCTTTAATAGCATTAGGCGCGTAGATTTGTTCATTCAAACTAGTGAAAATTAAAATTTTTGTAGTAGGAAATTTTTTAATAATTGCTTTCAGTTCATAAATACTTTTTAATCCGTCGAGCTCTAAGTCAATAACGAGCACATTGATCTCCTTGTTACGTAAGGCGTCTGGTATCATCAAAAAACTTCCAACATTAGAGACTACTCTAATCTCGGGATGGTCTTTGAAGTAGGATTTGATACCAAAATGTACCACAGGATAATTGTCAGCTAGGCATACATTTATCATAATTCAATTTTTTTGGGGAAATTCTTATAATTCAATGGTAAATTTAGTAAAAAAAACAATTATTTATTTTTTTTACGCATTTTTTTTATTTTAAACTCATAGGGATCACACAAACTGGGATCGGATTCATTTTATGTTGGTTATTATTGTTCAGTCTTTTAAAGGTTTCAAACACTTCTTTTTCTCTTCCAGTGTAATCATCTGCTTTTGATCCTTTTTCATTTTCCAACATAGCCCACTCTAATTCATCATAGCTAGCCCCTAATTGGTCCTCATCAGTTCGATCATCGCCAAACAACCCGTCTGTAGGCGCAGCTTGTTGTATCGATTCAGGAATTTTTAAATACTTTCCCAAGGCATAAACCTCACTCTTCATCAAATCCGCAATCGGACTCACATCCACTCCGCCATCGCCATATTTCGTATAAAATCCTACCCCAAAATCCTCTACTTTATTTCCTGTTCCCACCACTAACGAACTGTGAATCCCTGCGTAATAATACAATGTAGTCATTCGTAATCGCGCTCTAGTATTGGCTAAGGACAAGTAATACTTCGCTTCATCTTCACATTCGGGTAGTATCTTTTTAAACAAATCATAACTACTCGTCAAATCCGCTTCCCCATCACTTACATTCGAAAATCGCGCTTTCAATTGTTCAATATGTTCTCTCCCTCTGCTAACCTGATTCGCTGATTGGTGAATCGGCATTTCAACACATAATGTAGGATAGCCTGTTTGAGCACACAATGTTGAGGTTACTGCGGAATCTACTCCTCCTGATATTCCAACCACAAACCCCTTTATTGAGGTCCCGGAGACATAACTTTTTAACCAGTTCACGATATATTCGTTCACCTTTTCACTTTGAAAACTGTTTATTTTAGACATGGGTTTTAGAGAAATTAAAATTCTGTACTGTATATTTGCAAAAATAATAAAATTAAACAATAACATTCCGCGTTATAAATTATTAATCCGATATTAATAATTCAAGCCTAACGATTAATTAACCTTTTTTCAAAATGAAAAAACTCTTCCTTCTTTTAACGGTACTCTTAGCCTTTTCCTCTTGTGATAAAAAAGCAAAAATTGAAAACGCCATCGAAGAAATCCCTGTTAGCATGAAAGTAACTCGTTTTGAACAAGCCTTTTTCGAGGCATCTCCCGAGTCCCTTCCGCAAGTCAAAATGCAATTCCCCGAATTCTTCCCTAAAGATGTCCCTGATCAAGTGTGGATCGACAAAATTCAACACCCTCAATGGAGAGAATTATATGCAGAAGTTGAAAAAAAATATAAAAATTTCGACAACCAAAAAGAACAAATCGAAGACCTTTTCAAACACATCAAATATTACTTTCCTACCGTACAAGTACCACACATCTATACCGCTATCGGGGATATGGATTATTTGAACAAAACCATTTATGCTCACGACAAACTAATCATTGCTTTAGAATTGTATCTTGGAAAAAACCACCGCTTTTACGATGAATTCCCAGCCTATCTAAAGCAAAATTTCGAACCCCGTCAAATCGTTCCCGATGTAGTATCCAGCTTTGCTTTCGGAATTCTACCTCCTGCTCGTGACAAAGAATTATTACCTCTTATGATCACTGCCGGCAAAGAACTATACCTCAAAGATATCCTTATTCCAGAATATACCGATGCCGAAAAAATAGGCTATACTCCCGAACAAATCCAATGGAGCCAAGAAAACGAAAGCTTTATTTGGACCTATTTCATCCAGAAAAAACTCCTGTACAGCTCTGATTCCAAACTCCCAAATCGCTTTGTCAATCTGGCCCCTTTCTCCAAATTTTATTTGGAAATCGACAACGAATCTCCTGGCAGAATCGGTCAATGGATCGGTTGGCAAATCGTTCGTTCCTTTATGGACAACAACGAAGTATCGATTCAACAAATGTTGAAAATGGATCCTAAAGAAATATTTGAAAAATCAAAATACAAACCCAAAAAAAATGAGTAATCAATTAACCTCCGAAATAAAATTCACTATAGGATTGGACGAAAATAAAGTCCCTGAAAATTTGAGTTGGTCCGCCGAAGACGGTGGCGTTTCCCAACAAGAAGCCAAAGCTTTTATGATTTCCATCTGGGACAGCAATCAAAAAGAAACCTTTCGTATCGACCTTTGGACCAAAGACATGCCCGTTGACGAAATGAAAATTTTCTTTCATCAAACCCTCACTGCCATGGCCGACACCTTCCAAAGAGCCACCGACGATGAAAAAATGGCCGACACTATGCGCGATTTCTGCGATTACTTCGCCGAAAAATTAGAGCTAAAATAACACCCCCTCCCTACAATACTTCCAAGGCAATCATTCAACAATGATTGCCTTTTTCATTTCAACCACCACGCCAATGTATTATATACAAAATCATAACAACTTTAAATAGCCGCAACGTCAATATACAGTATACAGCACACATACTACCCACAACGTCAATATACAATATACAATATACAATATACATTTTACAATATACAAACTACCCACAACAGCCTATTGCCTTCTGCCTATTGCCTATTGCCTTAAAAGTGCGTGCCCCTGCGGGTCGGGCTTTCCGCTTCAATCTTTTGTTTTTTTAAGAAAAAAAACAAAAGGATTTCCGCTTCAATCCCTCACGCGGAATCCCATTTCATAAGATGAAATAGACACAACAGAACAATCCCTCAATTAAGAACTATTTTAGGTAGTAGCCATTAGGATTTTGTGCATACACTTTCAAAAAATCCACTAGGGATGAAATATCGGTAGCACATCACCATTAAACTTTCCTAGGGATAGTATATCG
>CANCJZ010000183.1 GCA_947378465.1 Flavobacteriaceae bacterium
AAATCAATCATTTGATTAAATATCAAAAGATTATAAGAAAGTCTTAAGTTTATTTATAAAATGAGTCAAATAAGTTATTATTTTTGTGCTATGCTTAAAGTTAATAATATAATATTTTCCTATTCTCAAGATAAAACGATTCATAATAGCAGTTTTACAATTGAAAAAGGGAGTAATTTAGCGATAATAGGAGAGAGCGGGTGCGGGAAAAGTACGATTTTGAAGCTCATTTATGGGTTGTATGATTTGGATGAAGGAGAGATATTTTGGGATGAAATAGCTGTATTGGGGCCAAAATATTATTTAATTCCTGGAATGGATTTTATGAAGTATTTAGCGCAGGATTTTGATTTGATGCCGTTTATTTCAGTTGCTGAAAATGTTGGTAAATACTTGTCCAACATTTATAAAGATAAAAAACAACAACGTATCCAAGAATTGCTTGAAATAGTTGAAATGACCGAATACAGTCAGGTGAAAGCAAAATATTTGAGCGGTGGTCAAATGCAACGAGTTGCTTTAGCTCGTGTACTTGCACTTGAGCCTGAGTTGTTATTATTAGATGAGCCCTTTAGCCATATCGATAATTTTAGAAAAAATAGTTTGCGCAGAAAGTTGTTTGCCTATACTAAGGAAAGAAAAATAACCACTATTATTGCTACTCATGATAGTACTGATGTGCTTTCATTTACTGATGAAGTATTGGTTATGAAAGCTGGGCAAATTGTTCAAAGAGGAAAACCTGAATCGATATATAAAAACCCTACTTCTAAATATATAGGTTCTCTATTTGGAGATATAAATGAAATTACTATTGATGGCGTAAATCATTTGTTATATCCCCATCAATTGCGAATAACTACGGAATCAACATTCAAAGTCATCGTTAATCAATGCTTTTTTAGAGGGAATAATTATTTAATAGAAGCGAATTACGGAAATCAGTTGGTTTATTTTGAAAACCAAAGCAACATAGAATTAAAAAAAGAAGTTAGTCTTGAACTTGTAAAATAATGAATTATGCGAACAATTTATTTACTATTATTATTAGCCACGAATGTTATGTTTGCTCAATATACTTGGGCACCTCAAGCTTCAATAGCTGCCAACTTAAATGGGCAACGATTTGATGATGTGTTTTTTTTAAATGAAAATTTAGGTTGGGCTGCTAACGGTTATTATGCGGCAGTGTATAAGACAACAGATGGAGGGGCAACTTGGAATTTACAACTGAACAACACGATGCTAGGGAGTCATCATTATTTTAGAAATATTGAATTTTTAGATGAAAATATTGGGTTTTTAGGTACGCTTAATGGTGAATTTTATAAGACATTAGATGGAGGTGCTACGTGGAATTTGGTGACTATTAGTCCTAATCCTCCAGCTATTTGTGGATTGGATTGTGTAGGGACTTCTACTATTTATGGATGTGGTGCTTACTTTTCGCCTGCTTATATAATTAAATCAACCGATAGTGGTGTGACCTGGCAATTTATTGATATGAGTGCTTATGCCAATGCTTTAGTGGAAGTGTTATTTATTGATGAAACTACTGGTTTTGCTTCCGGTAATGATGCTACAGGTTCGATAATTTTGAAAACAACCGATGGAGGAGCGACTTGGAATACTATTTTTCACGGTGATGTACAAGGGGATTATGTGTGGAAATTACAAATATTATCGAGTAATCCGAATGTTATGTTTGGAGCAGTAGAGTCGTTAGCACCTCATACGGGTAAATTGATTCAATCTACTGATGCTGGAGTCAGTTGGGTGACCAAAGATGCACCTGAGGCTGAAATACAAGCAGTAGGTTTTACTGATGCTAATCACGGATGGATGGGAGGACATGACACAGGATTTTATGAAACTTTTGATGCAGGTACTACTTGGACCAATACCACGGTGGGGAGTAATTTGAATCGCATCTTTTTTGTAAATGACAATGTTGCTTATGCTTGTGGTACTACTATTTACAAAATGACCACGACTATGGCCACTTCAAATTTTCAAGAGCTAGCACGTGTTCCATTGAAAGTAGTGGTTTCCCCTAATCCAGTGAAGGATAAATTAAATGTAGAAGTTGAATTCAAAGGGACTGATCATTTGTTGATGGAATTGTATTCAGTAACAGGACAATTTATCAAACAATTAAAATTGGATGCTGTTGATGATGCTTGTACTAAAAAATACAGTTTTGATTTTCCTTATTCTAATGGCGCATACTATATTAATTTGCATACCAATACTGGAAGACAATCCGTAAAAGTAATTAAGTAAATGACTTGATATTTTTGCTTTTGAAATGTAAAAACTATCCTATTAACTATATCTTTACATTTTAGAAGCATTTATTTTAAATAAAATTGAATTATACAATACTAAAAACAAGAAATCACTACTGTTATGTATCAATCAAAAATAACTGGATTAGGGTATTATGTTCCCGATAATGTAGTCACCAATGAGGATTTGTCAAAAATTATGGATACTAATGACGAATGGATTCAAGAACGAACTGGGATTCAAGAGCGTCGACATGTTATCAAAGGTGAAGACACTACAACCTCAATGGGTGTAAAAGCAGCCCGAATAGCTATTGAACGATCGGGGTTAGCAAATGAAGATATAGACTTTATTGTATTTGCGACTATTTCGCCTGATTATTATTTTCCTGGTCCTGGAGTTAGTTTACAAAAAGAATTAGGACTTAGAACCGTTGGTGCATTAGATATTCGAAATCAATGTTCTGGTTTTATTTATGCATTGTCAGTTGCGGATCAATTTATTAAAACAGGTATGTATAAAAACATTTTGATTGTTGGTTCAGAATTGCAATCGATAGGATTGGATATGACGACAAGAGGAAGAGGCGTTTCTGTTATTTTTGGCGATGGGGCAGGAGCAGCAATTATCAGTAGAGAAGAAGATGCCACTAAAGGGGTATTGTCAACACATTTACATTCAGAGGGAGAGCATGCTAAAGAATTATCAGTATTAGCTCCTGGAATGGGAGGACGTTGGGTGACCGATATATTAAAAGATAACGATCCTAATGACGAAAGTTATTTTCCTTATATGAATGGTCAATTTGTGTTTAAAAATGCCGTTGTTCGTTTTTCAGAAGTGATTAATGAAGGATTAAAAGCGAATAATTTGGAAGTTTCCGATATAAATATGTTGATTCCACATCAAGCCAACTTGAGAATCTCTCAATTTATTCAGAAAAAGTTTGGATTAAATGACTATCAGGTTTTTAATAATATTCAAAAATATGGTAATACTACAGCGGCTTCTATTCCTATAGCATTAACGCAAGCGTGGGAATTAGGAAAGATTAAAGAAGGCGATTTGGTTGTGTTGGCCGCTTTTGGAAGTGGATTTACTTGGGCTAGTGCAATTATTAAGTGGTAGATAAAGTTTACTCTTATTATTAACCAATCCAATATTGTCGATATTGATTTTTAGACAAAATTTTATAAATAAAAAACCATCTATTACAGATGGTTTTTTATTTGTGATAAAATGAGGATTCGCTAAGTATACCTACTTTTTTATTTCAAAGCCTAAGGTAAATATCTCATCCAATAGGAAGTTGTCGTCATCCAATTGGATTTTGTCTCCATCCAATAGGAAGTTGTCGTCATCCAATTGGATGTTGTCGTCATCCAATAGGATTTTGTCTCCATCCAATAGGAAGTTGTCGTCATCCAATAGGAAGTTGTCGTCATCCAATTGGATGTTGTCGTCATCCAATAGGATGTTGTCGTCATCCAATTGGATTTTGTCTCCATCCAATAGGAAGTTGTCGTTATCCAATTGGATTTTGTCGTCATCCAATTGGATTTGTTTTTTTACCACGGGATTTGTCATTGGGTTGTGTATTAAGGATGCCTTTTTTCCTCTTTTTTTAGGAGTAGTTATTAGATTGTGTAAACTCAAAAGAAGCTTATTGCCTAAAGCCTACTGCCTAAGGCCTTTTAAAATTGTCTGATAAGAATTATTGTTGTATTTACCAAAAGTCATCTTATGAATGCGGATTTGGGCGAGGGATGGGAGCGGTATCCTTTTCCTTTTTTCTTTAAAAAGGAAAAGATAAAGCGGACAGCCCGGCCCGCAGGGCGCCCCATAAAAATAATTATGATGTAATTGAACGAATATCATAGGATTTGGGTTGTAGGATTTAGGGAAGTTAATAAGAGGCAAGATGCAAGAATCAAGAAGCTAGATTTTGTGGGATATTGCGGAAGACTTATATGTAGCAAAATGATTGAAGTTAACAATGAGTCTCGTTGAGACGGCCTATTTTGAGCATTTAAATCACGTTAAAGATTCGTGTCTCGAACCGACGCTGGTTGAAACCTCTGTGAGGTTGGGGAAAACAAGAAAACAATTAGAAATCGATCAACGTTAATAAGGGAAGTTTATAAATACAAAAAAACCTCGAATTGCACTTCGAGGTTTTATGTTCAAATGGGGGTATTTAGTTAGGTTGTATAAACTTTTTTCGCTTGGGGCAAAAAGGATTATCTTTTTAGAGCAAAGTGTGCTTTGAATTCTTTGGTTTGATTGTCTTTTTTATAGGTCAGACTAAACCAATAATCGTCAGCTAAAGCTTCATTGCCGTTGTATCTTCCATTCCATCCGTTGCCGTCAGGTTTGATTTCGGTGATGAATTTTCCATAGCGATCGAATATTAAGATAGTAGCAGCGCTTTGTTTTTTGAGGTCCACAATGTTCCAAGTGTCATTAACACCATCTGCATTAGGAGTGAAGAATTTAGGGTAATTTACAACGATTGCTTCTGTTACTGTTTGACCGCAACCATTTTTATCTCTTACAGTAATGGTATGGAATCCTGATTCTACATTGTCAAAAACTGGACTGTTTTGGAAGTCACCATTATCTAATTCATATTCATAGTCACCAGTTCCAGTAGCTTCAATTGTAACTGTTTGATTGTTTACGAAATCCTCACTTACGCTGTAGGCTACTACTGCTGGCTCTGATCCTGTTACGGTTACACTTACTTGTTGTGAAGCGCATCCTGTAGCAGTATTTACAGCAACAACACTGTAAACCCCTGGTGCAAGTGCTTGGTAGCTGCTTGAAGTACCAACTACAGTTCCTTGAGCATTGTACCAATGGAACGAATGGTTCGTTGCTGATAATCCGCTATAAATCATGTATGGGTTTAATACTTGTCCTGTTTTGCTATTGATACAAATGATACCGTCTTTAGGTGTAGGAACTGGTAAGCGATTCACAATAATTGAAATTGGTTGAATGTCGTAACAATTTGGAGCCAAACTATTGTTTACTCTTACATAAACAGTGGGATGAGTAGATGAGGTTACAGGGTTAAGGTTATTGTTAGCATCATTAAAAGAATTATAATATACTACGCTGAATTCAGGAGCTGTTTGATTTCCTAATACTATTGAATTGAAAGTAGTCAAGTTGAAATTAGTACTACCGTCGTTGGTTCCGTCTTCGTCGCAAGTAGTTCTGTTTGCTAATGGCACAGTATGAGCCACTGGAGTATCAATGATGGTTACTTTAAATGAAGTTTCGTCTGTACAATTGGATGTAAATGTAGAGTGAGCGAAAATGTATACAGTTTTTGTAGCAGTAAGTACGGTACCAGCAGGCACCATTCCACCAGTTCCACCAGTTCCGTTATAATAATTACCATGCACTAAAGTAGGTAAGGTGTAGCTGTGACAAATGGTTACATCAGGTAATTGATCAACATTGAATATAGCAACATTAAAACTTTTTTGAGCAGTACATTTTGGAGTAGTAGTAGTTTCAGCATACACATAAACAACTTGATCGTGGTTCAATACATCCCCAACATTAAGCATCGTACCTGTTCCACCAGTAGCAGTAAAGTAATTTCCTAAAGGAAGAGCTGGTAAAGCATAAGTGTCGCAAACTCTAATGTCAGCTAAAGGTTGGATAACAGGGCTGTGAAGAATGGTT
>CANCJZ010000184.1 GCA_947378465.1 Flavobacteriaceae bacterium
TTAATATCCCAGGAAGTAAATGATTTTTTGGCATGGAGAGCCAACTTCGATAGTTTGAAATATTTTCGAGATGAAAATGGTTTTACAGAAGTTGCAGTATATGCCAATGTAAATAATCCAGATAAGATTGTTTTGATAATCGACGCTCCAAATGCGGATGTGGTGGAATCTTTTTTTAATAGTGAGGTAATTAAAGAAGGAATGAAAAAAGGCGGTGTAATCAGTAATACAGAAATAAAAATCTTAAATCGTATCAAATAGTTATGATAACAGTTTTAATCAATCACGTAGTAAGCGATTATAAAGCTTGGAAGAATTCGTTTGACGAATACGAACCAATTCGTACTATTGCTGGTTTTAAACTTATCAATATGTATTCCGATATTAATAATCCTAATAAAATTACGATTCTATTTAATGCTCCTAGTATTGAGGCTGTTCATAGTGTATTCAACAATCCTAAACTCAAAGAGGATATGGTGGATGCTGGGGTTGTTGTAAAACCTGAAATTCAAATATTGCATAGGATTTAGTTTTTTAAAGTTGCAAAGTTTCTGTAATAAATTCCAAAATTTAAATTCCAAAATTTAAATTCCAAATTCCAAACATAGTAGTCAAAAGAACCTATACAATATAACTGACTACTGACCACTGACTACTGACGAATTATAACCTACAACCTTCAAACATACAACCTTCAATAAAACAACTTAAACAATTCCTAAATTATACTGAGAATAAATAAGCCTATTTGCACAAAAAGGTATTGACAGTAAAACATTTATCTTTAAATTTGTACTGCCTTAAATCTACTATTTTATAATAACAAAATAGTATATGAAACACCTTTATTTTTCCTTTATAGTTTTATTGAGTAGCTGTTATTCATTTAGTCAAATAGGTATCAACACCACTACTCCCAACGCAACCCTAGAAATCAAAGCTAGCAATCAATCTACTCCATCCAATAATGATGGGATATTAATTCCAAAGATTGATGCTTTCCCTACAATCAATCCTTCCGCTTCCCAACACAGTATGTTAGTCTATTTAACAACTGCTAGTGGTTCTTATGTTCCTGGCTTTTATTATTGGGATTATAATGCCTTACAATGGAAAACCATTGGTAATGATACTGATTGGGGATTGTTAGGGAATTCAGGCACTAATTCCAGTTATAATTTTATGGGAACTACGGATAATAATGATGTAGTTTTTAGAAGAAATAATTTATTTTCAGGAACCATTGCTACTTCGAATACTGCTTTTGGAAATCAAGCTTTTTTTTCACGATATGGAACAAATAATGTTGCTATTGGAACCGAATCTTTATACAATGGTAATTCAAATGAAACCACTGCTGTAGGAGCTTTTTCCTTGCACGATAATGGCAATGCACAGCAAAACACCGGTGTTGGTTATCAATCGATGCGCTATAACTATTCTGGAAATTTCAATACCGCAACTGGTTATCAATCATTATTGGCTTTAGCATCAGGAGATGGAAATACCGCATTAGGATGTAGCGCTTTGGAAGCGGGAAGTCATATTGCTTATAATACCGCCATAGGTTATAAAGCTTTGTTGATGAATCAAGGAAGTCAAAATACTGCTGTGGGATATAATGCAGGATCACAAGCAGCTAATGGGGCTAACAATACTGCTATTGGATATATGTCGCAATGGGGATTGAACAGTGGCTTTAACAATGTTACTTTAGGAAGCGAAACCTTATTGAATTGTAGTAATGGAAATGGATTGACCGCCATTGGAACAGCAGCTCTGAGAGAAAATAACGGTGCTGGAAATACTGCATTAGGATTCGAAACCCTTCGAACTAATTTTGATGGAAATAATAATACCGCGTCTGGTTATCATGCATTATACGGTCAAATGAGTGGTAATAATAATTCCGCATTTGGATATGGAGCGATGGGGGCTTCAAATCACAGCTCCTATAATACCGCTATGGGATATAATGCGCTTTTTTTTAATCAAGGATTTAGCAATACTGCAATTGGACATGAGTCGATGTTTAATAGTAATAATAGTGGAGGAAATACAGCAGTAGGATATCAATCATTGTTTAATGCTTATGGAGGTGGATATAATACCGCAATTGGTTTTTTCGCTATACAAATGGGAGGTGGTAATAATACAACCGCTGTTGGAGCTTATGCGCTACAAAATTCAATTGGTAATGGAAATACAGCAACAGGATTTGAAGCTATGCGAACTGCTACTGATGGAAGCTATAATACTGCTAATGGTTATCAATCGTTAAAATCCAATTCAAGCGGGAATAATAATAGTGTGTTTGGCTATAGTGCGATGAGCGATGGTAATGCAGGTAATAACAATACCGCTTTGGGTTTTCAATCTTTAAAACTAAATACGTCAAATAACAATACTGCCATTGGATACAATACCCTTTATAGTAATCAAGGAGGGGCTAATAATACTGCCATAGGATTTCAATCGCAATACTTAAACTCTTCAGGAAATTATAATACTTCAGTTGGTGGCGATACTTTATACAGCAATACTACTGGAGGTTCCTTAACAGCCGTTGGAAATGCCGCCTTAAATATGAACTCAAGTGGAATGGAAAACACTGCCATTGGAGGAAATGCACTTCGCGCCAACATTACTGGTAATTACAACACCGCTAATGGATTCAAAGCCCTTGAAATGCAAACCTATGGGGATTATAATACCGCTTTAGGACATTATGCTTTAAATTCAAGTACTGGAAGTTTTTATAATACTGCAACTGGGGTAAACTCGCTTAAAAATTGCTATGGACAATTCAACACTGCCTCAGGTTACGGAGCACTTTCTAATGTAAGTACTGGTAATAGCAATACCGCTATTGGAAGTCAAGCTTTGTTGAACAATCAAGCGAATTATAATACCGCTGTGGGTGCTTCTGCCCTATTGAACAATCCTGATGGAAGTTATAATGTAGCAGTTGGAAATTCGGCATTAAGTAATCTTACTACTGGAACCAACAATATAGGAATTGGAAATAACGCCCAAGTGGCAATAACCACATCGGACAGTCAATTGTCTATTGGCAATGTAATCTATGGAACAAATATGGGTTCGGTGTTGAATGGTAAAATTGGTATAGGGAATATGTTTCCTATGGAAAAATTGGATATCATTGGTCATATCAAAATGTCGGACGGTAATGAAGCCAATGGGAAAGTATTGACTTCTGATGCTAATGGTGTTGCTTCTTGGCAAACTCCTGCATCAGCTTCTTCCTATTGGACTAGAAATGGTTCTGGTCAATTGTCTCCTACAACTCTTACAGATTATGTAGGTGTTGGTACCGCTACTCCTGGAACTCCATTAACGGTGAAATCAACAACCAATAGTAATATTGCCACTTTTGATGGAGCTAATAGTTTGTATCTTACTTTTTCTGAAAATGGAACTCCTAAAGGGTATTTGGGAAGTTTTGCTGGTAATGCCGATGATGTTGATTTTGGTACTTATGGAGGTTCAACCGCTGCTGTTCATTTGACCACTAATGATGCACCAAAACTTACCGTAATCAATAATGGTAATGTGGGAATTGGCACTACTACTCCTGGTCAAAAGTTAGAAGTTAATGGAAAAATAAAAATTACGGATGGCACCCAAGCCAACAACAGAATCCTAACTTCTGATGCTACAGGGGCTGCCACTTGGATGGATAATGGAATTGAAAATGTTACAGGGAATTTATCTTCTGGGGTTAACATTCCTTATAATACCTCAAACTTTTTGCAAACAGGAAGTTATATTACCTTACCTGCAGGGAAATATGCGGTTAATGTGACGATGCTGATGACTAATACACTTGGTACTTTGGCCTCCAGCTCTTCTTTCTTTTGGCTTAGAAGTTCGTTTTCTACTAGTTCAGGCGCTAACCCTACTCCAACAGCCGATATTGTAGGAGCTACATATATCAGCGGAAACTATATTGCCAATACACGTTTTTCAATGATTACAGGAACTATTATTTTGAATGTACCTTCTACCAAAACCTATTACTATATTGCAGGAGCAACAGATTATAGTGGAACGACTCAAACTTTAAGTGCCTTTGGTGGTACGGGTGGTGAAAACAGTATTGTTGCCTATCGATTAAAATAATTTTGTAGAATTTATAGCGAATTCATTACTTTAGCCAAATGATTTCAATATCCATTATAGGCTCTGGAAATGTTGCACAGCACTTGATTAAAGCGGTATCCAAATCTGCTAATTTAGAACTCGTTCAAGTATTTGCTCGTACAAAAGAAAATCTTGAATCTTTAGTTGAACCTTCCAAAATCATTTCGGATTATACTGCGTTCAAAGCAGCCGATTTGTATTTAATTGCCGTTTCAGATAATGCCATTGCTGAAGTTTCAAATCATTTGCCGTTTAATAACCAATTAGTCGCTCATACCTCAGGGAGTTGTGCGCTTACGGATCTGAATGCAAACAACAGACGCGCTGTTTTTTATCCTTTGCAAACTTTTTCAAAAAACAAAGCTGTAGACTTTAGTATCATTCCTATTTGTTTAGAAGCAGAACAGACTGATGATTACCAAGTACTGGAGCAAGTGGCACATTCTATATCCAATGCGGTCTTTTCTATTGATTCGGAGCAACGCAAATCACTTCACGTATCGGCGGTATTTGTAAGTAATTTTGTAAATCATCTGTATCAATTGGGTAATGAGTTATGCGATACTTATAAGGTACCTTTTGATATCTTAAAGCCATTGATTACAGAAACTGCGAATAAAATACAAACTCTTTCGCCTCAAGAAGCACAAACAGGTCCTGCTAAACGCAACGATACCATCACCATCAATAAGCATTTGGCTTTGTTGACGGATGAAAATCATAAAGAAATATATAAAATCCTAACCAAATCAATCATTGATCATGGAAAAAAATTATAAAGAACTACTCAACCATATTGACACTTTTATTTTTGATGTGGACGGCGTATTAACCGATAGCTCGGTACACGTAACTCAAACAGGGGAAATGCTTCGCATTATGAATATCCGCGATGGATTTGCTATGAAAGCGGCTTTAGAAAGCGGTTATAATGTATGTATCATTTCAGGGGGAAATAATGAAGGAGTTCGCATACGATTGAGAAACTTAGGGATTCACGATATTCATTTGGCCAGCCCAAATAAAGTAGAAACGTTCAAAGAATATATAGAACTGTACCAAATCAAACCTGAAAATGTTTTGTATATGGGTGATGATATTCCTGATTATCACGTTATGAAATTAGTAGGCTTACCAACATGCCCTCAAGATGCTAGCCCTGAAATTAAAGCGATATCAAGATATATTTCTCATAAAAATGGCGGTAGAGGTGCTGTTCGAGAAGTTATTGAACAAGTGATGAAAGCACAAGGGAAATGGCATTTGTATTATGATGGGAAACACGATTAGTTTTCAGTGATCAGTATTCAGTGATCAGTGGTCAGTTATTATAGGGGCGAGTATTTAGTGGTCAGTGGTCAGTGGTCAGTTATTATAGGGACGTGTAAACAGTCGTCAGTAATTATTATTGATGTGTTTTGTGTTTTGTGTTTTGTATTTATTATTTAGTAATTATTTTTTTTATTCTTTCTAGATTCTAATTTAAGAGATACTGTTAAGCAAAATAATTTTCACATTTTAAGTAATTAATTATTTACATATATAATACTTAATAGAATTCAGTAATTCATTATTTTTATAATCTCATATTCTAACCAACAATCTGAATTGTGAATACTAATCAAAACTATAACTTATCCTTTAAAATTAATCATAGTAAACTTTAAATGCTAATTGATTAATAAATATAACAATACTAACAAACTAAGCACTGAATACTGATCACTGATCACTGAATACAAACACTGAACACTGAAACTGAACTCTGAAC